>CAYGAG010000043.1:0-13816 GCA_964347765.1 uncultured Candidatus Bathyarchaeia archaeon
TTTCGCCAAGAAATACGGGTCGCTCAGACTAATAGTGGATAGCAACAGTGCCTGCGACTTTGAATTTCTGAAAGGACTGAGCTGGATCGCCTCACACGATAAACCCTGCAGAGGTTGCCGGTTTGGAGGAGGTTGGTCTTGGTGGTCAGACTGTCCCGTACGTGATTGCACGACTCAGAAAGCCATAGACTTCTGCTACCAATGCGAAGATTTCCCATGTCAGAGACTGAAAACAGAACCACTTCTAGAACGAAAGAAAGCCATCATCGAAACGAACAAGCAGATCAAAACACTGGGAATCGAAGAATATTCCGGAACACTCAGAAAACGCTATAAAGACTAACTCTAGGGCAGACTATCTAGGCGAGAAATTACACTTTTCGTTTTCTTCAATGAACTCAGAGATGTCTCTGAACCTGTCTAAGCTTTGTAGGTAGACTTTCCATGCTTTCTCCTTCTGCTGAGCTTTTTTAACCCAGCCTGCGAATCCGGGTATCTCATAGCTGAAGTATCGTGGTCTTAAGCCCAATCTGACTGCAATCTCCTCTTCTATCAGCTGAATGTAAGGATGCTCTACCTCATTCTCAAAATCAAAATTCTGATTGAACAATACATGAGCTAGCTCATGCGCCAAAGTTTCAGGGTAACCCCATCCTTCACGGATCTTGCCGACCACAATCAGTGGAACATCTCTGAACGGTGTCTGTCCAGCGCCAAATGGAACTACAGAAACTCTCACTTCTCGAAGCTTAAAATCCACCTTTACAATCTCTTTAAGCCAGTTCGGAACATACTTTTCGTGCAATCTCCAAGTCTTCTCAACGATCTCTTTGATTCGTTCAGCTTCAGTCTTCTCTTCTATCAATCTGTCTTTGATCGCTCTGACCATCAGAATGTCTCGCGAATCAAAGTTGCCCTTGAAAAGCTTATGCCATGTGTTTCTAGAGATCCCGCAGTCTCTGATACCCTTTTGCTGCATGATATAAGCAATTACCAGCTCGCAAACGTTGAAGACCACCTCTATCAACACCTATCACCGTAGTTCCCTATACTAGAGACTGGAAGACTATATTGATTACCATCGTCCGCAAAGCGCAGGGTCAATCAACTGGTTCAGTCTAGGCTTTGCAGTCAATCATCGTTTATGGAAGAATTGATAAAAAAGAGAAGCTCTTTGAGTTCTCACCGCGATTCCGGTTGTCCTTTCAAGAATTTCAGCACTCTGATTGCGTCTGTGCCTTCAAAAGGCGTATCATCGCATAGCAAACCAGTAACGGTTAATGTCACTTCAAAAATCAATGGTTTAGCTCTCTCAGGCATCGACCAATCAATGTTTTCATTTATGTATTCGATTAATGCTTGTCTATCGAACTTCACCATCAGATCTAGAATGCCATCTTCATCATCGTCTCCAACGCCTGTTGGACGCGCTTCAGCTGGTACGGTATCATTCAGCAAGACTGTGTTCACTTTTATATCATTTACATCATAGCCTTCAGGAAGCTCAATATACGCTGTAACCCATTTGCCGTTGCTTTCCAGGTTCAAGGTGCCTGGGTTAATGTCAATTATAGCTACGGCAACAGGTGGCGGCTGTCCGATTGCATGAGTACCTATTATTTTGACTGCGTGAGTACTGTGGGTGTATGTGAAGTAAATGTAAGTGTAGGTCTCATCGGTCATTATTGTGTAGTCTGTTATGGGTTCACCATCAACAAGAATTGTCCATCCGTCTTCGACCCACAATAGGTCTTGGGGAATCGCCACTCTGCAGAAACCAGTAGTTTCTGGATCGCCAGCCACGTCAAATTCAATAAATGCGCCTTCGGCTGGATCAAAGTAGAAATCTGAGATCGTTGAATTACTCGCAACACTTACGTCGTATGATACTTCGTCCCAAGTTCCAGCATGAAACATGTTGATAAAACCCATAAGCGGATAGCAATCTTGATCGTCCGAATCGTCTGAATCGACGGTGTAGGGTGTGTCGCCTATTCCATCGCTTCCAGGCAAGCTCTGATCTGGTCCACTTTTTACATCAACACCATCGTAGTGCTCCCCTGTCATTATCACTGTTCCCCAGTAGTTTCCTCCAGAAGGATAGCCATCATCCCAAGTATTGACATAGCCAGAAAGTATGATGTCCGCATTAAATTCCCAGTTATTCATAAAGTTATTGTGGTAAAATGTGTTGTCTGACGCCCCCTCCATAACGACACCGGCAAAGTGGTTTGTTAAGTTGTTTCCGTAGATGTTGTTATTACTTGAAAATTCGATATCTATGCCATGTCCTCCTGCTCCTCTTATGTCGTTTCCAAAAATGTTATTTTCATTTGAATCTGAGAGCTCGATGCCACCAGGATTGTATAAAATGTCGTTTTCATATATGTTGTTATGGTTTGAAGACCCAAGGACTATGCCCATCCAAACGTTGTCTGATATGGTGTTCTGAAATATGTTGTTTCGATCTGAATCTAAAAGCCGTATTGCTATAACTATGCTCCCTGTTATGGTATTTTGATGTATATTATTGTCGTTTGCCGAATCGCTTAGCCTTATGCCATATCCGAACATATTGATTTCCAAATTCTTTACTGCCACGTTTGTTCTGGCTGTCAGATTTATTCCTATTAAGGAATAGTCTTCTGTTCCCTGAAGGCTATAGCCTGCTCCATCAATCACTATGTTGTCTCGTTCCACAACGATACCATGGCTGATGGAGGCGATGTTGTCAGTGAGGGTGTAGGTTACAAGGTCAGGACTTGCTATAGGTGCTGTTGGAGGATCAATGCTGCCATCTGCTCTTATGTAGATTGTTTCGAAAATGCGTGCATACGTGAAGCGTAACAGAAGATTGACTGTAGCGATTCCAGGGCAACTTTGTGTCACTTCTAAGTTTTCCTCAACTGTGATATCATGGTAAGGGCTTATCAGTATTGGTGGTTCAACCGGAGTGGGATCGGGTAATTCGTAGAAACTCTCTTCATGCGCAGCGTACGTCTCATATTCAACAGGTGTAACCGAAAAAACCATTTCCGGTAGATCCAAGAGTATATCATCATCTCCTAGATTTTCTAGTCTCATAGTGATGTCGACAAATGAGGCTGCGCCTGCAATCATTGTAATGCTGACTGTTTGAAGATCAAGTATCTCTATTTGCAGTTCGTCTCCCCAAATCTGACCATTCATATTCAAATCAGCCAACTGGGCATCGTCAACATGGACATAAGTCAACTGCAGCTGGTCGCCTGCAACTACGTGTCTCACTATAGGAAACATTGAAAACACCGCGAGAGAAAACATTATTACCGATAGGATCTTGTTCATTTTGTCTTCTCCTATTATCTGTAACCTAGATGTATTTTTGCTGTTTTCTTAAGAAATTTTTGGTGTATAAAATTCTAGAATAAAATTCTATTTTGAAACAGTGCTCACTAACGAACAATACCAAATCTGAATTAGCACTGATGATTTTGGAAAGAATCTCCCGAGAAAAAAGAGAAGATTATGGTTCTTGCAATTTCCAGATTAGGACTCGAACTTCATGCCAAGGGACCACACTATCAGGAATCAATCTATAAAGCTCAATCTTGCTTTCCCCAAGAACCCAAAAGACACCCGCACCGCCGCCAAGGCGACCGAAAAGTCCTCCATAGGCAAACTGGTGAACGCTTCCGTTCTCCCACACTTCAATCGTCTGATTAAGTCTGCCGACGACATACACGAATACGTCTGTCGTGTTCAAGCCATGATAAAGACTGATCCGTAGATACTCCACCTCATCCGTCCAGTTGCTAACCCAACCACTGTCAAACGCCGGCGCTGGCAACCACCCAGACATATTTTCAATTGAGAATACTCCTGCAGGTCCTTGTTCTCCTTTCAACGAATCCAAAAAGTCCTGTTCTGTACCCGAATTGCCTTCGTCAAGCCATATCTCATACGCCGACTTGCCGTCCAAACCATCTACACCGTCGGTTCCATTTACACCGTCCTTACCATCCACACCGTCCACACCATCTGCGCCATCTACGCCATCTAAGCCACTTACACCATCCACTCCGGGCAATCCCTGCAGTCCTTGAGGACCAATCTCTCCACTATCACCTTTCGGACCTTGAGGACCCACTGCCAGTTGCGTAGAAAGCACGATTGAGATAGCACTTGCAGCTAGAATCGCAACAACTAGACCAACCAAAAATGTGCCCCGCGTAACAACAATCTCAACTTCAGATATTTTCCCACCTCCAGAAGCTACATGTCTTGGCTCAACTGTCTTAAATGGTTTACCGGAAGAAGTGACAAACGCGGATCTAGGCGCACACGAGAGAAACTTCTGTGGAACCTGCCAAAGAAAGAATGGAGGTGCGCGATAGCATCAGATGATCCTTTTTTTCAAGATTGCAACTTGCCCTGCATGGTAGATGTTATGGTCAGAAATACCGTGAAGCATCTTTCGAAATGTGGTCGTGTAGGATCTCCCTTTGAAGGAGCCGTGAACCTTCTGTGTGAGTTGAGTCTCGTTCAAGCTCTTTATGGATTCGACGAGTTCCTCATAGGTCTTCCTTAGCCTATCTTGGGCTTTGGTCCAGTCTTCATCGGTCTTTCTCATTTTTGGCCAATCCTCGGCGGATTTGACGTCTGGCATTTTTTTACTACGTAACGCCTCAGTCACGGCTTCCATCCAGTATGAACAGTGGTTCACTATTTCCCAAATTGTGTGTCTTGAACCAATCGGTCGTTCACTCGCCTGCACTTCATCCACTCCCTTTAGAACATACATGAAGGAGGGGCCATGCCATGCGACGCCCTCAAACGTCTGTTTCAACACTTCCACAATCAGTTTCATCTCGTTCAAATCAGAACCCAGCAAAAGACAGTATAGAAGTTGATTTTCCAGTATTCGGTTTTCCAACTATCCCCAACAATTTTGAATATGATTTTCGTTCTGTCAAAGCTTATCCATACAGATCATAATTGACAACCAATATTAGTAGATTATGTAGAGGATGCTGAGAGTAGTCTGGGGAATCAGAGCAAACTTTATGTAGACTGCAAGAAGAAATTCCCTTGCAGCGTGATACTCTATGACGATGGATGACGAATTTTTTTCTTGACTCTTCAAGCCAGATACACGTGGAAAAGTTAGTGAGAAGGCTGTTACTGCAAAAATTGTGGGGACTCATAAAATTTATTATGCATTGGAAGAGTCAACACATACGCTATTCTCAGGTGTCAATCCTAGAGAGTTAGACTCATTTTCCTCCCTTTAGCGCATGCAGTAGGACGGTTAGTAGTGATGTTACGATAAGCAGTATTGACATAGTGAAGGATGTTAGCTCTGGGATCACGTGATATTGATAGTCATACCCCATTTGCTCGGTGGTGATACTATTTCCCACGTTGTCCTCTGCTGCGACAGTGTAGGTAACATTTGTGTTATATCGGAAGGCAGGTATCGTAGCGTTCCAAATGTTGGCTTCAATTCTTGCCATATCAATAATTGTGATCCAAATTCCACTACTATTAGCATAAGCATAATCCAGACTCACCCGATCTGTTCCACTTGTTTTATCCGTTACTGTGGCGTTAATTTTCACACCAATACCAGGTAGAACTTCATTGCCTAGTGGACTTTGAGTAATGTCTGTTATATTTGGCGGGAGCGTATCGACAGAGAAATAGGTGGCTCCAGATCTTCCCATGTTTCCTATTGTGTCATTTGCATATACGACCACAAAATGAGATCCATCAGGAAGTGTAGTTAAACTTGTGTTCCCTGTAATTGTCAAATTTGCCTGGCCATCCAAGCTGTAGCCTACCCAATCCACAGGTTCACTCGCAGTATAGGCAAGGGAAACATCAGGTGATGGGTAAGTTCTGTTTTCTGGAGAGAGAATTTCAATAGTGGGTGGAATGTTATCTTGGGAAACATGTATGCTCATGTGATCTGCGTCGTTCGTAGCATAGTGACCTGCTGTGACAATTTCATTCTTCGTAAGATTTAGCCATACACCGAAGGCCTCAGCTAGACCATAGATTCTTTCCATGTTATCCGGGTCTATTGTACGGGTGTCATAGTGACCGATCAACTGTGCTGTCCGCATCAGTACGTGCTTTGAAGCCCAGTAATCGAGGGCAACAGGATCAACACTTGCCATTAACAGGTTGACCTTTGTTGCTCCAAAGTAGTAGGTACTAGGACCTGCAATGGCTGAAGGCCACGGGTTTGCGTTTATATATATAGCGTCGAGAATGTTAAGGGTTGGCAGTCCAGTCTCCACCATTAGTGTACCCATTCCACCAGTTGCCACACTTACGTGACCGTTAGCCAGTCCTCCACTCACACTGTAGCCCTCTGATTGTACGCCCATGTAGTGTTTTGTCGATGCCGTAACTCCATATACCCTATGAGATTTCAGAATTGGCATATTGATCACTTTCAGTCTCTTCTCATAAGCAGTCCCATTCCATATGCCTTGTTTAAAGCTGACGTAGGTTCCATGGTCTGTCTCAAATTTTGGGTAAGAAACGTAAATTCCGGTTTCAGGATCAGACACATTGTACAGGACATAACCGCTTCTCATGTCACCATCAATGTACTCATCGACCTGTGTACCTCTAATCGTTTGCCAATCATACGTTGAGACATTGAACGAAAGTGAGAACATGTTGACCACGTCTTGAGTTGATTGAGCTGTGTCCTCAGCATTGCTTTGGGACCAATCCATGCTGCCCACACCCTGTCCATTGTCCGCCACCACAATTTCGCCTTTGAAATCATCAGGATGATCAATTATCGCTTGTATAAGCTCTTTCAAAACATCAGTGTTGGTCCCGCCACGTTGGGACCACTGTTCATTTATCTTGATGAGTACCACATCATTATTTGATATTAGACCCTCAGGTCCTTGATTTGCTCCAACTTTGTTTGATCTGAAGAAACGTAAACCATGCGAACCCATTAGATTTATGAGTTCTTCAATATGTGCGTATGCAGGGCCATTCACTACATATATATCAGAAACGGGAGACTCTGTCGCATTTGTCGCTTGAAGTTTCAACTGAAATTCTTGATCTGGATCTGCTGACGCAAGTTGAAAACTCCCAAAAAAGTACTTATCGTTAATTAGCACGCCCACAATCAGTGCTAACAGTATAGGGATTACCGCTTTCTTTGACAAGGATTTTATTCTCTTTGTGACTGCAAACATTGATATCGAAATCGGTAGGCCAAGTGATGCAAGGCTGTTGACCAAAGCAGCACGTTGACAAGGATATAATATTCGCGAAGGCTTCGTGCCTGTTCGAAATATGAACCATAAAAGACTTACTACACCGAATAAAAACAGGCTTTGATTATCTGATCTTTTTCTCCTGCAGTGTTTTTTCGAAAAAGTCATGTCAATCATAGATTTGTCTAGAAGATGAATACTTAAGTTTTGATTCGCACACGCCCACGCGCTCGTTGTTTCATACCCACTCACGCACGGATTCGACGTACTGGGCACGAAAATAGCGGTCCTGATCGCCACCATGGTGGATCCTTTGGAACCGACTTTTCAGATTCAGAACAAGTGCACGCAAGATCCAGGTGTTACGGAAGGGAGTGTACAAGTACGATCTGGTTGCTTGGCAGCAAGACTTCAAAGGATGGAAACCGAAAGCGAAGAAGATCTTTATTGAGAAGAACACGTTTGACCCTTGGCCCGACTGGGTCTACAAAGAGTACGATGAGATGAGGATGGAACTGGCAGACGAGGTAATGCAGAGGATCAAGGACAGCATAGCCGTCAACCAGGCAGCAAACATCGTTAAGATGTGTAAACCCATAGACTTCAAGTTCCTAAACATGATTGATCAGAGGGGTCCAGTTCACTACCATAGAATAGAAGACTATGGGAAGAAGGGAAAGCTTGCACTGGTGCGTTTGAAGGCAAGGGGTCTAGTGGTTCCAGTTCACAAGGGCTCCGGCTACTACAAGTATGACCTCACCAGTCTTGGCAAAGAAGTCTTGGAAACCTATTTACAGACCACATCAAGATCCAGATCCGAAGCTCCTCCAGAAACTGAGTAACATATCACCTAGAACATGTAGAATGAAACCAAAAATAACCGCAAATAGGAAAATTGTTTCATAAATAATATAAAGCAACCTTTCTAAAATATGGATCTGCTGAGTTTGCTAAATGAAATTTGGGAGAAAATAGAGAAATGAACAAGAAGAGCATTCTAGCTATTTCAGTTCTTCTACCAATTCTACTAGCAGACTTCTCCGTCTTTCCTGTCAGTTCCTGGGAGTATCCAGATGATGCTCCTCCAGACACAAAGTACGAAATGTTTGGACCGAGAGCTGACAACCTGTTGATCAAACTGTACTCAGACCACACAGCAATGTTTGACGCCTTGAAAGCAGGCGAAATAGACATCTGCGACTGGCCCTTGCCAAAACCGATCTATGAAGAACTAACTACGCCTCCATATAACGAGACGATCGATGTTGTTAGCTACGGAGCTGAATACAGCATCAACATGCTGGAGCTAAACAGCAACAATAACGAATTCTTGGGCAATCCTCCAGATCCGACGTATCCCAATCCCGTATATCCAAACCCGATGAGCAGTGTCGCCCTTAGAAGGGCTGTTGCACACTGTGTGGACAGGGACGGCCTCATAGCCGATCCTTCCATCGGCGCAGGCTTCGGTCTCCCGACATATACAATTGTGCCTTCGCCCCAAGCCAAGTACATATTGTACATCTACGGAAACACAACCGCTCCGTGGGCTTGGGAATACAACCTTGCAGCAGCCGAGGCTATATTGGACGCCGGCGGCTTTGCTGAAAAGGATATTGATGGTTACAGGAAATGGGATGCTACTGGCACGACGGTAGAGCTGATCTGCTACATCAGAAGCGACCACCCAGGCAGAACATTGATGGGCGACATGATCGTTATAGCATTAGATGCTATACACATCAAAGTTGACGTCCGTTACGCTACAAGCGGCACAACATTCGTAGAAGTCATGCTCAACAAGAACTTCCACATGTACACAGCGTTCCGTAGCTTTGACGTAGATCCCACTCACTTCATACAGTGGAGCTGGGACAACTACTGGCATCCAGGCGTCTGCCCCAACTACGGTGGTCACAACAACCCTGACTTCAATGCAGCCGCCGACGGTGTTTTATATTCTAACACTCAGGAAGAAGCCTTCTACTGGGCTATGAAAGCTCAGTGGGCTCAAGCCTACAACGTATTGGGCATTCCGATATATTCCACGTCTGGCATCAAAGCCTATTCTAGATCCTACACTGGGGGTACAGCTGGAGCACCGCAAGGAGATTTTGAAGATACGTTTAGAGGCAAGTATTGGGACGGAGTAGTGAACAGTCCAGGCTTTGGCCTAGACAACTTCTTCAGCCTGTTGAATATGCATCCAAGGGGCAATGAGACAGGGGACACCAACGAGGGTGGAGAAGGGAACATGACACTCCGAGTAGGCCTTTCGACACTGACGATTCCACATTGGAACCCGATCTACGCTTCGCCAGTAGATCTCGGCTGCGGATTCGGAAACCTCATGTTCCTGATGTACGATACGTTGCTGAAGCGGGATCCATACGATCCAAGTCGATGGAAGAATTGGTTGGCAACCAACCACATAGTCGGTACATACGTTCATCCCACGCTTGGCGTATGCTCGAAGGTGACGTTCACTCTAGGACCGGACATATTCTGGACAGATGGAACACCATTAACAGCGGCAGATGTATACTTCTCTCTGGTCGAGCTCTACCGCCTACTAGCGCAGAGAGGTTTCAAGGTGCCTGGGCTCTTCAGCAAGATCAGCCGCATCATCGACTTTAGAATTTTAGACCCATACAACTTTGAAGTGTTGTTCGACGGGAAGGCGATATGGGCGTTAAGCTGGGTTGGGCAGCATCCTATCGTGCCGAAGCACGTTTGGAAGCCCATTGTAGAAGGTGGAGATCCAACCGCTGATGCGCCTGATCCTGACTTGATCAGCTGTGGTCCATGGAGACTGAAAGAATACGTACCCTATAGCCATGTTTGGTTGGTGGCGAATAGGCCTGATGGTACTGTGGCTACAGGTCTTCCCGGCAGTAGTCCTGTGGCTGCGGAGTCAGGATACTGTAGAATCCTTCCGTTTGAAGCTGAGGCTGCTATCACTGAGCCTGCTGGTCTCGAGTGGAGGCATAGGTTTGGTCACCTAACGGAGATGGACGGTAACCTTACGTTGCCTGTTCTTGTTGACAACAGCTATGCCAATCACTCTCTGGATGTTACGTGCAATGGGTCAGGCCTGCTGAGATACTATGAGGGCGAAAGCGTCATAGAGGAGCCGAATTCCTGGAGTAACGATACAACAATGGATCCAGCGGACGATTGCATCGGCATCGGAGTGTCAGTTGAGGTGAAGTTTGCGTGGGCTGACTATGAGTTCAACAAAGATACTTGGTGGAGCCGCAGAACGAAGCATAGATGGAAACGAAACAAGTACAGGGTGAAGTCACATCTGTGGTTAGACGTCACGTGTGGAGTGGGATGCCAGATAACTGTGGCAGTAGGACTAAGGCTCTATGGCATTAACATTCTGACTTTATGGAGTAAGACGTGGACTTTTCCAGTTGCGCAGACAACATTCCGAGTGTTTGACACGTGGGTGGAGACAAGTTTCAGGATTTGGGGCAGATTCGGCAAGAGGAGGAAGTGGTACAAGATTGACCCGGTGTCATGGTACGGCACAATCAAGGAAGATATTGCAGGAAGCACATTCTACGATGATACAGGTTTCCCAGATTATCCATACAAGGACCAGTTAAAATCCCCTGACTACAAGGTCGACATGAGAGACGTAGGCTTGGCTGCATCAGGCTTCGGAGCTTATCCAGGTCACGAAAGATGGAGTATGGGAATCGCGGACATCAACGACGACTACAAGGTCAACATGAGAGACATCGGCGCCCTAGCCCGACGGTTCGGCTGGATACGTGGCGCAGAGTAAGCAGACAAAGACGTTTGAAACCGCTCAAACTCCCTTTTTAGTTTCTCACTTTAAATGGCGCTCGGAAGCTTTCGAATAGAACAGCAGTCTCAGGATTCACAGAATTCTATGTAGTTATATTAATTACAAGGTTCTGAAATAAGAGAGGAAAACTCTTCTTTGCAACCACTCACTGTAGAAGCGACTTATTATTCTTCACTAAGTGTTGTTCGAATACTGTATTCTTCTGCTAAACAATATTAAGGTAAGTACAAATGGGACAGCAAGAAGAAGAAATATTATGATAAGAGCGCCAAACATGTCAAACTGTTTGGGCGTCCAGAAGATGGTTATGATAATCAAAGCAACGCTTATCCAAGCAGTAGCAGCAACAATCGCTTCTTTTGTCAAGATGTATCACCATCATTGTTTCTGGATAAATGTGAGTATATAACGTTTATCAAACTGGATTCTGTGTATTTTTCGGCTGATGAGCTAGACGTGGAAAAGATCGCGCCCAATCAATTGATGATTATGAGTATCTCTCTCGTACACGAGATTCCGTTTCAATAGAAACTCGCTTTAAGCCAACTCTCCGCCCTCCAAAATAGTCGTTTGACAACTCGCCTTTTAGCCTCTCCTAACAAACTTTGAATGAGAAAATTAGAAGGTTGCGAGTTTGCTTTGGAGTACAGGTTTAGGAGTCTTGAATTGAACAGTCTAAAAGGAGTAATCGGAGAGTACATAGCAAGGAGTTTCATTCGCAACGTCCTTTCCCGCAAACTTCTTCATAAAGAGAAATGGGATCATGTATTGTTCAGTAGACAGTTTTGGAGTCGAAGAATCTTTGATCTTAGTGCTTTCAGAGAAGACTTCACTTTCCATGGTTTCTATGCAGATTCACAACTGCTCTCTAAATATGCTACTGCAATAGGTCTTCTAAGAAAGAACCACTGTAGACCAGATGGTTTGATTCTAAAATTGCAGGAAACAGGGCATTCAAAGATGATGAAACAGAGTTTTCTGACACAAACTGAAGTCAAACACTCTTGCAAGTCCAACAGCAAGAGGAGACTTCCGATGGTCAGAGGTGACCTAGAAGTCGTTGAAATCAAATGTGGTCGAAATGCCAAACTGGTGACTAAACAGAAGAAAACGTATAGTACTATGATCGCAAAGGGTTATCCACTTAGAGTAATATCAGTTAGGATTGTGTCCTTTGACTCTAACAGGTTTCTGATCGAGGAAAGCAGATTCAGCAGTCCCTTATAGAGACCTCATCATCCTTGAGGGCGCTGTATGAAGAATCATTGTAGGAAGAAAAGGGTGATACTCCATGCCGACATGGATCATTTCTTCTCAGCTGTGGAAGTGCGGGACCATCCCATCTACAGGGGGAGACCAGTGGTTGTGGGCGCTGATCCGAAAAATGGGAACGGTAGGGGCGTCGTCAAAACATGCAATTACGAGGCAAGAAGATTCGGGATACACTCGGGTATGCCAATTTCAAAGGCTTGGAAGCTATGTCCGGAGGCCGTCTTTGTACGAGCTAGCTATCCACTATACAAAAATGTGTCAGCAAAGATCATGATCATATTGAGAAAATATTCAGACAAATTCCAGAAATGGGGTTTTGATGAAGCGTTTCTTGACGTTAGTTCAAAAGTCAAGAATATCGAAGAAGCTACTGAACTCGCCTGGAACATTAAACATGAAATCCTATGGGAAGAGCAGATCACTTGCTCAATAGGCATAGCCCCAAACAAATTGGTCGCAAAAATAGCCAGTGATTACAAGAAACCTGATGGTCTCACCGTTGTCAAAGAAGATGATATGGAAACATTTCTGGCACCACTACCCGTTCGAAAGATGCCTTCGATAGGTGAGAAAACTGAGCACAAGATGAATGAGATGGGAATCAAAACGATAGGCGACCTTGCATCCTTTCAAGTTTCTTTACTTACCCAAAGATTCGGTATTATGGGAGCGAGGTATCATCGATATGCGCATGGCATATCCGAGTCAGAAGTCGGCGCAGGAAGAGGATCTCGAAGGTCGCTAGGACATGAGAGTACTTTTATGACAAACACCAGCGATTACAATCTTGTCCATCATAGAATGGATGAGCTTTGTGAGAAAGTCTGTGAGAAGATAATTAGGCGAAACCTACTTTTCAGGACTGTCACAGTCAAGTTGAGATACGGGAATTTCCAGACACTTACATGCAGTAAGACTTCGCGTCTTTTCACAAATCGCCTCCAAGATCTGAAGAAGACAGTCCGCGACTTGACAAAGAATCTTCTGCCAGGAAAGGAAAGAATAAGACTAGTTGGAGTACGAGTTTCAAACCTGAAATCGAGTAAGGGACAAAGAGCTCTTTCATTTTTGCTTTAGCCATGAGAACCATAGAACGCCAAGTAAAATTCAGGTTCAGACCAGAGATTGGAGATATCACCTGTTTTACTCCTGCAAACTCACTTTTTTAAACTATGATTCTAGCGGTGGCAGAAAATGGAAGGGGTTAAGGGTCGGTTTCACCGAAGTGCCTGGATACTAGACCTACATCTCTCATGTCGATCTTTCCATCAGGCGCTCCTGTTGTTGTTCCTGTAACGTCACAGTTCGAAGGCGCAGGCGGGACAGTTCTCTCGAAGTTTCTTGCCACGAGACCTACGTCTCTCATGTTACATTTGCCATCCGGATAGCCCTCTGGACCTGTAATGTCGCCAGTCTCCTTTATTTCATGAACTTCCACGACCCTAGCAAGAACGTAGGCTTGACCAAGTCTTATCCAATAATCCACATC
>CAYGAG010000044.1:0-13579 GCA_964347765.1 uncultured Candidatus Bathyarchaeia archaeon
TTTCAGGTGTATATCATTTGCTTCAAAAAGCCAGCTAATAGTTGGGTTATCTCCCTAAATCCCCGCGAAATGCCCTATTTTCATTCGAGCCTGTGGTGTTCGGAATCAGAAAAAGTAGCTTGGGCAAGGTAGCCTCGGATAAAGTAGAGGTCTCCCTCGCCCATTCCCTTTTTTCTTTATCTGCTTCGCAGCACATAGATGGTCCAAGGTGCAATTCTTGTCTCGTTGACCCACCTATAGGGCTCGCTAGTTTTTGCTAATGGCTTATAGGTCTCGACTATCACCAGTCCGGCTTTCTTGTAAGTCTCTTGGTAATACCTAGGCGTCCAGATAATATCTACTACGGGTCTTTTGTCCTCCGTGTCTGCTTGTATTATTCTCACCTTATCTCCGTTTTTTGCCTGTTTATTCTCTGGAAAGTCTTTGGTGGAAAATGATGCCCATTCATGGGTGTATATTTCGGGTGAGGAGACTAGATTGACTATTCTTCCTTGGCCTTTCAGTAGGTTTCTGATTCCTTTGAATATTATTACTTTCTTTCTCATCGTGGGGATGTTATCAAATGTAAACGCAGCAAGCACAAGGTCAAAGGATTTGTGTTTGAATTGGCTAAGATCGCTGTCTTCGATGAGACGGTAGTCTCCCTTTGGGTCTAGTTCTTTTGCTTTCTTCAGCATGTCCTCAGATATATCAACCCCGACGGCAGTAAACCCAAGTCTTCGCAGAAATCTTGTTGAACGGCCCGTCCCACACCCAAAATCTAACACGTTTGTTCCTTTGACGTGATCAGATATGATATTAGGCAGATCCCTATACGCTAGATAATAGGTGCCGGGAAATTCCAGCTTGGAATAGGCTTCTGCCCGTTTGGCATCATCGTAGACATTGGAGAAATCTATATTCTCACCCTCCATTGTGTATGCTCCTAGTCATGGACTCTATTAGAATAATCGTTAAGCGCATGCATTTTAAGTAACCTGCAACTAGTCCTCACCGACTTCTTCGGGGCTTGTGAAAGACTTGCCAGCGCGCACGTCATGTCACAAAAAACTGATGAGAACATCACCAGAGTGGATGGATCATCGCTGTTGGATTTCATATCTGCAGGACGTATAGTAAGTCATCACCATAAGGATTATCTAAAGCATTTTTTGGGATGGTTGCCACTACCCGGAACTTTTTCTTTTCGTATAAGTTTCTAGCAGCAAGAAAACTGTTAGAAGCTCCTGTGAACAGCATCACTTTATTCAAAACGGCTGCAAAACTCTTGTAGTACTGTTGCATCTGAACAACGGCATGATCTATGAGTTTCTCTCCAATTCCTTTCCTTCTTTCCTCAACCCTGACCCAGAAATCCACAATTTCAGCTAATCCATGTTTTGCTGCTTCTCTCGGTGTCCAAGTCAAGACACCAATTAGCTCTCCATTCTTCCAAGCACCAGAGATCCAGCCATTCTCTATGAATCTACTATAAAATGTCTCAACTTCTTCGCTTGAACTGAATATCTTTTCGTAAACTTCGAGAAGCTCTGTTCGATGTTTTGGCTTTAAGGTGTTGATTTGCACTTTTGCCAGATTCATTTATGTACACACTCGTTTTCATTACAACAAGATACTCTTGATATTTCAGAAGGAAGTGTAATCTCTTATTCTTTTGTTCTACCTCTAAGTTTTCTTCCATAAGTTATAAAACTGAACAAGGAGACCAGACTCATCTGAAGTGCTGCAGATACTTGATGTGAGAAGGGAAGATATGATTCGGAAATACAGGAAGACTGACAGAGCAAAGATAAAACACTTGTATAGAGATGCATTATTTCTAGAACCGACTTTCTCATGTTTTCTAGACAAACATTATAAACCATTCGTTTACGAAGAAGACGGGAAGATTATCGGAGTCATAGTGTTGCAGCAGGATTATCTTATGGTGGACATATTCAATCTGTATGTCGACATAGACCATAGGGGTAAGGGGATAGGACGAATCCTGTTAAATTTCGCAGAGGAATACGCTCGTAGGAAAAAATTACATGGAGTAAAAGTAGAGACAAGTGAAGACAATAAAGAGGCCCAGAGTCTCTATCTGAAATGTGGATATCAGAAAGTCGGAGAGGTGAAGAACTACAGAGTAAAAGACGGAACATCCATATTCTTCTGGAAAGGTTTTCCAGAGTCAGACGTATTTCTGTCCTATTACCGTAGGCAGCCATCTGCCATTGGAAAGGAACAACCACTAAGCCAGAGGAAAAAGCTGCAAGAAATGAAAAACTGAACAAACAGAGAAGGTCACACCCACCATAGGAATATAACACAATTTGTTGATTCCGATGTTCGAACCATTCCAGAACTCCCATCCATTGTAGTCTTACCAAAGTTCATGATAGCAACACTACCAGTAGTCATAGTCTAAGGAATTAGAGAAAGAATCAGCCAACGTCAGGCTGGATTTCTATGACTTCTCTGTCCACTATTGGTTTCCTGATCTCATCTCCAAAATTCTTAGCATGAATTATCAGATAGGGTCTCTTGTAAAATTCTGAGACCCTTGTTTTCATAGTTTTAGTGATCTTGAGCTGGTTATGAAGCTTGGCTACTTCTTCATAAGCTTGTGAGAGGTTTTTCTCTCGTTCTTTCCATGATTGAGCTTCTAGAACCTTGTTGAAAAGTGGGATCAGTTTCTCTGAAGATCTCAATTCGCAAAATGCTGTGCCAAACCATTTGCTGTATGGTGCATACTCTCTCTCCATTAAGAAGCACAGTTTCATCAGACGATTCACTTGTCTCGAGGCGATCAATCTCGATCCGAGTTCATCTCCAACATCTCCACACCTGCTCACAAAAGCTTCTTCTTGACTAATTCGATACCATTGGAGTGAAAGAAGATGCAGCCAGATGTCTCTTGGATAATAGGCGAACTTCTTCCTGATCTTGTTCAGATCGAGATCATCATGAAAGATTTTCCCTTTAGCTATTTCCAGTAATCTATGTTCCGGAAATCTTAGCCAATCAGATGTCTTGATTTCTTTGTGAGGGTCGAAGTTCAGATACTTCTTGAAGAATGATCTCACAGTGAAGATTTCGATGAGATGATTGACAGGCCCACTCTTAATCTCTTCAAGGAGCCGCACACCAAATCTGTCAGGCTTTCCAAAATTGGTGGAGTACCCCCTAAACTTGTATGGTAGTCTTTCACTCAGAACTCTCCAGATCCATTCTTTGCTTCTCTTATAGTCATTTTCAGATAGGAACAATAACATTCTTGGTCCCCAATGATGATCTGTCGATTGTGGTGTATCATAGCCAAGCACTTCTGATCCAGAGCCAGTAAGACCAGCTGAATACTTCAAGCTTGGAAATTCAGATTCAAGTATAGGCTTCACAGCTTCTCTATAAAATAACTCACTCAGTTTCAATCCTGGAATGAACTTCGGCATAAAGTCTGCTTCTTTAATCTATGAAATTTAGCTTTTCGCTCATTGATCGCGCAACAGTCCGAGAACTACGATAGTTGATCACTGTCTGACTGGTCCGGTTACTTCTCTTCACTGCTATGTTAAGCAGTTTTTACTAACATATGCGTTCTACAGTATTGAGGTTGTCCAGATGCCAGTCAAATTGGAAGGAGAAAACCAGATAAGGAGATTTAGACAGGTCGCTGAGCAATTGGCTTCAAGAATAGCTTCATATGAAGGCGTAGCGGGCATCGTATTTCTAGGAGCCTTGGTAAGAGGCTTTGCAGACAGGACTTCAGATTTGAACATCACAGTCCTATTACGTAAAAGAGATAAAAAAACTCAGAACACAAATCCATAGAATGGTTTTGGATGAGGCAAGAAATTCTGGTGTTGAGGATATAGACCTCATGATTGATTCTCTGGAAGACTTTAAAAGACGGGAATGGGATGAAACAGATAAATGGGATTTTTCTAAGGCAGCCAAGATAATCTTTGACCCTGAAGGAGAAGTTAATAAGGTCTTCAGAGAGAAGTTGAAGGTTCCCAAGGATTTCTGGGTCATGCGTATTGTAGTTTGTGCTAATTTCCTGAAGTGGTATTGCTGCCCTCCCAGAGAAGACTGGGTCTTCAGAAGAAAAAGATTGGGTATTCCTTCTACTATTTCGGAGGGTTGGATTGACAGAGGCGACTTAGTAGGTGCACACTACTGTCTAAATTATGGCGTAGATTTGATGCTTAAGATGTTATTCGCCCTAAACAGAGAGTTCTTGCCTGTGCCAAAATGGAGAATACACTATTCATACGGATTGAAATGGCTTCCCGAAGACTACAGAAAACTTCTCAAGAAACACTATATACAAGGAGATTTTCAGTGAAGGATCTCAACCGAAGACTAGAAGCCATTAGGAAACTGTGGATGAGAATCCAACCTAGAATAGAAGACGAGTTTGGACTAGATCCGAGAAAGATCTCTGAGTACTACGTTCAAAGAATACTTCAACAACGACCACTATCATAAACAACACAACCATCTAACAGAAACACTCAGAAAGATCACAAAATATTGAACTACTTCCATTCGACTGGTCTCTCTCCCACAAATCATAAGAACTAAAGAAGGAAGAAAACGAATAGTCTGACGACTCAGTATGTGAAGACAGTTGTTTGGAGATAGGGTCTTTAGCAAGTTTCTGGATGTTTGGAAATGTAGAAACATGCTTCAACCGAAGATTGTAGAGAAGAACTGGGTTGAAAGCTATAATGAGTGGGCTAGGGGAAGAGATCAGTATCTGACTTTCCTTGTCAGGGTCAAAGATGATTCGATGGTCAAGAGGATTGCTGAGATTCAGAACAAGCTTTCAACTAATCCTTGTGTTGATCCATTCCCCAAGGAGTATCTCCACATAACTGTAAAGGGATGTGGATTCTTGGCAGAATCGGAAAGATTTGAAGATGATATTTCAAGAGAAGACTCAGAGAGAATAATCAGTCAAGCGAAGGAAACTCTGCAAACTCACAGCGAATTTGATGTATTTCTTTCGAAGCTCAACATCCTCCCAGAAGTTGTTCTAGTAGAGATACATGACAAGGGAAGAATCGGAGTGATAAATAGAGAACTACAATCGATTCAGGAGATAAGAAAGATGGACTATGATTACCCAAGATTCCTACCTCACATCAGCATATCACAGTTCAAGAGCCAACAGGAATTCAACGAGCTGGTTAGCCAACTAGAAAGACTGAGAAACACTGAGTTTGGAGAGCTTACAGTCAACAGCATAGAACTAGTGAGTGCCAATCTGTCTCGAAAGTACCCGACATTAAAAACCATACATAGTTTCAAACTGAAATAGCATGCTTGCAGTTGCCTAAGTCTATTTCTTCCAAAAGCCATAAAACATAGGCAGAAGACACACTCTGTGGCGTTACAATTGCTTGAAGGAAAAAGTGTGAATCTGAGGATAATGGAAAAGCCAGAATTGCATATACTTGCAGATTGGTTGAATGATCCTAAGTTCATAGGTGAATATGAATCGCAGGAAAGCACAGAAGATCTAGAGAAGTCATATAGCAGAGCTGGTTCACAGTGGTTCTTCATAGAAAAGAAAGATAGAACAAAGATCGGGTGGGCTGCCAAATACCTTGTTGGAAGCCAAACAACAGTAGGATTTGGTGTGGTTCCGGATGAGAGGTGTAAGGGATACGCTACCGAAGCGACAAACATCATCATAGACTATCTATTTTTAACCAACAATATTGTTCGAGTTCAGGCAGACACTAGCACAGAGAATAAAGCTTCCCAGAGAGTGCTGGAAAAAGTTGGCTTTCAGAAGGAAGGAACAATCAGAAGACATTTTTTCAGCACAGGAAAATGGAGAGACTCATTTCTCTATAGCATACTGAGAGATGAATGGAGAGCACCAAGAGTACTTTAGAGGAAAAGCGAAGACCATCCACCTCGCACGCTCTCTACAGTTCTCAGACAAAAGAAACAGTATTCACACTATAATCACAACTCTTTCCCTTTTCCTGTCTCATGTCAAACACCGTTCTACTTAGAACTGTATCTGCATATGTTTGTGTGTATGTAGAAGAAGGCTAGGTCTTCCCTTATTCTTGCTTCAAATCCAACAAGGGTCTTTCTGAATATATATTAGGCTATAAAGCATATACTCAATTTTTATTCCCTTCCTAATGCATATATTAAGTTTATGCCAGTGTTTGCAAACCTTGGCTTAAAAAGGATAAAATGAAATGAAGAGTGAAGAAAATCAGATCGTTGTCCGAGCACCGCATAAGAGACTCGAGCATAAAGCTGAGACTAGAGTCTCAAAAGTATCCAAAGTGAAATGGTCTTTTAAAGCAATATCACGACTAATGTATCATACTCTTTATGGTTCTGTGCTGAACTACTTCAAGAGCATAAATCGAAAGGCTGGGTCAAAAATTGCTGATTGGTCTATGAAGTGCGAAACTTTGCAGCATCTTGACCTTTTGATCAAAGTATCCAAATGGGTTGTTTTGCCAGCAAGCCTTCTTTATGTTTTTGCGGAGTTCCATTTCTTTGAACAGAATGCTCTGGATTCCATGTTTGTGGGCATATTGATTTTCTTTTATAGCAATTTCCTTCCAGACTTGCCTTCAATCTTTAGAACGAGAGTTCATCATGACGAAAGAGATACACCCAAAGACCTACAATGGTATAAGAAGTATGCTCTTCTATTGTTTGCTCCATTATTCATTTTGGCTTTTTTCTGTGGAATTCGGGTAACATGGAAGACGACTGGAACCTTCCATAGCTTCAAATCGTTAACAATATTCGGAACCTCTCTCTTCATATTGAGTCTGTTTGCATTCGGAGACCTTCCAATCATCTCAATTGGAGACATAATCGAAATTGTCTCTTTTCCATTATACGGTTTGATAGGATATTTGACTCATCTTAAAGTTGACCTATACTTTTAAACATGATTAGGGTCTGAAAAGCTATGGCATTAAATGGTCAGATCGAAACAGTCTGGAAACTGGCGCGCGGAGTGAGGCTTCCCAGTAATTCTTTTTTGCTTGTTCCACAAGTCAAGAAAGCTAAACCATGATATGCAATGAATGATTTGGAAGATTCCAAAAGCTACCATTTAACTCCAAAAGGCTAGACTATATCAGATATCGATATCTCATAGATTTCGCAGGCTTCCTTTTAGGATCCTTCGGAGAAGAGCAGATTGGATGGAGAAAGGAGTTACAGAGAGAGTATCTTTCCTCTGCATAATGATTGCAAGTGCGATTTTTTCGGGTGCAGTCATAGCCCACGCTATAGATCTAAAGAGAGACCACAGCATCAGAGACCCAACATACCAAGAAGCCTTACAATTTCTGTTTTCAGACCAAACTGACAAGAATCAACACAATGAAAGCTACACCTGCGTGAACTTTGCCGACGCCTTCAGGAACAACGCCCTTGACGAAGGATACAGATGCGGATACGTGACAATAGAATTTCCAGAAACTAGCCACGTAATAGTTTGCTTCAACACATCAGACAACGGTTTAATCTTCATCGAACCCCAGAACGACGAAATAGTAACATTAACAACCGGACAACCATATTTGGGTAGGATAATTCTTCGGCTCTCAATAACCTGGCCCATCTTTTCCGAGTTTCTATCTATGCTAGTTCTATCATTCATTATCTTTCAATTGCTCATGACAGCAACACTACTAGCAATTATAGTCTATAGAAGAAACCATACAAAGTGAAAGAAGGAAACCATGTTTCGTTTTTGTGAAATAATAGGGAAGAAGCACGCAAAATACACCTTTTCCACAAGTCATAAAACCTTCTCTTGAAAGAAGTAGTATGGAATGCTACTTAGATCTTGATGTATATTCCTCAATGTTAGCAATTCTATTATTTCATGCAATTTATCGGGGTAATAATGAACGAACATTCTCTTCATTCAGCAATCAAAGATTGGTATTCGGTTCCAAACGACAGATTTGAGATCAGGATAGATGGGTTCATCATTGACATTCTAAGGGAAAATCTTCTGATTGAGGTTCAGACCAAGAGTTTTCGTCGTATCAAAAGAAAACTCTCAAGTCTGGTTGAAAGTCATGAAGTCCGACTAGTTTATCCAATTCCGGAGAAGAAATGGATAGTCCGAATTACAGAGTCAAGCGAATTAGTGGCTAAGAGAAGATCTCCAAGAAAGGGAAGATTGGTTGACTTGTTCTATGAGCTAGTGAGTATCCCCGATCTAATTGCCAGAGAGAATTTCTCTTTGGAAGTTTTGATGATTGAGGAAGAAGAGATAAGGTGTAGTGATGGCAAAGGAAGCTGGAGAAGAAGAGGAGTAAGCATCAAAGATAGAAGGTTGATTAATGTCACGGATAGAGTTCTTTTCAGGAATGAAGTTGACTTTCTCAGATTTTTGCCAAGTGATCTCAAAAGACCATTTACTAACCGAAATCTTGCAGATCAAACAGGAGTCTCCATCAGCCTAACCCGAAAGATGACTTACTGCCTCAGAAAAATGGGTGCAATCACAAAGGTTGGTAAGAACGGAAGAGAACTGATGTTCACTGATCTTATCTAAAGTTGGTTTCTTCCACAAGTCATAAAATCCAGTTTCACTTGTAGAAATCAGTGATCTCTAATGGGAATCTCGTTAAGACTACTAGGACATGCAAGCTTCCAAATCAAGGCTTCTGGAAAGATCATCTATATTGACCTGAAGAAGTATGGAAAAGTAGTTGAACCTTCAGAAAAAGCAGACATCGTTTTGGTGACACATGGACATGCTGATCACTGCAGCCCAGATAAGATAATGAGAGTTCAGAAAGAGGACACTGTAATTGTTGCTCCTGACAACTGTTCAAAAAGGTTCAAGGGAGATGTTAGATCTCTCAAGCCTGGAGAAGAAACGGAAATAGATGGAATAAGGATTTGGGCAGTTGAAGCATACAATCATAAAAGGTTCAAACCTTCTGGAAAGCCTTGGCATCCCCAGGGCTATGGAGTAGGCTATTTGATCAATATTGAAGGTAAGACAATCTATCATGCTGGAGACACAGATTTGATACCTCAAATGAAGAAGCTTGGGTCAGTTGATGTAGCTTTGCTGCCTACTGGAGACAAGTACACTATGGATAATGCTGAGGCTGCTGAAGCAGCACTATTAATCAAGCCAAAAATAGCAATTCCAATGCACACTTGGGAAAGAAACCCAAAGGAATTCAAAGAAAGAGTAGAAGCAAACTCTGATACAGAAGTAGTTGTGCTAGAACTAGACGAAGAATCCTATGTCAAATAAGCTAACACCTGAATGATTTCTATCAGACAGCCCTTTCCACAAGTCATAAAAACTGAAACTGACGACCTTAGCCTTGACCCAAGTATGAAACAAAAGGAAGCAAATTTGTCGGTTCACTATATTGAAGAGATACTTCTGAAACATTATGACCTTGG
Source organism: uncultured Candidatus Bathyarchaeia archaeon (assembly GCA_964347765.1). Taxonomy (GTDB): domain Archaea; phylum Thermoproteota; class Bathyarchaeia; order Bathyarchaeales; family Bathycorpusculaceae; genus CAYGAG01. The sequence continues at coordinate 9,424 of CAYGAG010000044.1, forward strand.
TAAGATTGTTTTGATAACCCCTTTAGAATCTGGTTTTCAGAGTGATAATGCAAAAGTCACCGCTGAAACAGGAGTATATGTCATAAAATTACTGCATCAGAGTGCCGATTATGCTCATGACAACATGGTGATCCATGATATTCTAGCTTCACATGGAGTGAAAACTGCAAAGCCGATTAAGACGATCTCAGACGATTTTGCAATCAGCCTTGACCAAAGTCTTTCTCTAGTTGTCCAATCTTTTGTGCCAGGAAAACCTCTTTTCAGAGAAAACAAAGAACAGATATATGGCAAAATGGGTTGGTATGGGGAGCAAATTGGAGTGTTTCATCGAATATCCAAGAGTATTCCTCTGGAATTGATTCAACAGAGAATAAGGCGCAAAGAGTACTTCACTGACTCCATAAACGAAAGAATAGAATCGTCAGAAGAAGCCTTTGCAATACTTCCTGAACATGAAAAGAATGAATGGGTCGAGGATAGGTTTGAGAGGTGGAAGAGAAAAGCTTCCAGAATATTGGATCATGCTAGGTTTTCGAAAGGTGTAGTTCAAGGTGATTTGAAACCAGGAGATATTCTCATTGAGGATGGAAAGCTTACAGGCATTATAGATTTCTGGTCTTCAAGTTATGACTATTTTATGTCAGAGCTAGGATCATGGTCCTACTATACAGGTCTATATGACACGAAGGTGACAAAGAAATTCAAGCAATTTATTCTTAACTATCTGGACCACTCAAAGATTTCTATTGAAGAACTAAGGTCACTGCCTTTCTTCATTGAAACGAGAGGTTATGATCAGATATTCTACTTTGCCCATCGTCTTTTTCATCGCATAACACAGGGTTTGGATGAAGACGATAGTGAAGGAAATGTGGTTGGATATGTTGATGGCATTGATTTAGTGGAATCTGCTGTTAAGTTGGATCAGAATTATTTCTATGATTTAGCCAACGAAGCTCTGGAAGAGATTTGAGTTCCGTACCCAATGAGGCGTGTGAGGTGTTTTTTCTTCCACAAGCTATAAGTAGACTAATTATGTAGCAAACTACAGAAAACCCAGGATGCAAAGATCAATATGATTAGAGTGAATACATCTAGGATTGCTTCATATGTATTCATTTGTTTGCTGTTCGTGTTTTCCTTGTTAGGATTCACATCAAATATTCAGACCGTCAAGGCAAGCGGTCCGATTTACATCCGGGCTGACGGGAGCTTAGATCCGCCATCAGCCCCGATAGACACAGTAGACAATGTCACTTACACTTTCACGGGTGACATTAACGATTCAGTTGTTGTGGAGAGAGACAACATAGTCATCGAAGGAGCAGGCCACGTCATAAAAGGAACCGAATACACAAGGGGACTCGACCTATCCAACAGAACAAACGTAAGAGTCAAAGATCTGCGAATAACGAATTTTAGGTATGGCATATGGCTTCACCTCTCTACAGACTGCCTCATATCTGGGAACAACATAACAGCAAACAACGGGTATGGCGTTTATCTCAATTCTTCCTCAAACAACAGAATATCTGGGAACAACATAACAGCAAACAACTGGGGCGGTGTCCGTCTAACTGATTCCTCTAGCAACACCATACTTGGAAGCAACATAACAGACAGCCACGGTGATGGCATCTGTCTCGATTTTTCTTCAAACAACACCATACTTGGAAACAACATAACAGACAATCAGGATGGTGTCTCTCTCTATGGTTCTTCCAACAATAGTGTATCTGGGAATGATATAACCTCAAACTTTTTCTTCGGGATTTCCTTCAGTTCTTCCCACGATAACACCGCATCTGGAAACAACATAACAGACAACCGGGGCGGCATCGATCTCAGTTCTTCTTTTAACAACAGTGTATATGAAAACATTTTTGTCAACAACGGCTTATTCGTTAGTTATTCGTATGGTAGTGTGATTGCGGATAATCTGGTGAATGGTAAGCCCCTAGTCTATCTTGAGAACGTCTCGGATGTGGTGATAGAAGATGCCGGGCAGGTGGTATTAGTCAACTGCAACCGTATAACAGTGGAAAACCTAAACCTAACCTACACAACCACAGGTGTGGAATTATGGATGACGGATAACAGCACTATAGCTGGGAACAACATAAAAAACAACAACCAAGATGCCATCTATCTCTTTTATTCCTCTAGCAACCGCATATTCGGGAACAACATAAAAAACAACCAAGGTGGCACCTGGCTCGATATTTCTTCAAACAACAACACCATACTTGGAAACAACATAACAGACAACGGGTATGGCGTCCAGCTCTCTCGTGGTTCCTCAAACAACAGTATATCCGGGAACAAAATAACAGCAAACAACGATTTTGGCATCTATCTCTATACTTCTTTCAACAACAGCATTAGCGGAAACAACATAACAGCAAAAAACGATGATGGCATCCGGCTCAGTTCCTCCAACTATAACAGCATTAGTGGAAACAACATAACAGCAAATAACTGGTATGGCATCATGCTCGTTCCTTCTTCCTGCTATAACAGCATTAGTGGAAACAACATAGCGAATAACCATTATGGCATCGCGATCTGGGAAATGTCCAACTACAACAGCATTTTCCATAACAACTTTGTCAATAACTGGCTTCAGGTTTCCACCTATAGGTCCTTCAGTGTTTGGGATGATGGCTATCCTTCTGGAGGCAACTACTGGAGCAACTATAATGGAACAGACATAAATCATGACGGCATCGGAGACACTCCGTACCGGCTAGATGCACGTAATGAAGATGATTATCCTTTGATGGGATTGTTTTCCAGCTTCAACACTTCACTAAGAAAGCCTGTAAATGTTATCTCTAACTCTACCATTGAAGGCTTCGAGTATTTTCAGGTCAACAGCACAATCAAGATGCATGTCTCTAACATGACTTCAGACCAGACATATGGGTTCTGCAGAATCTCCATCCCAAAGGACCTGATATCTCCTCCTTATGATATCATAATTAACAAAGGTTCTGTAGAACCACTGTTCTTCAATGGCTCAATCTATGATAATGGTACTCATAGATGGATCTACTTTGCTTATGAACACTCAACACTAGAGATAGTCATAATTCCAGAGTTTCCATCACTCCTCATCTTGTCACTGTTCATGATAGTAACACTACTAATAGTCACAACATGTGGAAGAAGATCCAAGATTAGTGGATCAGCAATAGATTCAAGCGAAGAATCAATAACCAGTACTAGATGTTCAAAGCACCAAAACAACTGGAACAGAAACTTCAGCTTCTCTTAAGCTTCTTCTTTTTTCTCTTAGATCTTAACTTGTCAACTATATCCACTTGTTCTGTTGGAAAATAATGTGGCATAGTCTCATATGAGCTTGGAGCTTTCTTCTTCTTGACCTTCTTCTTTGCTTTCTTCCTCAACCTTCTCACACAAACAGAGTGTAACCCATAATAATTTCCTTTTGCTTACGTTTCTTCCACAAGTCATAAAACTATAGTTGTGAGTGAAGTGCATGAGGTTGTTTGCATGAATGTTGATGAAGAAGGTGTTGCAAAGTATCTGAACAAGTGGCAGAGTATCTTAAGATTGAGAGATTGGGACATAATAATCAAAATCGTCAAAACTTCTTGGAGAAAGTCTGGGGACATAAAGATTGATCTGGATGACCAGAAGGCAGTTCTTTTGGTGAACCACAATCCAAAGTGTGAGAATCTGGAAGAGCTGATTATTCATGAGTTGCTTCACCTGAAGCTTTATGGACTGGATCAGATGATCGAAGAGCTTCTATCCGTTGTTTATGGAGAGGAAAAGAAGGATCCTAAGAAGGAGTTTGCCAACACACAATTCATGAAACTTCTCGAATCTACGGTTGAAGACCTAACCAAAGGTTACCTAACTGCTATACAAAGTCAAGAGCCTTTGTCCTTTGGAAGACTGCAAAAGCAAATTGATAAAGAAGTTGGAATCAAATAGACTCTTCTGACAGCCCAGTTCATAGAAGAAGACCAAGAATTCACTAGATCACTATCAGTCTATCTGAGGGGAGAGTCCCTGCCTTTCACAAAATGAAATTCAATATCGAATCGGGCTCGAAAACATTCTAGAAACTTCATGGAAAGAAAGGTTCACAAGGAAAAAGAGAAAACACAACTCACAGCTTCCT
>CAYGAG010000045.1:0-13506 GCA_964347765.1 uncultured Candidatus Bathyarchaeia archaeon
ATCTTTGATGCATATGGAATCACAGTTCAGAGCAGCCAGTTTCTTAGCGATATCTACGTAGTGCTCGACTGTGTGGACTGGGCTGATGGTATAGCATATGCTTCCTTGGGCGTGGGCGTCAACACTCTTAATGGTTTTTGCTGCGACCTCCATATTCCTTACATCGTTCAGAGCATCAAAGATCCGGAATACGTCGATCCCGTTTTCAGCTGCTTTTTCCACAAACTTGATGACAACGTCATCAGGATAGTTTCTGTAGCCGACCACGTTTTGTCCACGTAGCAACATTTGAAGTGGGGTCTTCTTTATATGGAGTTTTAGCTTGCGGATTCGTTTCCATGGATCCTCATTTAGATATCGTATGCAAACGTCGAAGGTGGCTCCTCCCCAGATCTCAAAGGAGAAGAAGCCCACTTGATCCATCTTCTCAGCAATAGGAATCATGGATTCTGTGCGCATTCTAGTTGCCATCAAGGATTGATGTGCATCACGAAAAGTTGTGTCAGTGATTCTGAGAGGTTTCGCTGGCAAGCTGGGTCACTTTTCTTTATCGAGTTGAGGTGTGAACTAGAAGACCCACTCATTTATAATGGTATGTTCGCATGTTTCTTAGGAGGCCTTGCCTCTCGCTTTGTGATTAGCATCTCAAGTGCACTGATCAATTTTGGTCTTGTTTCCACAGGTTCAATGACTTCATCTATGTAGCCTTTCTGTGCTGCCACATAGGGGTTTGCAAACTTTTGACGGTAGTCGTTTACAAGTTCAATCCGTTTATTCTCTGGGTCTTCAGCCTCGCCAATCTCTTTTCTGAATATTATGTTTATGGCTCCATGCGGCCCCATCACAGCAATTTCGGCTGTAGGCCATGCGTAGTTTATGTCTCCACCAGAATGTTTGCTCCCCATGACGTCATAGGCTCCTCCATACGCCTTCCGAACGATCAGTGTGATCTTTGGTACTGTTGCTTCACAATAGGCATACAGCAGCTTGGAACCATGTCTGATGATGCCGCTGTGTTCCTGTTCGATTCCTGGGAGGAAACCTGGCACATCAACGAATGTTATAATAGGTATGTTAAAGCCGTCGCAGAATCTCACGAATCTTCCTCCTTTCACTGAAGAGTTGATGTCTAAAGCCCCTGCGTAAAAGGAAGGTTGGTTTGCCACAACACCGACAGTTCTTCCGTTCAGACGGGCAAAACCGATCACGAGATTTGGAGCCCAAAGAGGCTGGACCTCGAAGAATTCATTACCGTCTACAACGCAATGGATTATCTCTTTGACATCATATGGTTTGTCAGGATCGTCTGGGATTATATCCACCAACTCTTCATCAATTCTGTTCGGGTCATCACCAGTCTCCACAATTGGAGGATCCTCCAAGTAGTTGGAAGGCAGATAGCGGAAGAGTTTCTGGATGATCTGGATGCAATGTTCTTCATTCTCCGCCATGAAATGTGCGACGCCGCTTGTTTGGCTGTGAATCAAGGCTCCCCCAAGATCTTCAAACGTTGCTTCTTGCCCTAGCACGGTCTTTATGACTTGGGGTCCAGTGATGAACATATGGCTTGTCTTGTCTACCATAACTATAAAATCTGTTAGCGCCGGCGAATATACTGCCCCACCAGCGCATGGTCCCATAATTGCAGAGATCTGAGGAATCACACCGGAAGCCATTACGTTTCGGAAGAATATGTCCCCATAACCAGCCAGGCTGGCTACCCCTTCCTGGATCCTGGCCCCCCCAGAGTCGTTCAACCCAATAACAGGCGCGCCTGCTTTAAGCGCTAGATCCATCAGTTTACAGACTTTCTTGGCGAACATCTCGCCTAATGATCCACCGAAAACGGTGAAGTCCTGTGAGAAAACATAGACCAGTCTTCCGTCAATTGTACCGTAGCCGGTAACAACTCCGTCGCCAGGGATCTTCCGCTCAGCCATGCCAAACTCTGTACACTGGTGAACCATGAATTTGTCGATCTCCATGAAGCTTCCTGAATCCAGTAGGAGTTCAATTCTCTCTCTGGATGTCAACTTGCCTTTCTTGTGTTGGGCTTCGATTCTACTTTTCCCTCCCCCCAGATTGGCTTCTTCTCTTAGCTCTCTCAATCTCTTGATCTTGTCCTCAACCGTTCGCTTTTTCATTGCCGTCATCCTGCATCCGAATGTTTTTGGAGTATATCTTTTTACCAGTATTTAGGACATATGGAGGAATCTGCGAAGACCCAATCCTTACCCAATAAGATTCAGCTGAATCCCTTTCATTCTGCTCGGACCGTAACATCCCCAACTATAACTCGTCTCACATCTCCTTCCTCAAGTTTGAGAAGTAGAGCGCCTTCGTGGTCAACATCCAAAGCCAAGCCACTCAACCTCTCCGCGAGATCTGTGACTTCCACCTGATGACCGAGAAAACTCGCATATCTCTTCCATTCTTTCAGAATAGGTTCAAAACCTTTCTCAGTGAGAACCCTGTAAAGGTCCTCTAGGACTTCAAGTAAACTCTTGAACACCTCTTCAAGCTGAACCTTTCGACAAAGCTCTTTCTCAATTGAAGTGGCATTTTCTCTCAGAGGTTTGGGAAACGCGTGTTCAACATCAAGATTCACGTTCAGCCCAACTCCGACGATTGCGAAGTTGACAGTCTCGTTGGTAGAGTTAACCTCCGATAACACTCCACAAATCTTCAGTTTGTTCACAAGGACGTCGTTCGGCCACTTGGTCTCCGCGTTCAAACTGAACAGCTCTCGCAAAATCTTTGCAACTGCTAGTCCAGCCACAAAGTTCAGCTTGATTGTGTCTGACGGATGGAGCTTAGGTCTGAGAATCAGAGAAAACCACAATCCGCCTCTCGGGGAGACCCATCTCCTGCCAAATCTGCCCCGCCCTTCTGTCTGGGTCTCTGCAATCACTACAGTTCCATCTTGAGCCCCATCGATGGCTAGTTTCTTGGCCCACTTGTTCGTTGAGTCAACCTCACGGGAGAATAAGATGCTTCTTCCCAGTCGTCTAGTGCGCAAACCCTCTTGAAGCTTGTTTACACTCATCTTCTGTGGCATACCTGTCAGCCATCATGGCTTCTCACATAATTCAAAGAGAACTCTTCTTGTGCTCTTGGGATGGATGAAGGCAACCTTCAATCCTTCAGCTCCTATTCTTGACTTCTCATCAACAAGCTTGAGACCCTTTCTCTTAAGATCCTGGAGAACAGCATCGATGTTGTCGACTTTCAGCGAGATGTGGTGAATTCCTTCACCTCGCTTTTCAATGAATTTGGCGACTGGACTCTCGTCTTCTGTTGGCTCCATAATTTCTATTCTGGTTTCTCCTCCGGTTGAGAAGAAGGCAGTTCTGACTTTATCTTCTTCTGCTATCTTGACCCCTTCAAGCTTCAAACCTAGGAGATCACGGTAAAGGCTAATGGCTTCATCTAACTTGCTCACAGCAACTCCAATATGGTCTATTCCAACAAACAATACCCTTTCAGCCCCATAGAGACGATGTTAATTCGCTTGTCGGGAAGATTAATAAAAATTTCTGCAGAGAGATCAAACAGGAATTCGTCTCTTCGTCAGAACAACCCACGATCAAGAGACGATCGCCAAGACATCACCTTTTCCTACAATGGCTCCCTGAGTGATCCTGATGTCTCTGACTACTCCTGTTCTTGGAGCCACGATTTCATTCTCCATCTTCATGGCTTCTAGGATGCAGATGCACTCTCCCTTTCTGACCCTTTGTCCTACGCTGCACTTCAATAAGGCGATTCTTCCGGCGATAGGGGCCACAACTGAGTTCTTTTCAACTGTCATGTTGATGGTTGGCTTTCTTATCTTGGGAGCTGCGAATTTCTTCTCTATTGCTGGTGCTTTAGGAGTCTCGCGTTCATGTTGGACTTCGAAGAGCTTCCCGGCGAATTTCACTTGAAGGATGTTTCTGCGAGTTCTCTCTATATGAGGTCTGAAGGGTCTGCCATCTATTTCGATTATAGCCGTGTTCTCCAGGTTTGGACTCTGGACTCTTACGTTAACTGTCTTGTCGTTGACCTCAACCAGGAAGCTGTTTCCATTTCTTTCGAGAATCTTGACTTTATGAAGTCTCTTGTTCACGAAGACTTCTCGGGTCTTCAAAGGGTTCTCCTCAGTCTCTTCACTCTACCGGCAAGTTTCCACAAAGAAACTGCTCTGGATTCCTTCTTCGGAATAACCGCTCGAGCGTCTCTCCTTTCAATGTGATTTGCCAGAACGGCGATTATTGCAGCTGCTTCTTCTTCTGTCAATGGTTGCTCTGGTTGAAGTTCTGCGATTCTTTCATCAATGAAGCCTGTGTGAACAACTCCTTTGATGAATTGCTCATCTTCCATGATTTTGGTGAGAAAGGGAATGTTGGTCTTCACTCCTGTTACAACAGCCTCCTTAAGAGCATTTCTCATCCTTTCTATGGACTCCTGCCTATCCAGCCCCCAGGCAGCAAGCTTCATGATCAAAGGATCATAGAACATGGAGATCGAGTAGCCGGCATACAGGTGGGTGTCAACTCTGATGCCTGGACCTCCAGGTTGGAGGAAATCTCTGATTGTTCCGGGGCATGGCACAAAATCTTTGGCAGGGTCTTCTGCATTGATCCTACAGTTTATTGCATGCCCTCTTGGGATGATATCCTTCTGTTTTGACTCGATCTTATCACCGGCTGCGATTTCGATTTGGGTTTTAACGATATCAATGCCTGTGACCATCTCGGTTATCAGATGTTCAACTTGAAGCCTTGTGTTCATCTCTAAGAAACTGTAATTTCTGGCCTGGTCGATTAGAAACTCGACAGTTCCAGCGCTTCTGAATTTCGCGGTTCGTGCAACTTTCATCGCGGCTTCTCCCATCTCATCTCTGAGTTCTTCTGTCATAACTGGCGACGGAGTCTCCTCAATTAGCTTCTGGTATCTCCTCTGCAGTGAGCATTCCCGTTCTCCTAGATGAATGGTTCTTCCGCCCTCATCGGCCAATATCTGAAACTCTATATGTCTCACTTTCGGGAGCAGTTTCTCGATGTAGATATTCTGGCCTCCGAATGAGGCTTCAGCTTCCAAGATCGCCAGTTCCAGTATTTGCTGCATCTTGCGTTTGTCTCTGACCATTCGCATACCCTTGCCGCCGCCCCCATAGACAGCCTTCACAAGAACAGGATAGCCAACCTTTTCGGCCACATCGAGAGCTTCATCTTCGTTCTGTGCTGGCTCCATGCTTCCTGGAATTACTGGAACTCCAGCTTCTAGAGCCGTCTTGCGCGCTTCGACCTTGTTACCCATCCGCCGTAAAACCTCGCTTGACGGACCAATGAATACTATGTTGTTCTCTTCACAGGTCCTAGCAAAGGCAGGTATCTGCGAAAGGAAGCCGTAACCTGGATGTATCGCTTCACATTTTGTCTTCTTGGCTACCTTGATGATCTTGTTGATGTTTAGGTAGCTGTGAATGGGCTCTTCTGATCCTATAAGGTAGCATTCGTCAGCGTATTGAACATGAAGAGATTCGGCGTCTGCTTCAGAGTAGACAGCGATCGTTTTGACTCCGAGTTCTCTACAGGCTCTGATCACTCTGATAGCGACTTCTCCTCGATTTGCAACCAAGACTTTCGTAAACATGTTTTTGCCCCTTTTTTTCTGGACGGCGACAAAGGCAGGCGATCTCGAATCAATAAAGTTTCACTGAAATAAATATACTCTTAGGTCTAAAGCAGTCGGAAAGTTTTAAACGTATGGCTGTGAACGTAAGTAACTCTCGCTATACATCCATGAATAGGCGACTTGAATGGAGAAATTGGCTCATGATTTGGTTATCGTAGGATCAGGCCTGGCAGGCTTGAGGGCTGCAATCTCTGCTGCTGGGATCACCAGCAAAATCGATGTAGCTGTCATTTCGAAACTATATCCTGTCCGATCACACTCTGTCTGCGCCCAAGGTGGAACTGCAGCTGTTATGAGAGAGGGTGACTCTTGTGACCTTCACGCTTGGGACACAGTCAAAGGCTCAGATTTCCTTGCGGATCAAGACGTCGTGGAATTCTTTGTGAAGCAAGCTCCTAAGGAGATCATAGCTACTGAACATTGGGGCTGCCCGTGGAGCAGGACTGAAAAAGGAAGAATTAACCAACGTCCTTTCGGCGGCCATAGTTTTCCGAGGGCATGTTTCGCAGCTGACATGACAGGCTTCCATGAGATGCACGCACTGTATGGAAAGGCCAAAACATATGATAACATAACATTCTATGATGAATGGTTCGTCACTTCTCTAGTCACCGAAGACACGGCAGCAGTAGGCTTGACAGCCCTAGAACTTAAGACTGGTGAAATGCACGCCTTCCGCACGAAAGCCATAATAATGGCTACTGGAGGCTACGCACGAATATATGAGTTTACAACATTCTCTCATACATCGACAGGGGACGGAATGGCAATTGCTTACAGGGCTGGTGTACCTTTGAAGGACATGGAATTCATTCAGTTTCATCCTACTGGTATGATTCCTCCTGGGATACTCATAACTGGAGGAGCTCGAGGCGAAGGAGGATATCTAGTCAATGCTGAAGGTGAACGCTTCATGAAACGCTACGCTCCTGAAAAGATGGAGCTGGCTCCTCGCGATATAGTCTCCAGAGCAGAAACAACAGAAATGCAAGAGGGACGAGGGTTGGAAGGACCTTACGGACCATATATCGCACTTGACCTCAGACACCTAGGTGAGGAGAAGATAAACGAGAGGCTTCCCCTGATACGGGACGTCGCCATAAAACTTGGCGGCGTAGATCCCGTTGAGGAATCCATACCGATAAAACCTGCAGCTCACTACTCAATGGGAGGGATACACGCTAACATAAAGACTGAAACAACAATCTCAGGACTTTACGCAGCAGGTGAATGCTCATGCCTTAATGTACACGGGGCAAACAGGCTTGGAACAAACTCAACAACAGATTGTCTAGTTTTCGGAGCAGTTGCTGGTGAAGAAGCAATTAAAAATATAATGTCGGGCAGTTTCCGAGAACTCTCGAATGAAAGAATCTTTGCAGAAGAAAAAAGGGTTTTTGACGAAGTATTAAGCGGCGAAGGCGACGAAAGAGTCCCAGACATCAGAGATGAGATGAGGCGCATCATGAGTGAGAAGGTCTGGATATTCAGAAGAGGCGACGAGCTTGAGAGTGCCTTGAAGGGTATAAGAAGACTTAAGGAGAGATTTAGGGGAGCGAGAGTTGAGGACAAGATCAAAGAATTCAATACCGGTCTCGTAGCAGCTCTCCAACTAGACTTCACTCTGGACTTGGCTGAAATCACAGTTGCTAGCGCCCTTGCCAGAACGGAGTTCAGGGGAGCCCATTCAAGAGTTGACTATGCAAGGCGCGACGACGAAAATTGGTTGAAGCACACTCTGGCCTACCATACGCTAGAAGGACCCAAGCTGGAGTACATTCCAGTTATGATAACTAGGTGGCCTCCGACGGCAAGAGCCTATTAGGAGGAATTTGATGTGAACTCAGAAGTGAAGGAAACCGTCGAATTCAAGATACATCGCTACGACCCTGGAAAGAAGAGACGCTATATATCTACATACAAGGTGCCTGTTCGCAAAGGAATGACTGTACTTGAAGCTCTAACATACATCAAAGACAATGTCGACGAGACCCTTACATTCAGACACTCCTGCAGAATGGGAATATGCGGAAGCTGCGGCATCATGGTAAATGGACGGCCCATGCTTGCCTGCTATACACAAATACTCCATCTAGACTCGGACTCCCTGACCATTGAACCTCTCCAGAACATGCCTGTTATAAAGGACCTAGTCGTGGACATCCAGCCGTTCCTTGGCACATACGACAGAATAAAAACAATCCTAGTGAAACCGGAAGAAAGACTTGCGAAGCCTCATGAATTTATCCAGATACCTAAGGAGCTCAAGAAATACTGGGACTTGACATTATGCATAAAATGCTCCATCTGTTATTCTGCATGCCCAGCTGCCATAGATGAAAAGTTTCTTGGGCCTTCTACCTACGCCACTAATTACAGATTCATCTCAGATTCCAGAGACGAAGGGTCGGAAGAGCGACTGAAAGCTATGGCCGACAATGTGTGGTTATGCACTTCCTGCAACTCTTGCTCCTTATTCTGCCCAAAAGAAGTTGACAGTTCAACCTCGATAGTTGACGAACGTAGCCTAATAGTAGAAACCGGAGCCATTTCGAGAAACATAATGGACGTGCTGACAAGTTCCTTCAAATATCACAATCCAATGGGGATGAATCAAAACAAGAGAATGGAATGGGCTGAAGACCTTGACGTGAAAACATTTCCGGCAGTTACGAAAGCTGACGTTCTATATTTCGTATGTTGCCAAACAGCATTTGATCCTAGAAACCAGGAGATTGCCAGATCCTTGGCAACATTGCTCAACGATATGGGAGTTGACTATGCCTCGTTTGGCGCGGAAGAATGGTGTTGCGGAGACCACCAGCTAAGACTTGGAGAGAAAGGATTATTCGAAATCCTTGCCCAACACAACTTGTCCATGTTTGAGAAATTTGATGCAGAGAGAATCGTAACTTTATCCCCTCATTGCTACAACACCTTCAAGAATGACAAGCCATACAGTGAAGCTGGGCTTCAAGTACAACACTACACGCAGTTCATTGCTGATGCCATGAACAATAGCAAGCTCAGACTTTCCAAACCCGTTGGAAAGATAGTTGCCTACCATGATCCATGCTTCCTAGGAAAACGTAATGATGTGTTTGACGCTCCAAGAGAGATCCTACAGTCAATAAAGGATTTAGAGCTGGTTGAGATGAAGAGAACGCGAGAAAACAGCTTCTGCTGCGGCGGAGGAGCCGGGAGAGTCTGGACAGAAGAGGCAACACCTGAGAAGAGGCCTTGTGTAGATCGTGTCAGAGAAGCATTGGATCTCAATGTCGATGTCATAGCTACAGCTTGTCCGTTCTGTGTGACAACGCTGGAGGATGCTACGAAAGTGCTGGATGTTGAAGACAAGATTATTGTGAGGGACATTCTAGAACTCATAAAGGAAGCAATGTAAATCGTCTACAGATCTTCTGCAAATAGGCATGCCTGATCATCTGGAAGAGAGCAATGGCGCATCCATCCTTCTAGACTGGCGGTGGAGGTCTACTCCCCAGTTCTACTTCACGATCTAGAGTCAGAGTTCCTCGTCTAATCGTCAAAATCACCGTATCCCCAGGCAAAGTGTGCTCCTCAAGATAACTCGCCATGTCGTCTCCATTCTTGATTCGCGTCCCGTTGATTCCAATAAGTATATCGTCTTTCTTCAAGTCAGCATCATGAGAAGGTCCATCAGACCTAACCTCAACAATTCTCCAACCATAAGTAATGTCCACGCCCATTTCCTGAGCCATGAAATAATCCATGTCTCCTCCCATCAGTCCCAAGTAGGAATGTCCATCATAAGACCCAGATTCTACCAGAGACGCTATCTCTCTTCGTATAGTGTTTGATGGAACTGCAAATCCTAAGCCTTGCGAGTCACTGACTATAGCTGTCGTTATTCCTACAACTGTGCCGTTATAGTTCAGAAGTGGACCACCAGAATTCCCTGGATTTATCGGCGCACTCGTTTGTATGATATTAGCTATTCCAAATCCTCCAGTATATTCATCCTCTGTAATAGTTCTGCCAAGCGCACTTACAACTCCCGTAGTCATAGAGCCTACCAAACCGTAGGGATTTCCAATAGCTATTACAGGATCCCCGACTCTCAAAGTCGTGGAATTCACGATTTCCAGAGGTTGAAATTCATGTGCAGGAGCGTCAACGATGAGAATAGCCAAGTCGGCATATGGATCTGTTCCATTTATTGTTGCGGCATATCCGTTTCCATTTGCGAAAGTAACGCTTATGGTGTTTGTGCCATGAACAACGTGATAGTTTGTTATTGCGACAATTATTCCTGAGAAGTTATAGATGAAGCCTGAACCTTGGACTGAACCGCCATCAGTCTTTCCAATGATCAAGACTACGGAATCTCTCACTCCTTCGTACAACTCTGAAAGGGCAGTGCTATTCTGGTAGACCGTGATGTTTTGGTTGATAACACTCGGGCGGACTCCCCTTAGCTCTGAAACTTGATTCTTAAGCCTGGTGACATCATTCTTTAGGCGGTCGACTTCGTTATATGTTATGTAGAAGCTAACTATTGCTCCGGCTGCTAATCCAGTAACGAATATCAGCATCAGAAATACTGTAGATGATCTTGGATGTGACTGTTCGAATTCGCCCATTTCCTTCACCTTTCAAACCAGAATCGAACACCTTGTCAGATAAAAGTTCCGCAAGTCTATGGCTAGTATTATCTATGTAGGGCAGACTTCACTTATTTGGCGCAGGTTAGTTCAGAGTTTGTGGCAATTCTCTGATGACCATTTTCTTCCATTTGTCTGATGAAAGCCCAATCCGAACCAATAATCTCCTTTTGAAGAGATATCCTTGTAACTTTGCAGCGTGGATGGACATATCATAGTCTGACAATTCGGTGAAAGTGTCACTTCGATCAGATCATTATGCAGATGATGTAGAGTGAACTGCGTCGTGGTCGAGCTGCTGTTGAAGATATATATCAAGCGAGAGAAACGTTATTACGCTTGTTTTGCCAAATTTTTCTTCGAAAGTAGCTAGCGATGAGAAAAGTAGTTGGGTTTGTTGTAATCCTGATATTAGTCCTTATGACATTTCCTGTCTGGGACATCCAACGAGCGGAAGGAGAAACGATCACAGTTCCAGATGATTATCCAACAATAGCAGGTGCTGTCGACGCAGCTTCAGACGGAGACACGGTCTATGTACGTTCAGGCACATATAATGACGCTCTTATTATCACGAAGCCAATTTCTCTGATTGGCCAGAACAAGATGACGACAAAGCTAGTCTGGGAAAGATCGGGAGGGTTGAGCATCTGGGCAAACAACGTTGTCGTTGAAGGTTTCACCTTTGAAGCTCGCAGAAATTATAGTCTTCCTCCTTTGCAGGGTATTCCCGGTACGGAGCTTGTTGGCATTTTTGCTGATAACACTATTTTCAAGAACAATATTGTTCGTGGGATAGCTGATTATGTCTGGGAGGGGGGTCTGGGTATGGTAGGTTGGTGGTTGTGGGGGCTGAAGATATCATGCCAGTCTGCACCTTATTGCAGTAACAACTTGGTTGAAAACAACCAGTTCTTGGACTTAGCACAGGCTGCTGTACATCTAGACTATTCGAGTACCGATAATGTGGTCAGAAGAAATCTCATCGACAATACGTGGTACGGCGTGAAGATTGGAGGTGAACAGTCGGGTTTCTTCGAAAATATGAGCTGGCCCAGGAGCAATACTGTTGAAGACAACACTATCACACGCACTATGCCAATACAATATGACGAGAACGATCCAGGATGGCCAATGCCGCCTGGACCTCCAGCAGGTCTAACATTGTGGTGGAACGCCAGAGACAATTTAGTTTTTGACAATTCTGTTTCTGAATGCATATGTGGCATCTCGGTCGCTCTTCACTCTGACGGGAATCTGCTCTATAACAACGTGATAGAATCAAACGGACGCAGAGGATTAATTGATGAGACGGTTGATGAAGGGTATGATGTCTGGGTAGGAGCAGATAGCATAGGTAATGTTCTCTATCACAACTTCTTCGGCAATCATAGCATGATCTACAGTAAAGGAGGCAACGTATGGGACAATGGTTATCCTTCAGGTGGCAACTACTACTGGAAAGATTATGAGGGTGTTGACGTCAAGAAAGGTCCTGATCAAGATCAACCTGGAAGTGACGGCATAGGCGACGCAGCTGTTGCCATCTTTGATTCCAGTGATCAAGACTGTTATCCGCTTATGTATCCTTATGGAAGCCCCGCGCCAACGATGTATACTCTGTCAATCTCCTCCGCTGCCAATGGCTCAACGAACCCTGCCCCAGGAAACTACTCGTATCTAGAAGGGCAAGATGTTCCTGTGCAGGCTCTCCCTGATACAGGATACGTTCCTGATCACTGGGTGCTTGATAGCGTTGATGTTGGCGGGGGCAGTCAGATATTCGTATCAATGGAACAGGATCATATATTGCATCCAGTTTTTTCGTGGATAGGTATACAGGAATTGAATATTACTACAACGGCTGGAGGAACAACGAATCCTGCTCCGGGAGTTCATATCTACACGAGCGGGGCTGTGGTTGCTGTCACTGCCCTGTCGGATATAGGATACGTCTTTGATCATTGGGAACTTGACAGCGTCAACTCTGGGACAGCAGGCTCCGTTAATGTAACAATGGACATAAATCATACGTTACACGCCGTGTTCATCCCAACCTATTCGTTGACCATTACTGCTACGGCTGGAGGAACAACAGATCCGACCCCTGGAACTTACACCTATGTTATCGGCACCCTGATCAACATAACAGCCATTCCCGACGCCGGCCAGGATTACTACTTCGATCATTGGGAACTAGACGGAGCCAACAGCACAAGTAACCCAGTGAATATGACTATGGACACGGATCATACACTGCACGCTGTTTTCACTCTAAGAAGTTACACACTAATCACAGCAGTATCTTCAGGGGGAACCCTTAATCCCCCACCGGGCACACGCGTTTACTGGTCAGGAACAAGAGTAAACATTACGGCTATACCGGATCCTGGATATTACCTTGACCATTGGGAACTTGACGGCACTGTAATAGGATATGTTTCAACCAATCCCGCCGTTGTAGACATGACAACAAACCACACATTGCACGTAACATTCGCCCAGCTAAGTTCAGGTCACGACGTTACCGTGAAATATGTTTCCGCCAAAAAAGCTGTTGGAGAAGGATATACCTCCAATGTCAGCACGTTAACCATGAATATCGGCAGCTACACAGAAATCTTCAACGTCACAGTCTATGTCAACGCACACCCGTGGGGAAGGTAGAAATCACTCTGGAGAGCGGTCTCTTCACGATTCTCGCAATCCCTTGGAACACCACTGGCTTTTCCAAAGGCAACTACACCATAAGCGTCTATGCCTCACCAGTTCTAGGAGAAACGGATGTCTCGGACAACAATCTTACTGGCAGTTGGATAATTGTCACAATTTTGGGTGACATTACAGGTTCAGAAGGATGGCCTGATGGAAAATGTGACATGAGAGACGTAGGCTTAGTAGCTAGGCATTTCGGACAGACTGTGCCTCCTGCCCCACCAGAATGTGACTTAACAGGTCCAGCAAAAGGTGTTCCAGATGGAAAAGTCGAGATGAGAGACATAGGCACAGTGGCAAGACACTTTGGAGAAGCTGAATCCTGAGAATTCACTTTTTTCTTCCATTAGGAGACGCCGTTTAGGAATGAGGAGTTAACGCCATACTTTTTTCTAACTGTCCGCCGTGATGCCTATGCCTATCACGTTAACATTGTCGTCCCTATAGATATCAAAAAATATCCCAAAAG
>CAYGAG010000046.1:0-13365 GCA_964347765.1 uncultured Candidatus Bathyarchaeia archaeon
AGCGACATCGATTGTTGGCACCGAAGAGCTCAGAGAATATATTATTTCGTGGATCAGCACATGCACTATGAGACGCAGGATTCTGCGAAAGGAGCTTTGTGGGCACTTAAGAACGGCGTGGGTGACTGTTCAGAATACTCATACCTCTACGTTGCTCTGTGTAGAGCAGCTGGGATACCCGCCAGAATCCAAGCGGGCTTTGCATTTCACCACGCAAGTAACAATGTCGAGAATGGGCACATGTGGACCGAATACTACATAGAGAACTACGGATGGATACCTGTCGACGTTACATGGCACTTATTTGCTGAAATGGATGAGAGACATTTCAGTTCCATCCAAAGCATACCAGACGTTATTCACTACGCGAATTATGTTTATGATTGCGAATCGAACGATAGGGCAATACAAGAAGAACAAATCGTTTCTTGGACACAATGCGAATCAAATGCTTTTGGAGACAACTTCTCGGATGAAATTCTGGACACTGTCCGAAAAGTGAGACAAACCCACCTTGCCCTCCTTCTTGGAAAGATCTTTGGAGCTTCAGTAGCATTTGCCTCGGAGACCGAAAGAATCGAGAGAACTCTGCTTCAAGCCGAAATCCAAGTTCAAGAAGCTATAGAATTTTGGAACCAAGACATCCAGAAGGCCGAATCGAAGATAGCCAATGTCCTAGAGATCATCGATAAGTTGTCTCAAGACGCTTGGATACTAGTGGCAGTGATATTCTTGATTCTAGTAAGCATAATGGCGATTATTATGCTAACTACATTTTACTTTCTCAGACCAGATAGCAGAGCAGTAAGGAGTCTGACAGGAAGCTTCATTTACGGGACGATCAAACTTGATAATGAGGTAAATGGGGTTTGATGGTGGGCATTGTTGGAAAACCGAATACTGGAAAATCAACCTTTTTCAGCGCTACGACGCTTGCGCCAGCCAAGATTGCAAGTCATCCGTTTACAACTATAAAGCCGAACAGAGGAATTGGATACGTTCGGACCCCTTGCGCATGCAAAGAATTTGATGTCAAAGATAATCCCGTCAATTCACTATGTTTAGACGGAATCAGACTGATTCCGGTTGAGCTTATCGACTGTGCAGGTCTAGTGCCAGGCGCGTGGAAGGGGAGAGGCTTGGGAAATCAGTTTCTAGATGAGATCAGAAAGGCAGACGCCTTAATCCATATTGTGGACGCTTCTGGCGGCACGGACTCTGAAGGAAGAATATGCAAGCCCGGTGAACATGACCCTCTGGCAGATGTCCAGTTTTTGGAAGAAGAGATCATGATGTGGATGGGCGACATCCTCAAAAGAGACTGGGACAAGATGGCTAGGACAGTAGAAGCAGAATCAAGAACGGACTTGTTTCATCTGCTTGAAGAAAGGTTAAGCGGCTTGGCTATAAGAAGAGACCATATAGCGAAGACTATCAGAAAGACCGAGTTGAACGCTGATAAGCCTACATCTTGGAGCGAAGAAGACTTCTTGAGATTTACGAATGTACTTAGACAGATAGCCAAGCCCATGTTAATAGCCGCAAACAAGATGGACATAGCAGCAGCAGAAGAAAATTTAGCAAAGCTGCGAGAATTGGATAAACTCGTAATACCTTGTTCCACAGAAGCTGAACTTGCATTAAGAAGGGCAGCAGAGAAAAAGCTGATAGACTACAAACCTGGGGACTGCAATTTCAAAATCGATAAACCTGAAAATCTGAACAAAAATCAGATCAACGCCTTGGAAACCATAAGAGAAAAGATCTTGATCAGATTCGGCTCTACGGGGGTCCAAGAAGCAATGAACAGTGCGTTCTTCAGGCTTCTTGACATGATCACAGTCTATCCAGTTGAAGACCTAGAGCATCTGACAGACCATAAAGGAATGGTCCTACCTGACGCTTATCTCGTTCCTTATGGTACAACGGCACGCCAACTCGCCTATATGATACACACAGAACTCGGCGAAGGCTTCATCTACGCATCAGAAGCCCGGGAGAGAAAACGTGTAGGAGAAGAATACGTGCTGAAAGACAGGGATGTAATCTCAATAACAAGCGCCAAAAAAAGAGCTTGAATCGACTACTTGCCATAACGTCTTTTGCGCATTTGAAAAGTCCTGACAGCCCTCAAGAAATCTATAGATCGGAAATCTGGCCAGTAGACATCTAAAAAGCACAGTTCACTGTAAGCTGACTGCCATAGCAGAAAGCCGCTCAATCTTTCCTCTCCAGAGGTCCTGATGATCAAATCTGGGTCCTGCTTCGGCATGTGTGATGTGTACAGATATTTCTCGAACAATGCTTCATTGATTTCATCTAGGTCCAAATCTCCCTCATACACTCTTTCCGCGATTTTCTTTGCAGCGTCCACGATTTCCTCTCTTCCACCATAAGCAAGAGCGATATTCAGGAAGTGTTTACCATAGTCTCGAGTTGCACTTTCAACATCTTTTATGAGATGTTGCAGGTCTTCAGGTAACAAGTTTGACCGACCTATGACTTTTACATGGACCTTGTTCTTGTGTATTCGCTCGTCAGTCAAAATTCTCTGAAATTCCTCGTTGGCAATTCTCATGATCTCTTCTACTTCAGCTGTCGCGCGACGGAAATTCTCTGTAGAAAAAGCATAGAGAGTCATGGATCGTACCTTCAGTCTTAGACACCAATCGAGAAGTTGCTCCACTCTTCTAGCGCCCTTTTCGTGGCCAAACCAAGGATTTAGAGACTTAAGAGATGCCCATCGACGATTCCCATCCAGAATTATGGCTATGTGTTCTGGCTTCACGCCGTTCTTCACCTGATGCCACAGCCATCTTTCATAGAACTTGTAAGCTCCGACTGTTGAGAGAAATCGTTTAAGCATCTATTTTTCAAGCCTCGCGTCTCGAAGCGCTTCTCTACATCTGCAGTTGCGCTCCATGGGTAGGTTCTCAATGCACAGAATTAAGGCTTGCTCCAGTTCAGAGGAGATGGTTTCCAGGACTTTGGTGACTTCACTGACGGTTAGTCGCTCTTGCATTCCAGCTGCCATATTTGAAACACAGCAGACGGAAGCATAACAGATTCCTAGCTCCCTCGCCAAAACCACTTCAGGAACACCGGTCATTCCAACGACATCAAAACCCAAATGCCTGAACATTGCAATCTCTGCAGGAGTCTCATAGCGAGGTCCTTCAGTACACACGAGGACTGCCTCATCCCAGATCTTCAATCCTAAGGTCTTTGCCTTTTCGCTGAATAGACGCCGTATTTCCGGGCAGTATGGTTCAGAGATGTCAACATGAGTGACTGGAGCTTCATCGTAGAAGGTTGTAGATCTGAGTTTTGTGAAATCCACAAAATCGTGAGGGATAACAAGATTGCCAGGAGAAAAGCTTGGATTTATCGCACCAACAGCGTTTGTGGCTATGATCCTCTTCACACCGGCCTTATGCAGAGCATAGATATTCGTTCTATAATCTATCTTATGAGGAGGGGCAGAATGGGTCATACCATGCCTTGGAAGGAAAATTGTGTCCTTGCCTCGGGTTTCTCCGATAAATAGTGGTGGGGATATTCCATAGGGTGTCGCGAGACGGAATGTTCTGAAATCCCTCAACAGCTTTTCGAAGCCGGTCCCGCCAATGATTGCCACGTTAGCTTTCTTCGAATTCTTCAATTTTTTCTGGGGTCTCCTTGAAGAAGTCTCTTGAAGATCTGTAGACGATGAGTATAACTAAAGCAGAGGCTATGCCTATCAAGATGCCTATGATTATGGAGAAGATTAGTTTTCCATAGCCTCTCACTGGGTCGATCAGCACTTCTGAAGTTCCTTCAAGGACCCATCTTGACCAACCAATCAAGACAAGCAGGGCTGCATTTCTCAGTAGTTTAATGTCTCTTTCAAAGTAGAAGTGTATTGTCCTCCCCAGCAGTATCACACAGAAGCCTATGACTGCAAGGTCCATGGAACCCCCGATGAAATATCCAGCTATTCGTGGGAAGTCGCTGAGCCAGCCTGAAAGATCCTGAGGAACTGGAATCTTGGTTGTTCCTAGGTAACCGCCGACTACGACACAGAGTGTTCCTACAATAACTGAAAAATTGGAGATTTGAACAGGAAGCGGCGGGGGAGAGTATTCCTTCATCCACTCGTAGTAACCTTTGATAAGCTTGTCAACACCGAACCCCCTCACTAGTAGGATCACACTCAACACAAAAACGAAGGCTATCCAATACTGGTAAAGCAGATTGAAGATCGAGAAGATGCCAAGAATCAGCAACAATAATCCTGGCACTCCCAAAGCTATGCGAGAGTAACGTGGATCTTCCATGATCATTCTAACATACCGAGTGAACAGAGCAGCAGTCTCTTCAATTGACTTGCTATGCTTCACCACTATTCTTCTGACAGATGATACGGGCACCCTTGACTCAATAAGGGGAAGAACAGCTTCATCTGAGAACCCATCTGTAACCAAGATTACCTCCCCTGCCGGATAGACAGCCAACAGGTCACTTAGTTCAGATACAACCTTTCTATCCGCCCCCACACCTCCCAGTTCAGAGCCACAGATTGTTGCTATTTCAAGAGCTTCATCTGGGTTGTCTTCCTCATGCAGGCGATCGTAGATACGCACTGCTTCAAACATTGCGTTGGCATCGGGTTCCTCAGG
This sequence comes from uncultured Candidatus Bathyarchaeia archaeon, assembly GCA_964347765.1. Taxonomy (GTDB): domain Archaea; phylum Thermoproteota; class Bathyarchaeia; order Bathyarchaeales; family Bathycorpusculaceae; genus CAYGAG01. Next base: position 4,659 of record CAYGAG010000046.1, read on the forward strand.
ATCCTTCAGGGCAAGGGCGACAGCGGCGTTGAGGTTCTCATTCCTTCCGACTACAGGGGTCTTGATCACCGCCTTTGCCAGATCGGCATCTCTATCAACACAGAGAATAAGGATCCTCTTCCGTTTCTCAGCTTCTTCTGTCGCCATCTTTTGACCGTTTCCCAAGAATAGTCTATGCATCTTCACTTTAATCTTGTGTTGTCTCTTCCTGTTTTTGGAGAATCTGGAACTCTTCCCAAGTCAACTTCTTTCCCAGTCTCAGTTTTTCTTTAGCTTTCTCTCTGATCTCTTTCATTAGGTCTTCCTCGATTCTTCGTCTCTCCTGTTCATCTTTCTTCTGCAGCTCATCGCGCAGTTCTCTTAGCCTACTTCGAGTTTTCGTGATCTTTTCAAGGATTGGTTCGGTTCTCCGCATTTCTTGCAGGAATTTCTGATGGGTTTCATCGGCTTGGAATTTGATTTCCTTTAGCTCGTCCCTCTTCCTTAACATATTCTTGTGTAAATCTTGGCTTTTCCTGGCAGTCTCGGTAAGTCTCTGATGGTGTACTCTGTTTTCAGTCTGTATAGCCTTCAGTTTCGTTTGCGCATCCATCCTTTCTTTCTGAAACGCCCTTAGCTTTTTAAGGATGTTGATTTCCGCTTGAAGCTGTCTGGCTTTGCCAACGAGTTCTTTTTCTTCTTCTAGGCTCAACGATGTTGTCTGGATACTCCATTCTGTTCTGTCGAGTTCTCTCTGCAAAATCAGCATCGTCTTTAGAGACTTTTTCTTCTTCAAGCTCTGAATCTCTGAATTCAGTTTTCGAATTTCGTCGATCTTTTCTTGGGCTTGGTCTTTGGTGCTTTCCCGAAGTCGTTTTAGATCTTTCACTGTTTCATTTTGCTGGTCTCTCAGGCTTTTGAGATTGCGTATTTGTTCACTTAGGTCTCTGACTTGCTTGTTGAGTTTGTCTCTCTTTTGCGCCCATTCCTGAGCATTGTTTTTGATCTTGTTCCTTTCTTCTTCTAGAGCTAAGAGATCTTGTTCGAGTCTATGAACTTCGCCAGCTGTGCTGCTGCAGGTCACTGGTTCTACCTCTTCTGTTTTCCGAGTCTTAGAATATGCTGAATCTGTCTTATTCCTTTTTTGAAGAGTGGTAGCGTCTGGTCTTCATTGAAGATCCGTCTCACTGCGTCATCTTCTTCGAATGCATGAAATTGTCTTTCAGCTTCTAACCGCGCGTGTGTTGAAGATGCGGTGAGCCTGATTCAGAAGTCTAGTGTGATCTTGAAGACTTCTTCAAAATTCTGTCTAGTCACTGCAGCTAGCTTGGCGATACTGACTTCTTTTAGCTTGGCAATTTTCTTAGCCGTAATTAGTAGGAAGGCTGGTTCGTTGCGTCTTCCCCTAACGTCTTGTGGTGCAAGCCAAGGGCTGTCGGTTTCCAACAGGATCTTCCTCAAAGGTGCTTGTCTTACAACTTCTCGTAACGTATCTGAATTAGGGTAGGTCAGGGATCCTGCAAACGACAAGGCGAAATTCAACTGGATGCATTGTTCGGCCATTTCCAAATTTCCTGAGAAGCAGTGCATTACACCGTTCACCTTTCTGCCGTGTTTTGAGAGGATTCTCAGAACGTCGCTATGAGCGTCTCTGTTGTGGATCACGACTGGAAGCCCTAACTCTGCGGCCAGTGATAGCTGGGATTCAAAGACTCTCTTCTGAGTTCTTCTTGGAGAGAGATTTCTATAGTAATCTAGTCCCATCTCTCCAATAGCTACCACTTTGGGGTGCCTCGACAGCTCCTGGAGTCTGGACATGGTTTGCTCATCAGACTGGCTAGCGTTATGTGGGTGAATTCCAGCGGTTGCATAAATTCCATTATGCTTTTCCGCTATTTCCACAGCTAGCATGCTGTTTTCAAGATCTGTTCCAACGTTGACTATATTATTTACCCCTGCTCTTCTAGCTCGACTTATCACCTCTTCCCGATCTCTGTTAAAGCTTGGCCACTGAAGATGTGCATGGGAATCAATTAACACGCTCTTTCAACTCCAAGAAATGAAGACTGCACTCCAACGTTTCACCAGTGATATGAAAGCGGGCCGTCTATGTTCATAAGACCTCTAGCATGATCTTGCCGTGTCTATGACCTAGATTCTGTGACGTCTTGTTCTATCCAGTCATGTTTTCCGTCACATTTGATCACATAGTGTTTTTTGCAGTACGGGCAATCATATCGCTGGACTGCGAAGACTGTCAGCTGGTCACCCTCACTCTCCTTTGTTGATCGTTCCAGCTTCTTGGCATATCTGATCTCTCTAATCTTATCTTCAACTTCCTCTTCCGTAAGTTTGAATCGCCTTATGTCGTCCACAATTCGCTCTTGTTCTTTTTCGGATGGTAACTTGGTCATGATGGTTTCTGCCATTTTCGGGGTAATCGACAAATCCGGCTTCAGGAGTTCTCTTTTCAGGATGTCCGAACCTTTTCGTAGTACTTTGGCTGTGGTGTCAACCTCACTGGCCTTTATTTGACCCTTATCTACTTTTGCAATCAAGCGTTTTCTAGTTTTCGGTTTTAGTCCTCGGGTTCGTCTTATCACATCTGTAGATACATCTAGGGATATCTCTTGGTTGTGTCGAAACTCCCATGCGTCTATGTCGTCGCTCACTTTGTGTTCGCTGATGCCCAGTCTTCGCGCCAATTCCTTCTTAGTCTTGACTGCGAAGTCATCTCTGCTGACCCAGATCTCATGGACAGCGTTTTCCCGTTCTGTATCCGTTAAGTCCCGCCTATGTAGGTTTTCGATAAGGGATTCAAAGAGTATTCTTTCTTCAGCAACCTCCTTGATTAGGCAGGGGATCTTCTTGAGACGGGCCATATGCGCCGCTCTCCATCTCCTCTCTCCTGCAATGATCTGAAATTTGAAGCCGTGTTCTCTGACTACGACAGGTTGAAGAATTCCTGCCTCTTCGATGGACTCTGTCAGTTCCTTGAGCGAGTCTTTCTCAAAGCGTTCTCTCGGCTGAAAGGGATTTGGTTGAATCTCATCTAAAGATATCATCTTCAGCTTCATAGCCACACATCCCACTTTCCTAAAGAATATTTGGAAACCAGCTTTTATTTGCGTCGCATAACACGGAGAATTCTATGAAACGGCAAAGGGCGAGACGTTCTTCAATTAGCTACTCTAGGATGATTCTCGCGTCGACAGTCTTTGCTCCTTTCTCGTAGACCATTACAGGGTTCAAGTCGAGTTCCTTTATCGCCTGATGCTCCATGATGAGCGTCGAAGTGTTCAATAGAATGCTTACTATGGCGTCTATGTCAGCCGGAGGCTTGCCCCTGTAACCTTTCAGCAGTGGAAAAGCCTTAACTTCTGTTATCATCTCTCGAGCTTCGTTCTCTGTGACCGGCGCTATTCGGAAGGCAACGTCCTTCAGTATCTCCACAAAAATGCCTCCCAGACCAAACATCAACGTGGGACCGAATTGAGGATCCTTTGTTGCTCCTACTATGACTTCAGTAGATTGCGGAGCCATTTCTTGCACAAGTAGGCCAACCGTTTTGGCATTCGGGTTGTGCTTTTTGACGTTTTTCATTATCTGCCGGTAGGCGTTTAATACTTCCTTTGCATCCTTCAGGTCAATTACGACACCGCCGATATCTGACTTGTGGATGATTTCTGGCGAGACTATCTTGAGAACTACTGGGTAGCCTATCTCTCCAGCGTAGTCCACAGCGGTATTCTCATCTTGTGCAACTCTGAAGTCAGTGACTGGAATTCCATAATCTCGGCATATCGTTTTTGCCTCTGATTCAAGAAGGGACTTTCTTCCTTCCTTCATAACCTCATTTAGTATTTCTGTTGTAATGGCCACAGTTCAACGCATCCCTTGGAAGTTATTAATATGGACATGCTTAAACTTAAAATATTAGTGGTTATGGCCAAGACCAATGTTCGAATTTCCATTTGTACGAACAGTTGTTTCTAAGCATCCACGCGTCACAACCTATAGGTCCTGATATCCATTCCCGGAGATCTCTATCCCAGTAGTACCAGATCCAATTCCAACCTTCTGAATCACCTGTGACGGCATCTTTATCATTGATTGAATGCAGAAGGATATGCCCAGGCTGAATAAACTGATAATAAGTGTAGTTGATTTTAGCTATCTCAGGTGTGGCTTGGAAAAGAGAGGAGCCTGCAGGCATTGCTGTTTCATTATGCCAATTTAGGGTTCCGTTTCCATAATCTATACAGATGTTGATGTTCAGAATGACGGATCTGCTTATGACTTGACCGAGTTCTCTAAGCGCCAACAGATTGAAAAGGTCATAATACCTGTCCAGTAATCCGCCGAGCGCTTCATCTGTTACGTTAACTCCATGATGGAGCAGGCAATCTTCCAATAGTCTATTGTAGGTTTCATTCAGATCTTCTTGGCTCACAAGAATCGAACTATAGTTGCCTTCCAGATGCGCCATCACTCTACCGAAATCCATCATGAGTAGAGTGAGATTGTGTCCTGGGAATGAATAATCTCCGTATAGAATTGAATACTCTGCATGTAGCAGGTTGTATCGGCCAATTGATTCATCGAAATAGGAAGTTGTTTCGCCAAAGATGCTCTGGTTCTCAAGTATCTGTTCTGAAGAGATCGTGTTCTGCAGGTAGAAATACACAGCTAGACTTGAGGTTGAAACAGCCCAAACAAGTGTCGCCAGTGTTAGCAAAGCAAGTGTCCTTCTTCCAACCATTCATTCACCTCCTGTCATGACGTCTAGGATCTTCATCAGTGGGGGAGTTAGCACTGTAAAGACTGCAGTATTGGACAAGATGTGGATTACTGAGAATAAGGCTCCATAAGCTATTGCCGTAATCATGGCCAAAGTCAAATCCATTCCACTGAGAAAGAATTGAAAACCGACTCCTAAATTCGTGATTATGTCATAGACCAGGGCAATAAGGGCTCCAAAGACAGATATCTCTGCGCAAAACCTTGCAGAATCTGACTCCTGAGGCATCATCTTCCTATAGACTCCACCCAAGAAACCTGCTGCTGCCATCCCGACAATTTGGAACGGCATGATGAATCCCGCAATACCATAAGGAGAAAGAAAGCCGTTAGCAAACATTACTACACATCCGAAAAAGACACCTTGTATAACTCCAAAGACAAATCCTACAACAAATGAAAAGAAGGATGTGAACTCCACGTTTGGCGGCCTAGGCGTCAACTGTATCGCTAGACACAAGGCCAGCAGAACTGTGAATAAGGCCAATCTTCCTGTCTTGGACGTGTGTGTCTTCATGAAAGATGGATGGATTATCCATCCATATAATCTTTTCCTCAACTTGGATTTTAGATTAGCGGAGAATAGTCAGATGATTGCAAGAGTGGCGAATATCTTGGTGTCATTGTTAAGGTTATCTATTTTTGCGTATTCGTTTGGCTGATGTGCTGTCTCGTCTACTGTGCTCCAGACTGCTGCAGGGATGCCCTTTCTTCTGAAAAAGGCGGCGCATGTTCCTCCGCCGATTCCTCCCACTTTGGGTGCTGTCTCTCTGACTTGCAGAATGGCCTTTTTGAGGAGGCTGACTATCTTGGAGTTGGGGTCCGTGGGTCTGGGGGCTGTAGTCTTTGCTAGGACTTCGATTTTTATTGTTCCTTGTGTCCTCTTCTCGAAGTCCTCGGCTAGTTCACGGATATCTGTCAGTACTTGTTCGACGGCATAGCTCGGAAGTATGCGGCAGTCAAAATGTGTTATGTCTTCTCCAGGGATTATGTTGGTGGCGGCAACGTTCTTCTCTTTCTTCGTCATTTCGAAGGTGCTTTCAGGTGGGTCGAAATAGTCATTTCTGAGAGAGTACTTTTCATGCAGCACCTCGTCCAGAGAGAGAGCATATCTCATTCCTAAGCGGTGGGCGTTTATGCCTTGATGCGGTCTACTGGCGTGAACTTGTTTTCCAATAGTACGTACTCTGAACCAAAGATTGCTCTTTTCAGCTATTTCCACGAAGCTCCCGTCCTCATTTCCGCTGTCTGGCACAACAATTAGATCGTCTTTCTTGAAGATTCTTTGTTCCAATAGGTGCTGGATTCCATAGGTACTCCCCTGTTCTTCATCGGCAACAAAGGCTAGGGCCATAGTTCTTTTCGGTCTCATGCCGAGACTGGCCAAAGCTTTGACTGCAAAGATGGATGCGACCATGGATTGGCCGTTGTCCTCGCTTCCACGTCCATAGAGGCGTCCATCCTGGATTTTCGGCTTGAAGGGCTCAGTGACCGTCCAAAAGGACTCTTCTCCAGGCGGAACTACGTCTAGATGTGTCACTATCCACAGCTTTTCAGTAGGATTCTTTCCTTTATAGTAGGCGATAATGTTCGGTCTTTTTCCGGATAGAACTCGGTCATCCTTGGCGTCATGATGTTCAATCTTGTCGAAGCCTATGGGCTCTAGTATCTGCAGGAGTCTTTCAGCTTTTTCTGATTCTCCTTGTCCCCCATTTTCTGGAGCTATCGCAGCGATACATATTAGCTCCTCTAAGGTTCGGATGGCCTCTTCTTTCTGTCTTTCGATTGTGGAGAACAAATTTCGGCTACGCAATCACTTCACGTCCATCGGTCTTGAGAACCCAATTGAGAAGGCAAGGCCTTTAATTCTTTGCGATTCAACGAATATGAGATTATGAGAAGGTTTTTGTCAGCTCAGTTCTTGCAGAGCTTTTAGCCGCTTGACTGTGTTTGGATGTGTGGAGAAGATTTCAACTATTCTGTCCAATGTGGTTACCTTTCGGGATACAATGTCTTGTACTAGCTTCTGGTCGCCTGTGAATGCTGAGCGGGACATGGTCAGGGAGTCTTTTTCTGCGCGGTCTGGATCAGCGATGAAGAGTGCCTTTAGGGCATTCAGATTCTGGGTCTTCTTTTGTGTTCTACGCATGTTTTTTGTAGTATGAACTATTTTCGCCAGACCCTCTGAGAGTTTGCGGGAACCATCATCAACGATTGATACACCATGACGGTCTGCGTAATATTCTCGCAATCTGCTGAGGTAGAGTATGAATATATTCAAGACCCAAGAGAAGATCATGAATACTATGCCTATTAGAGCTGATCCGCCGCTCTCCTGTCTCTGTCTTCCATACATGGATGAAAGCATGATGGAGAAGCCAATATAATAGAGAAGAGCAGGGAGTATGGATACGAACATCATTACTTGGACATCTTTGTGTTTGAGATGCCCTAGTTCATGGCCGATGACAGCTTCTACTTCCTCATTCTCTAGTCTTTTCAACAAACCGCTCGTGACAGCTACTCTAGATCCAGCTATTGGTGATCCGTATGCGAAGGCGTTTGGAATTGGAATCCGAGCTAACATTAGCCTTGGCTTCTTTATTCCGCTTTTTCTGCTCAGATTCTCAACTGTTTCGTGAAGTCTAGGATGCTCATGTTCCGAGATCTCTTGCACACCATACATAGCATCAATGATGTAAGGAGAGATCAACCATTGGAAAACATTGAAGCACACAACTAAGATAGCCAAAGAAATCAAGCTGAAGGAACTGAAAAGGCTAAGGACAACCGTGAAGAACAGGGTAGATAAGCTGATTATAACGGCAAGCGTGCCGAACATGGACAATCTCAGTTTCACAACACTCATTGATGCTTCCTCAACCTGATTTCACGGAGCAGAGGCAACTTATATTTCTTACTCTGTATTATTTTACATTACTCTATCATCTGGTTGTTTCAGTCTCCTGAAGAGTGTTATGTCTTTGGCATATAGATATTCGAAGCCAACTATGGTTAAGTTGCAAAGCAACATTCAAGTTCTAATTACTGTTTAGTTATTTACCATACGGGAAGCAGCCAACTTCTACTATTCAAGACTCAAAGTGTCAGACAACTAGGTGTTCGCCAAATCTCAGATGATCTATCTGATCAGAGAGGCAGGCACATGGGCATAGCTTTGGGACTGGATTCAGTAGGGTTTTACGCTATTGACATTGACAGACGTAACCTTGCTGACTACATGATATTGAAGGCCCAGGGTGTTCAGGGATTGGCTAGAGACTTGGGCTGGCTTTACAGCTATTTCAGCCCTTCAATCGTTCGCAACATGAAACCGCAATACTTCTTCATCGTTACGCGGAAGGGAGCCTTGGGCTTAGGCGAATTTCCTTTTCACAATGGCACAAACGGGAAAGGGAGAACATATTGAAGTCGGTGGGCATTAAGGTCGAGTATGGGGAACCACTTCATGAGGGAGATTATCGAGGAACATTCAGGACTGTAAGCGACAAGGAACATGCAGAAATGATAATGCTCTACGTTGAAGAGGGGTTAGGCCTTGAAAAGATAGCTGAGTACTTTGAACGTTCAAGCCGTACTCCACTACTGCACGTTCAGAAACATACCAAAGCGGTTAAGAATAGTGGTTTCTGTCCAGTCTGCAGGAGAAACAGAAGCATATATGAAAGCGAAATTGCTGAGAAAAAGTGAGCAAATAAGAACATGTACGCGCGCGCAATGTAGGTTTCTATTTGAAAGACTGAACTCCTAGGTGTATATGACTGTGGCACAACAGCAACATACACTTAAATAAAACATAAATCTGCCACAAGAAGGAGGAAGCGCGCGCTAGTTGAGCTGAAAAGATTGAGTTGAAATCTCGTTTTCAAATTTTGGAGAACTGGCATATGTTATGTATTTTCTTGTT
>CAYGAG010000047.1:0-12828 GCA_964347765.1 uncultured Candidatus Bathyarchaeia archaeon
ACCACCTATTTAGCGCCCTTCGCTATTTCCGCCGAAGGACAAACTACAATCTACTGTAGAACGCATGATCTTGCTGGAAATGTGGAATCAACGAATTCTCAGACATTAAACATCGAAAGAACCGAAAAATCAGACTCTACAATTTTGTCCTTGGAATTTTATGGAGCAGTCGCTGCAGTTGTGATAAGCATTATTGTAACAATTGTTCTGATGCGGAGAAAAAAGCGGCAATTCAAATAAACTCCTTCCCAAAAGAATGCATGCAGGCATCAGAACCTGTTCACTGAGCCCCTTTACTGCGCGCGCGAGAGACTTGATTTGCACGTGCAACGCGCGCAGTCAATGATGAGATCCCTTATTTACTTACGACGTTCTCCCACCTCTATACGGAAAAGTGAAAAGGCGTACGTTTATCCTGTTCTTCTCGAACTGAATTTACCATTAAGACGCAAGTTGTAACTTAAGGATAGCCAACTTCTAACATTTCTTCAGTTTCTTAGGAATTCTTGGCGATTTTCACTGTGAAGCCGTCAGATGTAACTTTAAAAGTTTTTTGAGTTAATGACAAGAAGATCTATGAAAACTGATACTTGCGTGCGTTCAACAGAGAATCCGTAGGCTACACTAGGTCTTTAAGCTCAAAAGCCATAAACTCTTCTTGACCTGGATAGAATTCTCTTATCCTCTTTACAGCTTCAAAAACTGTCGAAGCTTCAGGAAAGACCCGTTTGTAGTCTACCTCTTTGAAAATTCGGGCAAGCGTGCCTCTGTGAATTTTAATGATCTTCTTTCTGAAGATTTCTCTTCCGCATTGTATGGTTGCTATGTAGCCAGGTTTGCTGTTTTTCCATTGAGGCTTGACTGCTCTCAGTTCCACGTCCCTTTTTCCAAATCTGAAGAGATCAAAGTATTCTTTCTTCACCATGAACAAAGGCATTGCATCACTTAATTGACTATGACGTTTCTCTTTGAAAATCTTTTCCAATCTAGTGCACTTTCTAGGTTTTGTGCTTCCGGAGAAAGCTTATATTGATTCATCAGAGTAAACGTTAAATTCAGAGGTGGATCTCTTGGAAAAACCTGGGTTCATAGTAAGGTTCTACGACAAAGCGTATGAAGACAAAAGCATAGAAGAACTGGCTGAAGCGCCTGTTGCATCTATAAGCGGCGTCAGCAAATCGGACGCTGAAGACTTGAAAAAGGCCTTCGGAATAAAGACGGTAGAGGACCTTGCTACAAATACATATGTAACCCTAGCGCAAGGAATAAACTGCTTCTCAGCGTGTTCCGGCAGAATATTGGACAAAGATTTCGAATCAGAAGAATACGAAGATCTTGCAATGAAACCTGTATCGGCGATCTCAGGAGTCTCTGAGCAGGATGCTGTTCTTCTCAAAAAGGCCTTTGGAATTGACAGTATCAGAGAGTTAGCCGAGAACAAATATGTCGCCATAGCTCAGGCAACTGTTGCCCTAGCCTCCCTAGTCAAGTTGCTGAAAGCTGTAGGCGCCATCTAAAATCCGCTAAGAATTAGTTGACATAATCCCCCTTTCTTAGGCTCTGAAGGTTTCCGTGGGTCTCCAAGATGCTTATGGGCGGAATGATCCAATGAGGCAAGTTGCATTCCATAGGCTCAAGCTACCTCAACAGAGATCTGTACACAAAACAAAAACGGGGCAGAATCAACTAGATTTCAACATTCAGTGTACCCTACAAAGATTTCGGAATTCGAAGCGTGTTGATGATCTAACACGAATTGTGCGACTCGTATGGATACGAAGAACCACCGCTAAAGGAAGCCTGAAAGCAGATCAATACTGAAATATAGAGCCCGCGTGCTATTCTAAGTTGTAGTAGGCTAATTTTCCTATGCACAGACGCTATCCATTCTTGAAGGCGTTCAATTTTTCAATGAATTCAGAAGGGATCTTGATTGCTTTTCCGATTTTCCTATCTGCAGCTACTGCTGCTACGTAGCCTTCTGCCACCAAAACATCTGTATCCCTTTTCGTGGCAACAAAACCATATTTGACCGATCTTTCTCCAATTTTCTTGACTGTCAAAGATATCACCAATGTATCGCCGAGGCCTGAAGGCGTCTTGTATTGGCAAAAGACCTCGGTTCTCGGAAGCCAAATTTCACGCTCGATAAAATAGCTGAAGCCTACACCTAATCCTAGATGTTCGTAAAACTCTTCCTCCGCTCTTTGAAAAAACCGGAAATAGTTCGAGTGATGAACAACTTGAGCTGCATCAACATCAGACCATGTGACTCTGTAGGTTGTCTTGAAAACAGCCACCGTATTTTCTCTCCTTGACACGTTTTCGATTATTTCTTATTGCTGTCTTTGGCTTAATCGTATATAGGTCTTCTTTGAGACTTCTTTCTGCTTATACTTAGTGGTTGACTTTCTTAGCTCAAACAGATCTTTACAAGGTTGTGCTTGCGAAAAATCTTATTATTTCATGCTGCCATTTCTACGCAAGGGGAAAAATCATGGTTTGGCTGAACTTGGGTGAAATTCTAAGGATTCACGCGAAGAACTATCCTGAAAAGGAAGCAGTCAAGGACTGGCGTGGCAAGAGCAGGACGTACGCAGATCTTGATTCAAGAACAAACAGGCTCGCAAACAGTTTGTTGAGTATGGGTTTCCAAAAGGGTGACAGACTTGCTGTTATGCTCTATAACGGCGTCGAGTTTGTAGAGATCTGCTGTGCTTGTGCGAAGATTGGTGTGGTTGTTGTTACGGTTAATTGGCGTTTCATTGGAAAAGAAGTTGAGTTCATAGTCAACAATTCAGGCGCAAGAGCTCTTATCTTTGATGAGGAATTTCTTGATTGTGTAAACTCAATTCGGCAGAACCTTCGAAATGTAGGCCGAGAGAGCTTCGTAGTCGTAGGTCGAACAGCTCCTGCGGAGTATACTAATTATGAGAACTTTTTAAATGGCTCTCCCAACAGCAGGATACCTTCAAACGTTGACAGCAAAGATACATGGTTTCAGATATACACTTCAGGAACAACAGGAACACCGAAGGGCGTTGTTCGATCTCATGAGTCGTACATATCGTTTTTTCTAACCAATTCGGTTGAGTTTAGGTTTTCACCAGATGATAAGGGGATGATAGTAATGCCCTTGTACCATGTAAACTCGACTTTCTATGGTCTGCTCTTCCTATACATTGGAGCATCCCTCTATGTTGGTCGGGACAAAAGATTTGATCCAGTTGAGCTTCTGCGTGTGATAGATGAGGAGAAGGTGACCTTCATCTCGCTGATTCCTACCCATTATCATTTGATATTGAATGTTCCTGACGAAGCAAGGAAAAAGTTTAACTTAAGCTCTATGCGAAGTTTCCTGTGTTCTTCAGCTCCAGTACGGAGTAAGATAAAGAAGGGAATTCTGAAGTGTTTTCCGGACGTCAAGTTGTATGAGGCTTATGGCTCCACAGAGGCAGGTCTTGTCACGATTCTTAAACCCGAGGATCAGCTGAGGAAGTTAGGTTCAATGGGACGAGAGTGTCTCGGAACCGATGTGATCAGACTTTTAGATGAAAATGGGAATGAAGTGTCCGTTGGCGAGGTTGGAGAGTTATATTCTCGAGGTCCTATGATGTTCGATGGGTATTATAGAATGCCTGAGAAGACGAAAGAAAGCTTCAGAGGCGATCTTTTCACTGCTAGGGATATGGTTAAGCGTGACGATGAGGGCTATTATTACATCGTCGATAGGAAGGATAACATGATTATTTCGGGAGGGGAGCATGTGTATCCATCCGAGGTTGAGGAAGTCATTTCTAGACATCCTAAGGTTCTTGATGTTGCAGTGATCGGCGTGTCTGATGATAAGTGGGGAGAGGCTGTTAAAGCAGTTGTGATTCTGAAGGATGGTGTGAATGCTAGTGAAGAGGAGATTGTTGAATGGGGTCACGGAAAGATGGCTGGATTTAAGAAGCCTAAGTCAATAGATTTCATTTCAGCATCCGAGATGCCAAGGACTACAACTGGAAAAATCCTACACAGAAAGCTTCGAGAAAGATACGCCTCATCACTATGAAGCCACTGCTATCTTCTTCGTTTCTTTTCGCTCAATACTTGAAGGAAGACTTCCACGTTTCTCTTGATCTGAGCCTCATCATAACTTCTCCAATCTGAAGAATCCATATTAAGTATGAGGCTCGGCACTCCTAACGTCTTGAAAACCTGTTCCTTCACAATGGTTTCACCTATGGACATCATTCTACAGCCCCAGTTGGTGGGTAGAATTACACCATCAGCTCTGAACTCCTTAACAAGATTCTGTATCAAGTGGATTTTCCTGTCTATGCTACAATTCGCGAAGTTTGGTAAGTACTTCTTAGCTAAACTCTCAAAGGGTCTAGAGGAGTCTAGCCTTCCCATCCAAACATGGGAAAATGTTTCAGCGACAACAACGGCCCCTAAACTGTTAAGATATTCAAAGAATCTGAGGCTATACCATGGGGGCAGGTTGTCCCAAACTAGCCTGTATTTCTCGTTTTCTATTGTGCCAAGCTTGTTCTCTGCTCGTTCTTTGACTTCGTCCCGCATTTTCTCATAAAATTCGACTGCCATTTGAGTGCCTGGGATGCTAAGCATGAAGAAAACTGCGGAAAATGCGTCTCGAGCATCCATAGGCGCGGGAATGGTTTTTCGATATTGCTGAATCTCCTCCCAAAGCTGACTTGTGCGGTCGGAAAGAGCTGTGATCCCTCTTAGTCTCTCTTTGTCCAGTTCAGTGCCAGTTTGCTCCTGCAAGAAGTCAATCAGCTCATCTAGTTGAGAAATGTAGAATTCCACGTGCGCCTCTTCAAGATGCTCCGAGTCTACACCACTTATGTTGTAGGGCATGTTTAGAAGGAAAAAAGGAACTTTAAAGTGACCACTGATAAACTGAAACCACTTGAAATGAGTGTCACAAGCTCCGGTTGAAGCAACAAGAAAGTCTGGTCTAGGCAAACCTCCCTCGGGCAAGTCTTCATACTCAGAAAGCGATCCAATCACACATCTTGCATAGGAACATAGGTCTTTGGAAAAACCTTTGCTCTCAGCGATTTCACATAACCTTACAGAAACTTGTCTGGCCGCACAAAGTGAGGCATAGTTTTCAGGCCACACAGGAAAAACATCCATGGCCTGCAGCAACTCAACTGGAAAAGTCGAGGCAACCCACGCAACCGGTTTTCCCTCAGCCTTAGCTATGTGAGCAGCCTCGTAAAACTTCTTCACGTAAGTTCTGTAGAAACCTTGAGTGGCTTGCAGCCTTCTTTCTAGTCTAGCTTCAACCATGGTTCACTCTATCCCACCCACCATCTCTAGGAAAGCTTCGATTCTTGTCTTCAACTGAGCTAAACCGCTTAGAGAATGCTCCCACTCAAGATATAGAACTGGCAGCCCTAGAGCATTCAACTCTTCCATAAGTTGGGGAGTATCAAACATGTGAGCATCGCAAAACTTTAAAACGAAAATTATCACTGCTTCAACATCAAACCACTTTGCCATCTCAATAGTATGCCTAAACCTTTCTTCACGCTCCAACATGAAAGACGACGGAACCTTATCTAGATATCTTTTTGCGATAGCACGTAGCGGATCACCTTCAGAACCAACAAGATCCCAAAAATATCTTGAACCCGTGCACCAGTCATCGGCAACAACGCTGCCACCAGCAGCCTCAACAATCTTGATTGGTTCCGAGTTGTCCATCGCGCTGCCGGAAACAAGCAGTCTTACACCGTCTTTAGGCGGGTCAGCTCGATTGGAAACTTCAGCGAGTAGTTGGCCCAATAATTTGTTATGCTTCTCCTTTGATGTCACCATGCTAGAAAGGACAATGTCTAATGCTTCAACTCCGGAGATCAACGGTGGTTCCTTCATCCTCAAATCCTAGACTTTCTTCAAAAGGAGTCTATTCTCATTGTAGACTCGGATTGCACTTCTTAGCCAAGTGTCAGGAATCCTTTCTCCAAAAGCCTCTTCCAATGAAGTTCTAAATCTAAAAGTTTCTTCGTAGAAGAAGTTGTGCGTTCTTTCGGTTCTTGTGTGTGGAGTATTTATGAAGTGTACATAGGGGATTTGAACGCGGTATCTCCACAGGTCAAGTATCTTGTTACGGTTGTCGCAACTGTTTGATGCGATAAATCCGTCTAGGTAGTCGTAGTCTCCTTTTAGAGCTGAGTTAAAACAGCTACGAGCAAAAGAACATGTGTTGATCGGCAAGTGAACATCAGCAAGTTTTGTGCTTTCAAGATTTCCGAATACCATAACAGGTAACGAATTTGCAGCATATATCAGCTCTTCTGGCGTGTAGGTGCAACTCCAACCAATCACATGTTTGCCTCTGGCTTTCCAACTTTTCGCCACAGAATGTCTGGTCAAGAGCATGTCTTTAAAGGGTCTTAAAACATCCATCGGCGATACTCCTTCGGTTGGTGTTGTTTTGAGACGGGTTGGAGAGAAGAGAAGAAGGGGTATCCTCTCAATTTAAGCATTTGGGCTTGTGGATGCTGTTCAAAACTTTTGTCAAGTTCAGGAGTTCAAGTATTGATGTTCCATGGTTTTCAGTAAACTGGCAAAAGTGAAATTGACAAGTGTCGAAACTCCATATTTTTCTCCATAGCGAGCTATCGCTCCACTCATGAAGTCAACTTCGGTTGGTCTCTCATTCTCCACATCCACAAGCATAGATGGCTTATGGGCACCACCCTTTTTGAGATATGACGTGAACCGGCTAAGAGCATCTTCGCCGAAGTAATACCCATCTGCTTTTGCCACCTCCAGTCCTTCTTCTAGTATCTTCAAGGCAAGATCATATGTAGGCTTGAATTCCATTGCTTCTTTCATTGTTTGTCCAGTTACCGCGCATATTGAACAAAGGGCGGAGTTCAAAATTGTTTTCTCCCAAACGTGCCTCTTGACATTAGATGCTTCCGCTGTTGACAGCCCAGAAGTTGTCATCATGTTGGCGATATACTTCGTTGTTTCATCAACAGCATATTTTCCCTTGTGATAGGCACCAACATAGTTAGGCGGTTGGAACCAGTTCATACTAGCATTTCTGAGACTGATTTTGTTTCCCGCATAGTTGACAACCACTCTATATACTGTGTCAATTCCTAGAGTTTCACTGATGAATTGTTCGTTGTCAAGTCCATTCTGGAAACTGACTATCTTCATTTCAGGATTGTATATTTCCTTGATTTCTGGGAGAACAACTCTTAGGATACAAGCTTTTGTTGATACGAAAATAATATTTGGGTCAAACCTGGAAAGTTCAGAAATCGAAGTGGCAGTTTTATCTATTTTGGCGGTTAGCTTTCTAATTCCTGATATGTGCAGGCCTTCCTCTTTGATTGTGAGCAGGAGTTTCGCCACAATATCTTCGACAATAACATCTTCTCCATGTTTTGCTAAGTGAGCTGCCAGAATGAAGCCCACAGGACCTAAACCGATGATCCCAATTGTAGGTTTTTTTCCCTCCATGTCAAAACCACCAAGTAGATTGCTCAAAGTAAGATTTATTTCTGATCCCTTTGGAACACGAATTCCATTTTCAATCAATGATCATCTTCCAAAACTATGTGAACGAGATGAGTGTGCATGCTAAGCTTAGACAGTCTCAGGACTTTGCTATAACTTAAATACAGCGAATGAAGAAATGGATCTCTCTTCAGAACTGTGAAAGTGGTGAAAAATGGATCCTAATAGGATAGCAGTTTTAGGTGCTGGATTGATGGGACATGGAATTGCTCAAGTATCTGCGCAGGTGGCAAAATGTGATGTAACGATCAGAGACGTGAAGCAAGAGTTCTTGGATACGGGAATGGGAATGATAAGAAATAGTTTGCAGAAGTTTGTGCAGAAACAGGTGATATCGGAACAAGACATGAATGATACACTAGGGAGAATCCACCCAACACTTGACATGAAGGAAGCCGTCGGAAACGCTGATCTTATAATCGAAGCCGTCCCAGAGAACCTCCAGATCAAAAAAAACGTCTTTGCAGAAGCAGATAAATATGTAAAGGAGGACGCAATAATGACGTCTAACACATCCTCCATCAGCATCACCGAACTCGCGTCAGCAACAAGAAGACCAGAAAGATTCTGTGGTATGCACTTTTTCAATCCCCCACAATTAATGAAACTAGTTGAGATTATCCATGGAGCAAAGACATCAGACGAAACAATTACAACGATAGTTGCGGTTTCCCACAGAATGGGAAAGGAAACAGTTGTTGTCAAGAAAGACGCGGCTGGCTTCATTGTGAACAGGATTCTTGTTCCAGCCCTGAACGAAGCCTTTAATCTAGTGTGGGAAGGAATCGCAGAACCGGAAGATATAGACAAGGCGATAAAACTTGGATTGAACTGGCCAATGGGCCCGTTGACCTTAGTCGACTATCTTGGCATAGATACAACACTAGCTATTGCCGAAGTACTGCAAAACGAACTTGGTCCCAAGTATGGCCCAAGTCCACTGCTAAGGCAAATGACCAGAGCAAACTTATTGGGAAGGAAAAGTGGAAAGGGCTTCTACGACTGGACAAAGAAAAAGTAGAAATGTCTAGGAGAAATGTAAATTGGAATTCGGAAACACACTATATGAGAAAAGCGAAGGAATAGCTACTATCACTATAAATAGACCACAAGCACTCAACGCCCTAAACGAAGAAACGCTTAGAGAAATCTCATCAAGAATAGCCGATGCTAGACAGGATGAAAATATAAAAGTGATAGTTTTCACAGGAGCCGGAGACCGGGCATTCTGCGCAGGTGCTGACCTGAATATGATGAAAGGCAAGAGCGCATATGAAGGAATGCACCTTTCCCAAAGCGGACAAAAATTGACCTTGGAAATTGAAGAACTCGAAAAGCCTGTGATCGCAGCGTTAAATGGTTACACTCTCGGAGGTGGCTTGGAACTAGCCATGGCGTGCGATCTTCGAATGGCTTCAGACAATGCACAATTGGGGCAACCTGAAGTGAACGTTGGCTTAATCCCAGGTTGGGGTGGCACACAACGTCTTCCAAGACTTGTCGGGAAAGGAAAGGCGAAAGAGATGATATTTACCGGCGGAAGAGTTGATGCCAAAACTGCCGAGCAACTCGGTCTAGTAAACAAAGTTGTGCCCCTTGATCAGTTAAAATCAGCTGTCAAAGAACTTGCTTCAGAGATTATGAACAAGCCGCCAATAGCTATTGAGCTGTCAAAGCAGTTGATTAACAAGAGCACAGAAATCGATTTAAGAGTTGGATTAATGAATGAAGCAGAGGCCTTCGGTGTTCTCGCTTCCACAGAAGACTTTCGGGAAGGGGTAGGTGCATTCCTCGAGAAAAGAAAACCACATTATAAAGGGAAATAAACTCTATCCTTAAATAATGACACTAATCCTTTCCTTTTAAGATAGCTGAGGTGTCCCAGTGAGAAAGGTTGCTATCATTGGTGGAGGAGCCACAAAGTGTGGCAAGCGCGAAGCTACTTGGAGAGAAATGGTCCAAGAAGCAGGAAAAGCAATGTTCGACAACGTTGACAATATTTCCCAAAAAGATGTTGAAGCACTTCTCGTTGGAGCCGCTCAACCGGAAAGATTCGCATTTCAAGTCCACGTCGCCCCCATGGTCGCTGAACATTTAGGCATAATTCCAAGAAAAGTTATTGCAACAACAGAACTTATGTGTGCATCTGGACAAGCAGCTATTCGGTATGCATGGACTTGTGTTGCAAGTGGCATCGCTGATGTGGCGGTCGCCTTTGGCGTGGAAAAGATGTACATGCCAGACATGGCTGAAGCTCAGACGAATATGACGTGTGTGTTGGATCGAGAATGGGATGGTGTCAATGCAATGTCTGCGCCACCTTTCTTTGCGATGACCGCCCAGAGACACATGTATGAGTTTGGAACTACGAAAGAGCAGATGGCACTCGTTTCTGTGAAGAATCATCACTATTCGACAATGAACCCCCTAGCTCAATTTCAAAAGGAGGTAACGGTTGAGAAAGCGCTCCAATCACCCATGGTAGCGCCGCCATTAAACTTGTTTGATTGTAGCGGAATAACCGATGGAGCTGCTGGAGTGATTTTAGTTCCCGCTGAAGATGCGAAGAAGTATACAGACACCCCTATGCGGATAATTGGATCTGGACAGGCCAGTATAGGGAATGCAATAAACAACTTGGCAAGTATCACTGAATGGGTCCCCCTAAAAATGGCTATCAAAGAAGCTTTGAGAACGGCAAAAATCTCAGTAAACGAAATTGATATCGCGGAATTGCACGATTGTTTCACAATATCCGAGATAATGGAATACGAGGCATTTGATTTGTGTGAAAAAGGTAAGGGTGGAAAATTCATCGAAAATGGCGAACCCTACATAGGGGGAAAGATAGCTGTTAACCCCCGAGGTGGACTACTCGGATGTGGACATCCCCTAGGTGCTACGGCAATCCTTCAAACCATTGATATTCTGCAACAGTTCAGAGGAGAAGTGCCCAAAGGAAGGCACGTTAAAGGCGGAGATATAGCTGTCACCCATAACCTAAGCGGAGCAGCTAATGTCCATAGCCTGATGGTTTATGCGAGGGGCTAGAATATGGAGAACGTAGAATTCGAGAAGATAAAAAGACCGGAAAACATAAAACTTCCTTACATGTTGGATTTCTATCCACTGGAAGACGAGAAGAACACCAGAATTAGCCAATTCTTCACAAATCTTAAGAAAGGTCGTCTGACAACAACTAATTGCAAAGAATGTGGAAAATTTTTGTGGCCTCCGAGGATTATCTGCCCTCATTGCCTGTCAGACAAGCTTGAATGGGTTGACTTGGGCGTCGACGGTGAGCTTTACGCTTTTACAGAGACGAGGTTGGGGGCTCCTTTAGGGTTCGTCCAAGACGCACCTTTCTGCATTGGCATGGTCAGGATAGCTGGCCTATTGATTTCTGCACGAATTGACAATGCTAAGTACGAGGATTTGAAGATTGGAGAGAAGGTCAAACTGAAGATCGTGGAACTCGAGGATGGTAGAGTTTTCTACCGGTTTCGGAGAATTAGCTAAGTATCCACCTTACATTCCTGTTCTTATTCTGTGAGCACGGATGAAATTCCTTCGAAATGAGTCAATATAGATCTTCTTCAATTTCCATGTTTTGTTCTGGCATCTTTCCATGCCGTTTTATGTATTGTTGGAGGAATTCACTTTCTCTCAAAGTGTACATCTTTGCCTCTTCATAAATGAAGTATTTTGCTTTGATGTTAGTTGTGAGCTGTTGTTCCAACTCTCTTCTAAGGTTCATTGTTCCTTTTATGTAAATGGTTTCCTTATTCTCATCTAAGAGTTGGTAAACGCCTTCTGTTTCTAAAACAGTTTTTAGGCCCTCTTCTGTCAAGGGTAACCATCTATCTGGAGGCTGGTGAGCTTGTTTGATGTCCAATCTCAAGTCGCATCTTAGGCACCGACTGGCTTCCTCTCGGGCCATTTCTTCGTCGTATCCAAGTTCAACCTCAGAGAAGTTCCCTTTCCGGTCTTCAATAGGCAAGCAAGTCATTTGGATAGCCTGTTTGTAGGCGAACTTCTCTTCTTTTCCTAGCCAAGGATTTGGCTTCTGAACCTCTATGAATCTGTCTTCAAGACTTCCTGTCCCACCGAAATGTTTGTCGATAGCGAAGGCGGCTTGCCTACCTGAAGCCAAAGCCTTGACTATTGAGGTTGGACCTTCTGCAATGTCTCCACATGCAAAGACGCCTGGAATACTAGTTTGCATTGTGGAAGGGTTTACATTAACTAATTCCGACCCTGACATCTTCAACTGACTTGCTGTCTGCGGTGAAAGGTCTGGGGCTTGCCCTATTGCAAGTAGAAGTGTGTCGATTCTCATCTGCATTGTTTCTTCTTCATTGAAGGATGGATTAAATCTTCCCTCCTTATCAAAGACTGAGCGGCAACGCATAAGCTCAACTGCAGCTACTCTACTGTTCTCGCCTAAGATTCTCTTGACTCCAAAGGAATTGTGAATTTTCACTCCTTCTTCAAGGGCTTGTTGAACTTCCCACGGAAAGGCGGGCATCTCTTCAGTTCTCTCTAAACAAGCAAGATGCACGTCGCTGGCACGCAGTCTCAAGGCCGTCAGGGCAGTGTCCATTGCAACGCTGCCTCCTCCGATCACCAAGACTTTTCCCTTCAGGCTTGAAGCTTCACCAATTCTAACATTCCTCAAGAAGTCAAGTCCTCCAATTATGCCTGTCAAGTCGGCACCTTCAACCTTCAGCTTTTTGCTTGTCTGCAAACCAACAGCAACAAGAAGTGCGTCAAAACCTTCATTCTTTAGAGATTCGACTGTAAAATCCTTTCCAAAAACAACATCTGTCTTGATTTCCACACCCAGATTGACAATTTCTCGAATGTCTCTGTCAACGATTTCTTTGGGTAGACGGTATTCTTGAACACCGTAGCGCATCATTCCGCCCGGTTCGGACATAGCCTCGAAGATCGTGACCGAATGTCCTAGTCTGACCAAGTAGTAGGCTGCGCTTAGTCCGGCTGAACCAGAGCCTACGATGGCAATTTTCTTTCCTGTAGACTTTGCAATCTCCAATCTATCTCTCCATATTTCAGTGTCATTCTCCATGGCAAAACGTTTCAAGCCGCAGATTGAGACAGCTTCATTGACATCTTCTCGTCTACACACACTTTCACAAGGGCGGGAACAGGCATGAGCCAGAACGTTTGGCAAAGGCAACTTCTCTCTTATGACAGCTGCAGCCTCAGCAAACCTGCCTTCAGAGATTAGTCTGACATATCTTGGAACAT
>CAYGAG010000048.1:0-12737 GCA_964347765.1 uncultured Candidatus Bathyarchaeia archaeon
CCAAGCGGATTTTTTCCAAAGAAAACATACTCAGGGTCATCTGAAGGCGTCCAAGCTCTAGTCCCATTTATCACAGAGGAGTTGTACACTAACAACACTTGAAAATCGGCAAGGTCATCTACATCATACACATTGATTGTTACGTTAAAGTGAGTCCCTACAAGAGTTGTGTTTGAGTAGAATTCAAAGCCAACTGCTCCTGTCTCAGGGTTAACCACCCTTATCTCAGTGGCCTGTGCTCCTACACTAGACACAAACACGTTCCACGTCATAGTTGACACAAGCAAGAGAAAGGATAGTGTTTTCATAAAGGTGGCCATAGATGATCTGCCCAGAATTCCAAGATTCAAATCTGCACCTGCCTAACGTAAGACTAAAAGTAAACAAGCACATATTTGAAACTATTGGTATGAAAGGTTTTCTCCGTATTTATTTCGGAACCTGGCGATGTCAGCAGTGCAAAACTCCTTTATCTCAAGGAACTCGATGTTGGAGGAGCGGAATTGCTTAGACACCCAAAAGAAGGCAAGGCTGCCCAAGACAAAGACAGACTCAAAAATATCAAAAAGCGAAGAAGCTGCTGATTAGCTTTTGTCCTCAACTCAAATCTCTACGACGCGCTGCGCTACCAGTTAGTCCCAAGTCTTAAGGAATTATCTCACATCCGTTATACTTCAAATATTCGAAATCTTCAAGTCCAATTTGCTTATTCTTGACGAGTTTTCTTATCCCAGGCAGTTCCTTGCGTATGGTCACTATGAGATATCGCACAGTGTTGCACACCAAGGAATATGCTCTTTCGGTCCATCGTTGTGCAATGTTTGCGTAGAGACAGCGCCCTCCACATATGCCAAACAGATCGCACTGTGTACAAGGTTCGCCCACCAACAACCTTCTCAACTTCAACGGATTACTCTGACTTATATGGCCCATATAGTAGTCTTTCATTCCCCACAAAGCGGGACATGGAACAATATGGCCATCAGTCTGAATTGCATAGTTTACCCATCCCGCCCCACAGCGGAGCATAGTTTCTTTTTCGTTCAAAAGAAGTGACTGGGCTACTCCGAGAAACGGGTAAAGCCTTAGGACTTTGCCTTCATCCCTCATGTGATCAACCCAGAACCTGACAAGCTTGCGCACTCCGTTGTTGTAGCTCTCTTTGCTCCATCTTTCGAAATCCCTTCTGCGAAAATCTTCCCAGAAACCAGCATTCAATTGCCAATGTACAGAAGAGAAGGAGAACTGGTCATTCTCCAATAACCACCTGACCTGTTTGAAGATATCGGTCTCTTCTGTAACAGTCATCCTGGCAATCAACTCACCTTCAAAACCGCTCCGCTTTATTAAACACAGATTTTCAACAATCTTTCTGAATGTTCCAGTTCCTCTGAAAGAGTCTGTCAAAGCTTCGTCGCCATCAACAGAAACTAGAATTGAATGGAAACGATTGACATATTCAGGCTCCAAACGGTCTAAATGTAACCCGTTTGTCTGAATCAGGAAATTCTTCGCCCTAACACTATCCATGATCTGTCTTATGTCATCTATGCAGAGCAGAGGCTCCCCCCCATAGAAAGTCAACACACAGTCTGGATCCTGTCTGCAGAATTTGTCCAGTATGGCAACATCATAACTCATCTTCTGGGGTAAACGATAATCAATAACAGAAGATGGGAAATCAGAATCCATGTCTTCCAAGGCTTCACCGAAGCAGTATATACACTGTTGGTCACATTGAGTGGTCAATACTATGTGAAAGAACATGTTACTCTCCTAAGAAAGAGACTGGGGTCACTTGTATCTCTCTTTCATCTTCTTCGCTTTCTTGACGTATCTTCTAAGTCTTTTTGCCTTCAACTTCTTTTCAGGAAGAGTTTCCTCAGCAAACAATATTGGTATGACAGCTAAGAACAAGAAGAATGCTGCTAACGAAAACGCAATGGTTCCGCCATTAGACTCTACGTAGGGGAATATGAGAAGTTGAAGAATCGTGGAGAGGAACAAGGGAAGATTTCCAACGAAGTAGTATTTCTCCTCCTGACCTGTTAAGGATATATCGCCCCAGATCAAAGCCACAAATGTGGCGAGAAGCAGGCCCCAGGCAAGACCGTCGCAAATGAAGAAGAAATACCATGCTAGCAATGCTTCGGGGAAGACGCTGATCATGGCGTAGGCAATACCTATGGCAGAGAAACCCGAGATCACGACGGGCTTGCGTCCAACAGTGTCGGATAAGAGTCCCCCTACAAACGTGAAAATGCTGAGGAACAAGAGTGACATCAGTTGCAATAGGGCGTAATTCTCGGAAAACCCACTTTTTACAAGGTTTCTGAGGAGCAACTCTTCTAGTTTGTCTATCGTGTTGAACATAAACCATGGAACCAAGTATAGAAGGATTCGTCGATCCACTAGTGACGAAATGGAATATTCATTGGGGATTGTCTTAGGATTAAAGAGTCGTTTTTCTTGATATAGGGTCAGCAAAGGAATGATCCCGAGCAGTCTCCAGACAATGAATGAAATATCCAGGAAGAATAAATTGATGAGTTGAGTCACTCCGGTGATCAGAATGACTCCAAGGAAGGAACATAAGAAGACAAGACCGCCAAAAAAGCCTCTGTCCTCAACTGCTATGGTTTCAGCAAAGTATCCTAGGCATGAAGGCATTCCCAATCCGAAGGAAAGCCCCCATACAAAACTTATTAGATAGAAGTGTGGCTGTGCCACAGGTAAAAGAACGCTTATAGATGATACGATCCCTGAAAACGTCCATATAAACAATAATTCAAGACGCCTTTTGTAGAATGATAGCCCCAAGACTCCACCAATTATAATTCCCAAGGAATGAAGGGACAAGAACTCTAAGCTCTGTAATGCAAGATTTTGGGAAATATCTGTCACTATTTCAAGCGTTAAGTAGTACCATAGAAAAGCGTTGAGCAGCATAAAAAATATGGGAAAATCAGATTTCCTCAGGCCAATCCTCAATTTGAAGGATCTCATTCCATATACAACCTGCAGTCACCATGTGATCGGACAGTCCTACTCATGGTTTTGAAAGCGTTTTAATGTTTACATAAACTATTTATATGTGTTGTACAGATATACACTTTTGATGAGGATGAAGAGGAGAAAGAAGATCCCGGTTCGGTTATGGACCGCCTGGGGCTAAATGAGTCATTCAGGATAAGTCGACTCAAGTATAAGCGAAAGCAACTTTCTATTTTTTAAATTGGCTAATAATAGTTTTCCTTCACTTATTAGGCTTTTCAGAGTGTTACCAACGATGTCGAATATTCCAGCATTGTAGATCATGTCCAAGATAGTCTCTGCATCTTTTTTCGAAATTTTCTTCTTCAACAGGATCGGGGTGAGTTTCCTTTTCAAATCAGGTTCCTCAAGTGCATGAAGAACGGGTAATGGCAGAACCTCTTTTTCTATTCTGTTGATCAACTCAGAAGGATCGAGCATGTCGGAGTTATCATCTCCGAGTATTATCAGCATGCCCAGTTTTCGTCCATACTTTCCCAGAGCTTCAGTCTCGTCTTCTGATGCGTTGGCCAATGCCGCTCCTACGCGCATGTAAGCCTCGAAGTCGGCCGCCTTCTTCTTGACTATCGCTAGATATTCGTCTATTTCCAGAGTCTTCTCACCCCTGACATCTATTTCCAGAGCTTCTGCCTCGCCTAATTCATAAAATGAGTCCTTGATAAGCCCATAGATCGTGTCCAGTACTTCGGGCTGAACGTCTCGATATGCTTTTTGCAGAAGTGTAAAGCCTTTGAGCAAGATGGCATCTCCAACAAGCAGAGCCATTTCCATTCCATACTTTCCGTAGACCGTGGTGCGACCCAGCTTGGTCCTTGATCTGTCTATTATGTCATCGTGTATGTCAACAGCCCCACCAATGAGTATCAACGCTGTGCCTATTTGGACTGTTGTCTTCGGATCTCCACCTAATGCTTCACATGCTATGGAGAGCAAGGCGGGCCTGGTTGTATCATTCCAATAGCTGTTCATGAAGTAATGGAGTGCATCTCTGGCTTTTTCCGATTCGAGTCTCTTCTCTTCTTCTAGGATCGCTTGTCTAGCCAAGTCTAAAGCCTCTCTTCCCCGATCATCAAATACACTCTGTATATAACATGAAAGCCTATCACCCGAAAGTCTTTCAGAGTTCATGTCTGTTTGTCCATGACGTCGTCCTTTCATCGTGACCTTTCATGCTTTATGCTCACTTCGTATTTGTCATTTTGGGTTTCCAGAAGCTAGCCGAGATTTCTCCACTTGTGACCTTCCGTGAAGAGTTCTGCTAGTATCATTCCATTGTGCAATACTTTTTCTAGATATTCATACAATCTGTCTCCCAACGTCCGTTTAAGTAATTCCATCCGCATGTTCAGATATTCACTTCGAAGAATGTCAAAGTGGAAGTGATACCATCTTCGACCGTATACAAAAGCAGCTTGCCCCAATGCTCCACCTTTCTTGAAGCCGCAGCTTTCCAACGTTTGGTGTGCCCGGCGATCATATTTCACACTCTCTAGAATCAAACGTTTCTGCTCGCCCTAAGCGGTTTATACAAGTAAGGTAACCACCAATATTAGCTGTGATATAAGGAAACTACAATTCACAGAGATTAGCCAATACCGAGAAACTTACTTTAATAGACTCCAAACAAGTTCAACAATGTGCCTTCTTCATTGCGACACAGAATATTCAAGTTGCTCTTGCAGAACACTGCTATAGGCTTCGAGATATTGCGTTCCCTTCCTAGTTATTGCGTACACTTTTCTAGTTCTCCCCTTCTCCCGTCGCTTCTCGCTTGTTAAGAAGCCTTTCCGCTCCAACATATTAAGCAATGGATAGAGGGCTCCATGCCCAAGTTTCACATCAAAAAGCGCCTTCATCTCCTTCTTTATCCTGTACCCCCACATCGGTTGGCTCTGAATAAGCCTCAGCATTTGGACATCAACAAGATTTCTGGTTATGCGTTGAACAAGTTCTTTTCGGAAGGTTTCGTTCATTCTTCACCTTCTCCGGAGATACTCCATTTCGAATTGGCTTATGTTTTAGCTTATTTAGATTACGTAGAAAATGGAGTTGCTGGATATTCTTCAGTATGCTTCTTTACGCTTGACATAAATATGAACCTTTATATTCCTGTTTCGCCTTTATAGAGTCTTGCGATATGTCCGATGGCGGACATATTGTATCCACGTCTAACAGAAAAACTGTTAGACAAAAATACAGAAAGAGGAAAAAAATATGGTTAACAAAACAAAAGAGGTCCAAGTCAAACTGATGAAGGGACTTCTAGATCTCGTAGTACTCCAGTTTCTGGACAAGAAGCCTACGCACGGCTACAAGATAATCACCAGGATTCGCAAAAGCTTTGGAGTATACTTCGGACCCAGCACAGTTTATCCATTACTGAACAAGTTGGAGAAGAAAGGATACGTGCAAAGTGAGTGGGACATGAATAGTGAACGCCCTAGAAAAGTGTACCGACTAACATCAGATGGGAGAAACCTGCTAAACTTCACTGAGGACTCACTCAATTTCATCTGCAGAAAGATTGGTACTACAGGAATACCGAAAGATATCTCAAAAGAGGATTTCGCTGCAAAGCCGACATTTCACCCACTACTAAGGAAAATTCAACAAACCGAACCGCGATTCTAAACCAGAAAAACCCGACGTCTTCTCTACGAGATCAATTCAACAAAGCAAATATCCCTTCGACTCACAATCAACAAGGCAACATTGGCATAATTTTTTATTCCACAGTTATTTTCGTTAATTCTAAAAGGGATGTGCAGTTGGAGAGTGCAGACCTTCTTATCTATGGTTGCACCATCTTGCCGATGAATGGGCAAGACCGCATAGATGATGGAGCCATTGCAATAAAAGACGATAAAATACTTTTCGTTGGCAAACGTTCAACCTTAACAAACACAAGAGCAGAAGATAAGCTAAAGGCAGAAAAAAAGATTGCCATGCCGGGCCTGATTAACTGCCACACCCATATATCCATGACTCTACTCCGCGGTCTCGCTGAAGACCAACCACTCGAAACTTGGCTTAAAGAGAGTATATGGCCCTTAGAAGCCAAACTCAGACCAGACGATGTATATCGTGGAGCAATCCTAGGCTGCTTGGAGATGATCAGAAGCGGAACCACTTGTTTCGCAGATATGTATTACCACGAGGACATGGTTGCGAAGGCTGTAAAAGAGAGCGGACTCCGAAGCGTGCTGGCAGAAGGAATAATCGAAGCAGGAAGCACATCAGTAGGAGAGAAGACGCTCAAGAAGAGCATAGATTTCGCCCAAACCCACCAAGGATACGCCGAAGGCAGAATAACCACCTTCTTAGGTCCTCACGCTGCATACAGCTGTAGCCCTGAACTACTCGCAAAGATCGCAGATAAATCTTCGGAATTGAATATCGGCACCCACATTCATCTGGCTGAGTCAACACCAATGTTTACACACGATGCCATGTTCAAGTCTGAAGAAGTAGAGACCCTGAACAAAGCAAACTTTCTGAGAGGACATATCCTCGCTGCCCATTGCATAAACCTTTCTAGAAACGATATGAAAGTCCTTTCAGGAAAAAACGTGCATGTTGCTCATGTACCCGTGGCAAACATGAAACTAGGCTTGGGAGGCGCTCGAGTGAAAGACCTAGCCGAATTGCAGATCAACGTGAGTCTAGGAACAGACGGTCCGGCCAGCAACAACACATTGAACATGTTTGAAACGATGAAGATCGCCGCCCTTCTCCAAAAGCTCCTCTACCTTGATCCAGAAGTGCTACCTGCCTACGAAGCCTTGAAGATGGCGACAACAAACGGAGCTCGAGCGCTGAATCTAACAAGCCAAATCGGTTCCTTGCAGGTCGGCAAAAAAGCTGACATTATCCTAATAGATGTCTCCAAGCCTCATCTAAAACCCTTACACAACCTTCAGGCAGGTCTTGTCTATTCTGCCCATGGATCCGACGTAGACACCGTAATCGTTGACGGAAAGGTGATTATGCAAAATCACAAGTTAAAAACCTTAAATGAGCAAGCAATTATGGAGAAGGCTGAAAAGACTGCTTCCGATTTGATCCACAGATAAGCCTCAGCAGGGCAACTAAGTACTCGTGTAAGAAATTCGGCAATGATGCTCTTCAGCTTTCCAATGTGAAAATTTATGAATGTCAAGTCCTTAAGTTTCTCCTCTAATTTCATAACCTATTTTGAGAGGCGTAACCTATGGCTCGTTTGGACGCTATCTTTGAACCTCGAAAAGTCGTAGTCGTGGGTTCCAGCAGGATTCAGGAAAGAGTAGGAATGGCTTCTCCAGAGCTCTTCAAAAACGTTGTTCACAATTTGAAGAAGTTCTACCAAGGAGAAACATGTGTACTGGATGTCGATGAAAACAACTGGTGCGACAAACTGGAGGAGATGCCTGAACCTCCTGAACTCTCAATCATAATTCTTCCCCCAAAAGATTCCGTGGAGCAAGCGCAAAAACTGGCTAGAAGTGGTGTTAAAGCTTTCATCATCATTAACGGAGGGTTCAGAGATGGTCAACGTAAACAGTTGGTTAAGATCAAGGAAGAATATGGACCTAGAATTCTCGGTCCGAACACCATTATGGGCGTTGTTAATACTGCTAATGGATTGAACACGACCTTTGAAAGGGACCTCATGCCAAAGAAAGGAGAGATTGCTGTCATATCTCAAAGCGGCGGAGTCGGAGCTTGCCTGCTTGATTGGGCATGCTTCTATAGGATGGGAATAAGCAAGTTTGCTTTCATGGGAGACAAGATAGATGTTGATGACGTCGATCTCCTACAGTATTACGCGGACGACGCGAATACCCGCGTCATATGCCTCTACATGGAAGGCGTAAAAGATGGAAGGAAGTTCATCGAGAAAGCAAAGCAGATAGTTAGAAGCAAACCGATCTTAGTCCTAAAAGGAGGGAAAACGGAGAAGTCGGCAGAAAGGGCAATGTCCCACACTGCCTCAATTGCAGGATCAGACGAAATTTTCAATGCAGCCTTCCGGAAAGCCGGGATAATTCGAGTTCAAGATCTTGAAGAAATGATGAATGCAGCTACAGCCCTGTCCAAGCAGCCGCCTATGCGAGGGGACCACGTAGCGATTGTGAGCAATGTTGGTGGTCCTGCGATACTGGCTGCGGACGCAGTGACCAAGAATGATATGAAGCTTGCCACCTTGTCTGAAAGCA
This sequence comes from uncultured Candidatus Bathyarchaeia archaeon, assembly GCA_964347765.1. Classification (GTDB taxonomy): domain Archaea; phylum Thermoproteota; class Bathyarchaeia; order Bathyarchaeales; family Bathycorpusculaceae; genus CAYGAG01. The sequence continues at coordinate 8,250 of CAYGAG010000048.1, forward strand.
CCAAGACCAAGATAGAGAGTCTCTATCCAAGCATTGATTGTGCAAATCCAGTAGATATAATAGCTGACGCCAAGGCCGAAAGATATTCAACAGTTTTGGAGCTAATCTTAGCCGATCGGAACGTAGATGGACTCTTAGTTATCAACATGCTCAAATCGTGCTTTTTCGAGCCTGAAGACGCCAAAGCTGTCGCAGAAGTAAGTGCCAGATATCCCAGCAAACCATCTGTCGATGCGGCAGGAGGCCGTGAGGACTTCTCATTGCTGTATACGGTGTTGGAAGGCACAAAGATTCCCTTGTACGATCTTCCCGAGAAGGCCGTGAAGGCGCTAGAAGTGCTAAGAGAATATGGTAGGATTCTGGAAGAACATTAACTATATCTGAGGGGCTTCGATTAACCCTGTAAATGCATGGGGGCAGGGTGAAAGCTTGCCGAAGTCGTTCAAGTACGTGCCAAAGAGTCTGGTCAATCAAATTATGGGTTTCTATGGGGACGCTGTGGGTTCTGGTCAGATCGCTGCGGTCGCCGTAGTTGGTGAGTGCATTTTAAGTCTAGACAGCTCCGAAGCAATCGTAGAAGCTTTAGCCATAGTTCGGAGTTTCCAGCCTCGATTTATGAGCTATACGAAGGTTTTGGATGAAAGAAATTGCATCCTTCTAGCTGTTGAAAAGTGGGTTTTTGAGAGAGATGTGGATGGAGGCTTCTTGGGAGAGGCTTTGGCTGAGAAGATGATTTTTCCTTACATTCCCCTTGCTGACAAGGATTACTTGCATAATCAAGAGATAAGACTGAAGAAGCGATTAGTCCAGGAGCTTCTCGAAAACTTGGTTTTGGAGTTTCCTGAACTCTCGTATAGCCTTCGCATCAAACCGGAATATTTTATGCAGGAGGCCATGATGAACAGAGCTCGGCTTTTTCCACCAATGGTCGACAACGTGTTAAGCTTCCTGCATCTTGAAACCGGAAATAGAAGCAAAGATTCGGTTATGAATGGATACTTGAAAGCCTTAAAGGAGCTCAAGGAAGAAGGCCTAGTTGAGTCTTCCGAAGAGGGATGCGTAACCATTTCAAGAGACTTTGTGGAGAAGATTCAGGTTAAGAAGACGCGCTTTGTGAATATTTTCAAGACTGCACGGAGAGCATTGTTTACCTCCATGCTAGGCACTTTCTCAAAAACTTTAGGCCTCGTCTCACAGGGAAAAAGAACATTTCCCGACTTGGGAAGAAACCTTTGGTCAAACTCGGAATCAATCCATCAATTCGAGGATTCGCACAAGTATCTGTATATTCCTACAGCTCGGGGACTCTTTCCTCTGGCACTCAAAATGGACATTGAAGCATTTGCCAGAAAAGTCCTTTCTAAAGGGAAAGAACCTACGATTGAGACTAGAAAGATTGGCGGCGTTTTGAATGATGTTTACTTACTAGAAACCTTTGTGAACCATAAAGAAGAGAAAATCGTTGTCAAAAGATTCAAAGATTGGTCAAGCTTCAAATGGTTTCCTATTAATCTGTGGACGCTTGGAACGAAAACTTTTGCTGTTCTAGGGAATTCGAGAATGGAAAGGGAGTGCGCCATGAACCAGCTTCTGCGCGAAAAAGGTATCAATGTTCCTGAGATCTTGTTCGTAAGCCACGCAGAACGCCTGGTTTTCATGGAACACGTCGAAGGGGAGAAATTGCATGAAACGATAAAGAGGATTTCAGGAGCAGCTGAAGACGTTGAAGAGGATCTGAGCATTATAGCCAGGGTGGGTGCGACGCTTGCCGAAGTGCACAGTCTAGGTATAGTCCTTGGTGATACGAAGCCGGAGAATATTGTAGTCCAAGAAGAAAGTCGTGATATCTACTTGCTTGATCTCGAACAGGCTTCAAGGAAAGGTGATAAGGTTTGGGATATTGCAGAATTTCTCTATTATTCTGGCCACTATTTTTCGCCAATAAGCGGGACACGTTTAGCCGAGTTGACTGCGAAAGCCTTTGTCAAGGGATATATAGGAAAACACGGAGATGCCGGACTTGTCCAGAGAGTTGGATCCCCTAAATACACAAAAGTATTTAGCTTGTTCACATTTCCTCACATAATATTAGCCATCTCCAAAATCTGTAGAAGTGAAGAAACAGCGGAGAATTAGAAAGCCTAATGCGAAGAGAAGAATAGTACGTACAATGCATGTGTAACGCGTTTCTTGGCGCCCGGTTCAGCCTTTATGAGTTTTCGATCCAATATCTCTTAAACACCGGTTTGAATGATCGTGAGAAACATATGGCGCCGGGGAAGGGATTCGAACCCCTGCGAGCTAAAAGCTCACTGGCTTACTTGACTCTTTTCCGCCCCTTTTCTCAGATCTCGAGGCCAGCGCGTTAACCGCTCCGCCACCCCGGCCGATAAGAATAGGCTGTTCGTTTCTTATAGATTTTCATTGTCTGGCATTCATGGAGAAGAGATCATGAGCTTGTTTCTGATGCCGATGAGGATGTGTTGAGATATAAAGCTTTGCGATTTCAACTTGCTGCACAATCATATTATCGGCACTCTAGATCGTAAGATACATTATTATCAACGTTAATCAAGATTAAGTTACAACATCTATAGTGATTGAGTGGACGGGCATTCTCCTTGTCAGCCGATCGAAGAAGGACTAAATATGACATTTACGCGGATACGATAGAAGTCATTGCGAAAAAGGGTCTATGCTCCTTGACAAGGGTCTCTTATGGAGCGAACATGCCAGTGGATAGAGCCAAGAAAGTCCTAGATCTTCTTGTCTCACATGGCTTTGTCAGAGAAGTGACTACCGGAGACCATAGGAAATACAGGGCTACAAAATGGGGTTTAGAGTATCTGGAAACATTCAAACGTATGCGCAGATTCTTCGCTGCATTGGACCAGCCTGTGAAAATTGAGATTCCAGAAGTCATCCTACCTGGACGCATAGCTACAGGATATGAAGATCTTGACGGCATCCTCTTTGGCGGAATCCCTAAAGATTACGCTGTCATCCTAACCTCCCCTTCGTGCGACGAGAAGGAACTACTGATTAAAAGATTTCTGGAAACAGGGACGAAAAATGGTCAGATCACATTTCATCTGACAACAGAAAGTGGCAACACGAAGTCTTTAGCCGAGGAGTTTCCTAAGCACTTCTACCTTTTCATATGTAATCCCCAAGCTGGTAGGATGATTGAGAATCGATCAAACGTGTTCAAACTCAAAGGTGTCGAGAACCTGACTGACATAAGCATTGCCTTGACGTCCTCCATCCGGAAATTCAGTGCGTCCTCAGAAAGCCCCAAAAGGGCGTGCCTAGAGTTTGTGTCAGATATCTTGCTGCAACACCAAGCTGTCCAAACTCGAAGATGGTTGAGTGGACTGATTCCCGAGCTGAAATCAAAAGGATTTACGACCCTTGCAGTGATGAATCCCTATATGCATCCACCTCAAGATGTACATGCGATTCTCAGCCTGTTTGAAGGAGAGATCAGCATTTTCGAAAAGGAAACGAAAAGAGGAATGGAAAAATTCCTGAAGGTCAAGAAGATGTACAATCAAAGGTATCTTGAAGACAGACTGCCAATTATAAAACATAGACTCAAAAGATGAAGAAGAAGGCTAAATACAACATGCAACCTTTCACTAGGACATTGACATTGAGTTGTATGAGACGGCTGAAAAATGATGTCGCATGTTATGTTAGTACTGCGATTATTTGTTTCCAAATAGTGGCATATTGGGGTAGATCTCAATACCGCTCTGGTCTATCGAATAGGGAACGAGGCTGGGATTGACCCTGGCTCCTCTCATTTTCTCAACCTGTATGGCTCTGGTTGTTGTGCCGCCTGAGAACAAGGTCTGCATCATAATGACTCCGTGAACTAGGAACTCCTCATCCAGAACTTGCCGTTCAAGGCCTAAGTATCCAAGCTCTGTGGTCACTAGACTGGTGACTCCGAGGTCCCCTAGCGATTCGATCAGATCTACGACTGCAGTTCTCCGTTCTATCGGGTCTGGGAACCTGTACATCAAGGCTGCCAGCGTGTCCACCGCAACTCTTTTTGCATCGATCTGAGCGATCCTTGCCTGCAGCTCCCTGACTAACTGGTCTATAGATAGCTTCTTCGCTCGCAGACTCTGGGACTCCTCTTTATACAGCTCTTCTTTCAGCATAGCCACTCGTGATATTCTTGTTGCGTCTATGAAAGCGAATTTCCTTTCTTGCTCCGCTTTTCCAAAGTCCCATCCGAACTGTTTCATTTCGGAGTGGAAGTTGTCCTTTCCTTCATCTAGGCTTACGAATACTCCGTTCTCTTGATTGTCATATATTCCGTTGTAAAGGAATTGAGTACACATTATGGTTTTTCCGGTTCCTGGTCCTCCGATCACCAAAACTACTCGTCCTTCAGGAAAACCACCATCAATGAGCTCATCCAAACCATTAATACCAGTAGTGACTTTGTTTGACAATGCCATTTCACCTCAAATCAAC
>CAYGAG010000049.1:0-12639 GCA_964347765.1 uncultured Candidatus Bathyarchaeia archaeon
CATCTGTTTCTTCCCAGATTCTAATATCGCCCATCCAGTGTACACATCCCCCACTCTCATGACTGTTTTCAAAGCGATCTGGAAACCAGTTTTGATAAGATCTGGTTTCATTGAAAACTTCTCGTAAGAATGTCATGACAGATTTCAGATCCTTTTCACTATTGTAAGCACGTGAAACTATCTTCATCTTTAAAACCGATCGCAAATTTTTTTATGGAGAGTATGTCGAACCTATTATCAACAGATCTTTTCTGGAGATTGTGTTAATATTCTTTTACAATGTCGCTTCACGCGCGGGGGAGCGTTCTTAAATAGACCAGTTACGTAAATCTGTGGGAAGATATTTGAGTAATCGAGTCTATGAGCATCTTGCCGAAGCTTTAGACAGACTGCCGAACGGTTTCCCCAGAACGTCTTCGAATATCGAGATTCGAATCTTGAAGAAAATATTCTCACCTGAGGAGGCTTCAGTGGCAAGTCAACTGAGCAGGTCACTGGAGTCAGTTGACATCATCGCCAACCGTATTGGACTTTCAGCTGAAAATACAGAGGCAAAACTGGTGCAGATGGCAAATCGTGGATTGTTGTGGCGTGATACACAGGGAGGGAAGCTCTTCTTCAGACTTGCGCCTTTTGTTGTTGGAATCTACGAAGCGCAATTGGAAAGCATGGACCATGAGTTGGCTCACTTGGTCGAGGAGTATATGGCAAATGGCGGCGCTGCCGGAATCATGAAGCCTCAACCAGCGTTGCATCGTGTTATACCTGCACAGAAATCAGTGAAATCAGAATGGATTCTCCCTTACGACGATGTCAAAGCAATTCTCTTAAGTTCTAGGTCATTTGGCTTACGTGAATGCATCTGTCGTGTGCAAAAGAAGCACATTGGCTATAAGTGCGACTTTCCGCTGCGAACTTGTCTTTTCTTCTCATCATTTGAAAGGCCACCACACAAGGATTCTGTAACGAAAGAAGAAGCACTGGCGTTTCTCGACAAGGCTGAGGAGATAGGTTTGGTTCACACGGTTAGCAACGTGATGAAAGGAATCGGCTATGTCTGCAACTGTTGTGGTTGTTGCTGCGGCATACTTAGAGGAATCACTGATTGGGGAATCGAGAACTCAGTGGCCTATGCAAACTATTATGCTGTTATTGACGCTCAGGAATGCGTCGGATGCGGAATGTGTAGGGAGAGATGTCAAGTCCAAGCAATCTCTGAGAGCGACGGAGTCTCAGTTGTAGATAGAAAGAGATGCATTGGTTGCGGCTTGTGTTCGACAGGATGTCCAAGCGGAGTGGCGAAACTGAAGAAAAAACCTGACAATGAAATAGTACACCCTCCAGTAGACTTTGAAGCTTGGGAACATGAGCGGCTTCACAATCGAGGGTTAAGTAGATAGTATTCGGAAAAATTAAACAGCAAAGGGGCAGTCAGCACTGGGAATTATTCAGAGACTTCCATGGTTCGAGCACGGATATGAACCTCTTGGAGATCACAGTTAGGTATTTGCGAAAGAGAGTAGGCAGAGAAACGCCTACGTTTTGCCTAGATTCCGAGTTTAGACGATATGGGCTTAGCTCTGGCGAGGCAAAGGAAGGGATTCGGCAGATGATGAATCATGGAGTTCTGTACAGTCCTCGCGAAATCTTCGTTAGATTGGTTCCGAGATACGAATAGATCGCTCTCTTACATAACCATGGATTTCTTGATTAGCGCGCGCCTATAACTAACCAGACAGCGCCTGCTGGATATTCCATGCAGGAGGGTTTCTTGGCTGGTTGATTGTCTTGGCCAGTTTCGTAGTGTCCTTTTCACATGCTTGCTTGTTCTACGAATTCTGAAATCTATTGCGGATACAGGTCTCTATTGTTGTAGTCTTCGATACACAATATCACCCAGCCTCGTCACTGATCCTTGTTTTATCAAACCCATACTCTCTAATTTCGCAGTCAATTCTTTATTACATTGGATTTCTTGATCCCTGACCATTCTCTCAAAAATCTGAACGACTTCAGGTCTTTCCTTAACCCATCTATAAAGCTCTTCGATGACCTGTGAACGTGGTAGTGCATCTCTCCAGAAATGATGGAACAGATCCAAGCACCATTTATGAGCTCTCTTATCTGTAGTTGCGAACCCGAAATAATCAAACTTTCCATCTAAACATGGAAAAGCCACTGTGGCTACCTCCTTTTCGGACATGCACAAATATATGTCAAGCTTTTCTAAGACTCTCTCTTCCAAGAGACCAGAGGCTCTAACCTCATTTAAGACGGGTTCATAATCCGTTGGATATGCCTCTTTCAACTCGGCTGGTATCAGCCAGTCTTTAGGTTCTATTACCTCTATTCGAACGCCTCTGTCAAACGCTTCTTTGTATAAAGACAGAGTTTCCAGGTAGTAATGGTCCGTAATTAAGTAAACGTACTCTTCTGCCTCTCTGATTGTGTTGTGCATTTTGTAAATGGCGACAGGAAGATTGTCAACAGTAGTAGCTTTATCTAGGTCACTTACTCGTAAGATAAATTCGATGGGAAGATGCAGTCCGGTATGTGATGTGAAGTAGCCTCTATGCTGTGACACAAAATCCAGTCCATCAAGCTGTCTTAAGATCAACTCACCGAAGGTGGTAAGATGATGACGACCTTCAACATCCTTCCATGTCAATCCTGTCTTGTCAAGACGGGATAGATGTCTACTGGACTCTTGTTTGGAGATATCTAACGCCTTTGAAAGATGGGTGACGCTCATTGCTTCACTTTCTAATTTCCGGAGGATTTTGAATCGTTGCTCGCTTGAAAGCTCAAACAATACTCTGCAGATATCCTGCAACGTCAACACCAATAATCAGTATTGACTTGTCTTGCGAGATATTAATTTGTCCGCAATTCTCTTGCGGAATGCTTTAGAATCGCCAACCGTTTGACTACTCTGTTGTGCGTCAGGGATGATGAATTGGACAATAGCGCCACAGAAGTGTTAGTATGAATAAAACTGTTTTGGCTGTTTTTACTCTTACCCTGTTGGTATGCATAATATGTCTAAACGGATCATCTTTTCCAGTCAAGGCAAGCGGAACCATCTATATCAGAGCCGATGGAAGTGTTGAGCCTGATACAGCACCTATTTCGACTATCGACAATATCACTTACACCTTCACTGACGCCATCTATGATGAAATTGCTGTGGAAAAAGATAACATTGTGGTTGATGGAAAAGGCTACACTGTTCAGGGAACGGGAAGTGGAACAGGAATATACCTGTCAGGCCGAAGCAACGTAACAGTCAAGAACATGTATATCAGGGATTTCGAGAGTGGCATCCGACTCGACGATTCTTCAAACAACACTATCTCCGCTAACAACGTAACAAACAGCGAATATGGCATAGTGCTCTACTCCTCTTCAAGTGAAAATACGCTTAGACACAATGATGCTAGCGACAACAGATACAACCTAGGAATCCACACCGCTTCAGCCTCTGGCTACATTCAAGATTCGAACACCGTGAACGGTAAACCAGTATACTACTGGGTTAATAGACAAGACATGGCTGTTCCGCTTGACGCAGGATACGTGGTTCTCGTAAACTGCACACGCATAGCCGTCAACAACCTAAGCCTTACCAACAACATGCAAGGCGTAGCGCTAGCCTTCACAACAAACTCGACAATAACCAACAATAACATAACAGATAACTTTGACGGCATCCGACTCGACCATTCCTCAAACAATAACGTGATCTCTGGAAACAGCATAACAGCAAACACTCATTATGGCATTCGTCTCTTCTATGATCTTTCAGCGAATGCAATGTCCGAGTACGACGTCATAAACAACGAGTATAGCAGCCAGTTCGATGGTCCTTCATGCAACAACACTATCTATGGAAACAACATAACTAACAACGGAAGTGGCATCCGACTCGATTATCCTTCAAACAACACTATTTCCGCTAATAACGTGGCAGACAACTCGGACGAGGGCATCGGGCTATATGGCTCTTCAAGTAACAACACTGTCTCTGGAAACAACATAGCAAACAATAGTTATGGGATCTGGTTCCTTTCTTCTTACGGCAACTGGATTTACCATAACAATTTCATAGGCAATACTCCGCAAGTGTACGGCTCTATCATAGGCAATTTCTGGGATTTGGGCTATCCTTCTGGCGGTAACTATTGGAGTCCACAGTATGATCGCACAGACATATACGGCGGGTTATATCAGAATGAGACTGGTAGTGATGGAATACGAGATGCGCCTTATATTCAGGACAACTACCCTTTGATGGGAATGTTTTCAGTTTTCAACGCAACTTCAGAACATCATGTCCAGACAGTCTGTAATTCCTCAATATCCAACTTTAAGTTCAATGACACGGCAATACACTTCAATGTCACTGGTGAAAATGGGACCGTTGGCTTCTGTAGGATTTGCATTCCAACAGCCTTGATGAATGACACTTTCAGAGTGTTTGTCAACGGCACAGAAATCTTACCGTCTCCAGAGCCTTTACGATGCTCCAACAGCACTTACAGCTATCTTTACTTCAACTATAGCCATTCAACACAAGAGATCATAATAATCCCCGAGCTTCCATCACTCATCATTCTTCCAATGTTTATGACAGCAACACTGCTAGTAGCTCTAGCTTACAGGAGAAAAGATTAGCTGGCCAAGCTTCCTCGAACTCAAACATACGCTGATTCTTCACCATAACCTCGCGCGCGCGAGTTGTTAATAGCTCAGCCACACTCGTTGGGTCTCTCGCGACACTGTCTGGACAAAATTTAGAAGCAGCATCTGTAGGAGTGTCTAGATCCAAGTTGCCACTATAGCTAAGCCTATTAAACCTAATATGACTCCTACGATTACGATGATTATCACCGCAACCACAGCAACGGCAAAGGCCATTACCCATCCGCAGTCAAAGAAATGCTTGATCAGTCCAAGCCAAACTATGAACATTATTATGGCTCCAATTAGGCCGGGCATGAAGGCACTGATGACTGCGTTGATGATGGTTCCCAGAAGAACTATCCAGATGGCGTCGAAGAACTTCGCCTTGTCTTTGCCTACGAGTGACCTTCCAGCAATCCATAGAAAGGGGGCGACTACTATTGTTCCTACGACAATGTTAACTAGGATCCCTGCAATGTCCATTACTTTCAACCTTATCTCCCCTTCTTAGCTGCATTACCTTTTAAAATCTACGGTCGCTGGCGCACCCGACTTAACATGTATAGCGCGCGGGGGAAAGGAAGCGTGCGCATCTGCTCCAAGTCCGTCGCGTAAGGAATAAGGTTACACTTCCTGTTTTTCACTGAAAACACATGTTCTATGAAAATATCCCTCAAATCTTTTGAAGCCTGACTTTTTCACACGCGCGTGCAGTCAGCGATTTCATGCGTGCTATCGGGCAATCTATTTAAGATGCTCTCTTGAGGGTAGTTCGTCTATGCTGGAGAATAAACTGAAGAACAATTCAATGAGAGCTCGCATTCTTGGTGGAGATATCATTCGGACAGCTTTAGCTTTAGGATGGCCAGTGATGGCGGCAAACGTTGCTGAGACAATCTATAACCTAACGGACACTTTCTGGCTGGGAAAGCTAGGGCCAGAGGCAGTTGCGGCGCCATCAATATCTTGGCCCATAGTGTTTCTCTTCATCTCAATAAGCGCCGGCTTTGCAACATCAGGAGTCTCCCTAGTGTCTCAATATACAGGAGCAGGGTTGCCGGAGAAGGCCAATAAATCGGCAGGGCAGCTTCTCTTTGTACTTCTAAGCACCTCTTTAGTGGCATCGATTGTGGGCTTCCCTTTTGCCGGGAGTATACTGGCTCTGATGGGCTCCTCAGAGGTTGTTCAGGCGACAACCACTCCATACTTGCAAGTGATGTTCTTGGCGTTGCCCTTTCTGTTCTTTCACTTCGGATTCAGGGCAACGTTGAGGGGTTACGGGGATACAAAGACGCCGATGATCTTGACGATTGCGTCCAGTGTACTTGACACCGCGCTGGACCCCTTCTTCGTGTTCGGCTGGGGCCCCGTTCCTCAGATGGGGGTTGTTGGTGCCGCGTTGACTACCCTAATGACAAGAGGACTGGTTGCATTCATTGGAATGTACCTTCTGTTCTCAGGAAGACTTGGGATAAAGCTAAGATTATTAGATTTGAAGCCGGACATTGTTTGGATGAGGAAAGTTGTTTCGATAGGTGTACCATCTGCCATCGGTCTCAGCGGAACCGCTCTGGGGTTTGTGGCGCTTATCAGTCTCGTCTCTATAGAAGACAAGATATTACCTGGAGAAGGCGTACTCCTCGCCGCCTATGGGATTGGCTTTCGACTTGTAAACTTCGTCAACATAGTCCTCTGGGGAGGTGTCAGCGCAATATCTACGATGGTTGGCCAAAACTTAGGGGCAAATCAAGATGAACGAGCGGGTGAGATTGTCAAGAGGCTCCTGCTTTCCTTCTTCATCCTCTCCCTTACCGGAAGTGCTGTGATCTACTTCTTACGAGTTCCGCTTTACCGGCTGTTCATTAACGACCCTGCGGTGCTAGACGCGGGATCCGTATTCATCACGCTCTTCGTCTTCTCGGTGCCTTTCTTCACTGTCTTTCGCATGGCGAGCGGTGTATTTGAGGGAGCAGGCAACACCCGACCTTCCATGGTTCTATCGCTAATCAGACTCTGGGGGCTACGAACCCTGCTAGCATATGTGTTCTATTTCTTCTTTAGGATGGGCGCCGTAGGCATTTGGGCTGGCATGGCGATCGGAAATCTTGTAGCCGCAACACTCTCAGTCGCATGGCTATCCAGAGGGACTTGGAAGCAACGGGTTATAGAAGAGGAACCAAGCATAGAAAGACCACAACCCACTCTACCTATACAGAGCGATCGGTAAGAGCATGTTTGCGCGTGCTTCCTGATCAACAACTCGCCAACTGTGTGGATGTTCAAGTTTCACAAACCGCCGCAGAAGACTGACTAGAAGTAGGGCGAGCAACATTCTGTCTCCTCCGTGCCTTTCTTTTTTATCCTCTCAGCTTTCCACTATCTCCTCGCGCTCGCGGAAGCAGTGGTCAGAGAGCATGGACGATTCATGGTGGAGAACTGTATTGTTGAAACTGTCTGGTTTTTGGAAAGATAACCTATTTCGAAAAGCAACAGAAACGCGCGCCAATTTTGCTCTCGTTGCGACCAAGTTCCTAATGATAATGCCAGGCGAGAATCGTTGAGGAAGACCTGAACGCGCAGGAATTTCGGGAGGGATATGATATATCAATGGAAGGCATTGAAACCAACGCGCGACAGCTTTCTGGGCTCCAATGACATCTGTGGTTCTCCATGAAGGGCAGTACGTTCTTTTCTTATGAATTGTGCACGAATTTCCATTGTGACCAAATGACCCAATAATCAGGGAATCAAGAAGGAATGAAAGGCTAGTTTAGTGTCAATAGTCTTGTGTTCAGTTGATCGAAGCTTGATTGTGATTTTTTTGGGTTTAATCAGTGTGCACAGTTGAGGCGGTCCCATAAGTCTTAAGGGCGTGCTGAGTTGTAGTGGAGAGCGAGAAGTGAGGTTGAGAATCGTGAAACAAGAGACAGGAGAATTTGTGCGTGAGGAGACTCTTGATCCTGAGGACTGGGAGAGAATGAGGGCACTTGGTCACCGAATGCTTGATGATATGCTAGTGTATCTGCAGAATATAAGATCAGAACCATCAAGCCCTCCTACCCAAAAAGCCATCGAGGAGATCTGCGTTCCTTTAGCAGAAGAAGGAGAAGGCGAGGAGAAGGTCTATGAGGTCTTCAAACATAGTATTCTCCCCTTTACACTACCACATACAAGACCACGGTTCTATGGAGTAGTCGCAGGAACAGGCTCTCCATATGGGATGCTAGCCGAGATGGTAAGAACAGGTATGAACGGACCCCAAGAAGCCTTTCTCGCAGAAGCATATGTCCACAAGCAGGTGATCGAATGGGTCAAGGACATGCTTGAGTTCCCAAAAGAAGCTGGCGGAGTACTCGTAAGCGGCGGCTCAGAAGCAAACTTCACAGGGTTGGCTGTTGCCCGAAACGCGAAGGCAGACATTGACATGAAGGCAAAAGGTGTTCAAGGAATCAGTCGAAGAATGACCCTCTACTGCAGCGATGAGACTCACCATTGTCTTGAGCGTTCAGTCGAACTTCTCGGCCTCGGAAACGAAGCCTTGAGATGGATTCCAACAGACGAAAACTGTGGAATAAGACTTGACAGACTGAAAACCGCGGTTGAAGATGACAAGCGCCAGAACAACCATCCATTCTGCATAGTTGGATGTGCTGGAACTGTGAATAGCGGAGCCTTTGACGATCTCAACGCATTGGCTGATCTGGCGAAGAAGGAAAACATGTGGTTCCATGTGGACGGCGCCTTCGGAGCATGGGTGAAAATCTCCAAGACCCACAGGCACCTCGCAGACGGCATGGAGCGTGCAGACTCCCTAGCAGTCGATCTCCACAAGTGGATGTACATGCCCTACGGCATTGGATGCACACTCATCAAAGATCGACTCGCTCATTACAGCACGTTTGTCTACGGTCATGAAGCAGAATACCTCAAATCAGCACTAGATCAACTCGAAGACCAAGTAATCAATCCTCACAACCTGGCCCTTCCACTCTCTAGAAACTTCACCAGCCTCAAGGCCTACATGCTGCTCAGAGCCTATGGCAAAAACAAGTACAGCAACTTAATCCAACAGAACATTGACCAGACGAACTACCTCGCTGAATTGATCAAAAAAGATCCTAAAATGGAGATTACTGCTCCGATAATCTCTAACATCGTCTGCTTCCGCTACAAACCAGGAAGGCTCACTGAGGTAGAATTAGAGAAACTAAACAAGAAGATCCACAGTGACCTTAATGAGAGGTCATTCTGGATGGTTTCCGACACAACGATCAAGGGCAGGTATATGCTACGAGCATGTAATGTCAACCACCGGAGCAAGAAACAAGACCTCGACTTCCTAGTAGACGAAGTAAGGAAAAGCGGAGAGAAAATAGTTTCTCAGATAAGTCCATAAACTGCGCAAGACACTCGGTTTTCATGTTTCTCGCAACGTACAATTCCATAGAAGGAGAGCGAATAGAGCTTGACAAGAATTCTTAAAGCCGATCTTGTATTTGTACCATTTCTCTCATTTTATTTTAGCGTGTTTTTTGCATAACCTCGCATCCTGACACGCAACAACTTCTTCCCTTCTGAGAAAGATGAAGACCAGAAGGCATCACGAGAAAGGCAGGTTGACCAGCTACGCAGAAATGCGTGCGTAAATCAAGGGGTGGGGCATTTTCTGTGACATTTGCATTTGTTCTCTTCTATTGAGAACTGTAAGTCTATGAGCATGTCTGCGATTTCATCAAGAATCTCGCCATATCCATTTCTTCTAGCCTCTTCGAATGCTAACTTTGCTTCATGTCTGACAGCTAGAGCGTCTTCTTTTCCTTTCTTGAATTCCCTGTACTTTTTCCTTAAAGTCTCCATCATGGATTCCATGGATAATCACTACCGTGAAAGACGAGAGACAAGATAAATCTTCCCGATTCAGCGAGCAGCAGGTGAGATTATAGCTTGTGGCACTTTTTTTCGTTGTGATCTGAAAATGCCAGAACTGTAGATAGCCTCTTCCTCTGCCGAGAATATCTTTAGAAAGGAGATTTTGTTCTAGAAGATGATTTCTCAAACTATTAATCCGACTTCCAGGCTAGTGCTTTCTTGAGCCTGCAGAGGAGAAAGGAATATGGTTAAGAAGAATCTGGAAGAACTAATGAACGAATTGGTTGAAATTGACAAGGAGATCGAACGAAGAATAAGAGAATTGAAGGAACTGATGGTCCGTAACAACGATTGGGACAAATATATCGTATGATGTCGTTTTTGACTTACGTCTATTCCATCTGTCTGATAACGCACAGCACATTTGTGAATGGTAGCTGGGGCAAAGCCGGAAAGCGAATTGCAATGGTCGGAGGAATCCTATCCCTTTCAAGCGTACTTCTTTATTCAACAAGCTTAGTTACCTGGGTAGGTGGTCCCTTTGGAATAAGTCCTCTTAAAAACGGCTTTTCCACTAAGGACGGAATGGCCATAGCTCAACTGACATATTTCAGTACAGGCTTTCTCCTGGCACTTCTTGGTGCATCTCTAGCCTTTCTCTCTTGGATGAGGCCTAAGTTCATCAACATTCCAACCCAGATCAGTATAGAAAGATATGATAAACTGAGAAATACCTTGGATCTCCCTGAGAAAGAGAAGCTGCTATTCATATTCCTAAACTGTTTCCTAGTAGTCTGGATGTTCACCATATACTACTTCATAGGGCCAATGATCAGTATATTGTAAGCGCGGCGCGACTATCAGAACTGTTTCTCAAAAGAGCAAACATCCTTCTTCCAAACTAATAGATATTCTTTCATTAACCGGTCTCAGCTTCTTGTTTGCTCAGCCTATTAGATGAAGGAGCAATCATGAACTATTACCTTTCTTTTAGGGTCATAGAAGAGAGCCAATGACAGGAAAGAAGTATATTCCATACCGCCTTTCCACAAGTCATAATACCGAATCTGGAAACTTAGTCAGTGGTGCCAGAAGTTGCTTATAGGAACCAGAGTGCGTTTACGCAGTTTTGAGCTTTCAGACTTGGACGAGATCATGAAATATTGGAATAGCATGGAGCTACGGAAGCTTCTTGGAAATGTGGATAGGGGTCCAGCAGCTCGAAATCAGGAGGAGGAATGGATCAAAGACACATGGAAATTGCGAGAAGAAAGAAGGGCTTTCTTATTCGCAGTCGAAACTACAGCTGACAATAAACTCATAGGAGGTTCAGGCCTTTTCAGATTTGACTGGACCAGTAGATCTGCTGAGATAGGGATCAGCATATATAATCCTGAATATTGGGGTAAAGGTTATGGAGCAGAATCATTGGATTTGCTCCTAAGATTCGCCTTTCTAGATCTGAACCTGAATAGAGTTGAACTTGAAGTGTTTGACTTCAACAAGCGAGCCTACAAATGCTATGTGAAGGTCGGTTTCAAAGAGTCGGGAAGAAAAAGAAAGGCACGTTTCATAGAAGGAAAATATCATGACTGCATCATCATGGACATCCTGAGAGAAGAATGGATAAAATGATGAAGACCTAACGAGAGTCAGCAAAACATCTGAAAGACAAACACAAGTGCGTAGGATAATACTATGAAAATCATTGTAGGGTGCGACTTGAAAGAGTTCAAGAAATACTACAGAACGCTTCATGATCTTCATGACTTCTATAAAACGGTCGGACTCTCTGACGTCAAAGTGGGGGAACTTGGTGTTGATGAGGAGTACTGGGTTAGGAAAGACCCATCTTACCTGATTATGTGGAAAGAGGATGATGAAGCGGTTGGTCATGCAATCTGGCATGAGACTAGCACTGATAAGCACAAGAAAGGAGACCCTAGAGATGAAGAGGATAAGGGAATACTTCGAAGGCTTATTGGAAGAAGGAAAGACAATATTGTTGAGCTTCATGAATTATGGTTGAAGAAACGGCATAGAGGAAAGGGGCTTGGCAAGGAATTCTTTGAGTTCTTTGAATGGTTCATCAGAAACAGAGGCTACGACTCCATCGTGTACTATACAGATAGTCCTGCTGCTATAGCTATATGCAGAAAAAGAGGCTACAGAGAAGAATACCTCGCAGAAGAGAACTGGCACGTATTCTGTCTCTCCTTTTAAGTGAGAAAAAGACCAATTACTATCTGTTGGAAACAGGTGTCTCCTTCATAAGTCAAAGAGCCATTTTAAGAAGCAGCACGCCTGTCTATATCCAAGATGGAGGAGCTGAAATTCGAAGTCGATTGGGACCTAGTGAAGAAAACGACTTTGTGGAACTATGAAGATCTGATTGAGAAGATCCGGAAAGTCTTCTCCTACACCTTCATTCAGAAAGACTACAACCACAGCATGAAAGTGGCAAGAGACTATGTTCTTGGACTCCTAGGATATGACCCAAAATATGCAGAGTACATCAGCAAGCTGAGTACTGTTTTCGAAAGACTTGATGATCTGAACATAAGAAACTATACCGAGTTAGTGCTACAGGTTGAAAACAGAGAGAAATGTGAAAAATTCCTGCAGCAGACGGAAATCTCGTTTAGTGACCTAATATCTACGTTGAATTACATGTTTCGTTGGGTCCTGCCCTTTAGAAATGTGTATTTGAGACAGCTAATTGATGTAAGCAATGAAGCTCACATGCGGTATATCAAAAAGCTTAGAGAGCACACTATCACGTTCAACCTAGACATTCTGGAGCGTGGCAGGACAAAAAAAGGAAGAACAAAGCTGTCCAAGGAGACGTGGATTCCTAAGACCTTCATCCTTGATCTGGTCAATCGAGCCGACCTAACTCGTCTGCCTTACATGAGCAAGAAGACTGTGGGCCATCTATGCAGCGCGGGATACGATACTCTGGGCAAACTGGCGAGAGTAGATGTAGGGAAGCTCAAAGAAGATATGAAATCCTATTTTGAAAAAGAGGGTATCCGACTGGGCTCTTTCATCGATTTGGCAGGATTAGTTGCATGGGCAAAGGCTGTG
>CAYGAG010000050.1:0-11303 GCA_964347765.1 uncultured Candidatus Bathyarchaeia archaeon
TTGATGGAGCCGGGGTGTAAGCCGGAAGGCTTCGGCCGACCGGCTCAGCCTGCGGCCACCAACCGCCTGAGTTGTCGGGCTAAAACAGTATCTGGGTGATAACGGTGGAATCAGAAGACCTATGCATGGTGTCATGCCACTTTTTAACAGGACCAGTCTTTATCCAGACTAAGCCTACTGGATAATACGCGCAATTCCAGAATCTTGCCCGCCGCAAATGTCTATATGTCTATCGGCAAGGTTGCTTGAATGCTGAAAGTAGCCTTTCCTAACAACAAGGTTTTTCTCAAGAATATGGAAAGGAAAATGTGAAGGTGTTAGTACTCGACACATTATTGGAGTCCTTTGCAGTTTCTCTTTTGGTGTAGATCTTGCTTCGCTTGTTGGGGCTTGAGACTTTCAGGATTGCCATAGGGTCAAATACAGATGCCTACGCGTTTTTCCAGAGTTCGCAAGCCAATTCTGTGATTAGATTCCAATAGATCTCTTTGTAGACGGAGCAATAAGGAGATTTTGTCTTCAAGTCTCTATATTCACGAAAAGTCTCAGCTAGGCAACCTCCGCTACACATGAACTTCAATTCACACTCTCTACAACCAGGTATGTCCAGTACACTCAAATCTTGAAAAGTCCGGCAGACATCCGATTCTTTCCATATGCTTTCCAAAGACTGTTGTCTCATATTCCCAGCCTTCAATGGTCCACCTTGAAATGAATTGCAGGGGTACACGTCACCGTTGGCAGCAATGCTGAGAGAGCTTACGCCTGCTCCACAAGCTTCTCTTCTTTCCATGTTTTTAAGAGTTGAAAGGGTCTCCTCGAAAGCAGTTCTTGTTCCTGTCTCTCTAGCAGCCTGACGCAGTTCTTTGATGGCAGGCATGACTTCAAGCGGTGAAATAGCTAACTCATTATGTTCTTTGGCTCTGCCCATCATTGTTATCATGTTTAGGGTCACCAGATCTACCCCTAGTCGTTGAGCCAATTGGATTATCGCTCTTCCCTCCTTTAAATTCGGTCGCATAAAGGTCATTCCAATTGTGGTGTCAACATTGGATTCTACTAGGTTTTTGATGCATCTGATCACTTTCTGAAAAGTCTCTTTCCCTCGAACGTATGAATGAGACTTTCCTGTCGCACCTCCAAGACTAACTGCCACCTTGACCCCGGAGTCTCTGAGGAAATGAACGTCTTGACCATCAATTAGAGTCCCATTTGTCTCGACATTGATATCCTGGACTTCTAGTTTTCTGGCCTTTTTAACAGTCTCATATAGCAATTTCCTCCTAAGGAAAGGTTCTCCTCCCGTTATTATTAGCCGATTCCCCCCAAGGTTCTTAAATTCTTCAATTAAGCGAAGAACCTCTTTGGGTGTCACTTCATGTTGTAGGGGTATGCCTGCGTTTATGTAGCAGTGTTTGCATCTCAAATTGCATCTGTGAGTTAAGTGAAGATATATCTGGCGCAGCTCTTCAGAAAGGCCAACCTTCTTTTTCAGTATGGGCGGCGGCCTTGTATAGACAAAACCTGCGTTCAGAAGAGCAGACGAAAACTCGGTAATCTTCTCAATAGATGTTTCTTCAGATGGGTATCTGAGGCGCATGTGATCCGCTATTTCACTAAGTTTATGTCTGCCATCGCAGAGTTTGAAAAATTCCTTGCCGCTTTTATCGACTACCATTATGTTGGGCTGGTCAGCATGGAGAACCGCGTAAAACTCTCCGATTCTCTTGAACACCAAGTTGATAGGTGAATGCAGGACTGGGTCATTCGAGATTGTGTTCACCTCACGAAGACTCTAACACAAAAAAGGGGGACTTTGGTGTACAGAAGCAGTACTGCAGGTCTTCTACATCATTCCTATCTGTGGAACTATTACAAGAGCATTGCAGAGTAACAAGCATCGATCGACTTTCGGACGAACTTTGTCGAGTTTTTCTACTAGCACTTTGTATCTCATCTATTCCTAGCACCCTTTGTTTATTTCTTGCTTCTGCTTAAAAGATTTTCCATAATTGAAAAAATTTAAATTACTTCAAATATAACTAAGCCTTTCCCCAGCTACTTAGCCTGATTAGTTTCATACAAATGAAATAAATAATTCTTAAGGATGACTAGAGTCAAATGAGAGGGCTTGCAGAGTTTAAGCCGAAACTTTCATCAGAGGTAAAAGTTCGGTTTCTGAAAGAAGATGAAAGGGGAAAGTTTTACATAATTGGGACGACCGGCGAGTCTGCTTTCTTAAAGGTTCACCAAGTTGGTAAGGACGTAGTTGACGCGCTCGATGGTCATACTTCGGTTGCCCAGATAGCGGACGATCTTAGGAGGAAGAATGTTGATATTGATCTGACACGATTCATTTCACTTCTGGGTCAGGAAGGTTTTATTGAAAACTATCCTCATTCGCGTTTGAGGCAAAAAAGCAGAGAGAAACTTAGGATCCACTATTTGCCCTTTCTGAAAAACCCGGAAAGAATTCTGGGCATTCTTCATTCTTTGCTTTCAGGTCTCTTCAAGCCAGCTTTGCTGATGTTGTTCATTCCTTTTAACGTGTTCATCGTTCTTTATTTTGCATCAGGGGTTCTTATAGGATCCTTTCGTTTGCAGTTCTTCTCGCTTGGAGAATCAACCTTTCTGGCTTTTGCGCTCTATTTCCTTCTATTTTTTCCCTTTCTCGGATTGATGCATGAGCTGGCCCACGCTGTTACCTGCTTTCACTACGGGGGAAAACCAAGCGAGATCGGGATGGCCGTTTATCTGTTCACTTTTTTCTTCTACGCTGACACAAGCGATACTTGGATGTTTGACAAAAGAAAGAGTATACTTGTGTTTTTGGCTGGACCTTTGATAACCCTTTTCACAGGAAACGTCTTTTTCCTTCTTCACCTCTTTTTCCAATCACATCCGTTCACACAAGTATTTGTTCTGATAGCCTTTGCATCCTATCTGTCTGTGCTTTTTGGATTCAATCCTCTCATAGAAGCTGATGGATACTATATCCTGCAAACTTTGATGGATTTTCCAAACATTCATTTGCATGCTTGGAGTTATGCATCATCATGGTTTAGATACAGGTTGGGTCTGATTTCCAAGAGAGAACACGAAGAGCTAACCTCGAGCTATTCGGAATCTGAACGGAAAATGTTGGCTGTCTATACGCCTCTCGCTGTCTTGATGAACGTCCTGATCGTATTCATCATGCTTCCCTGGAGCATATTAGTCCTTCACGAATATGTCCAGTTGACATCAGCTTTGGTTAAGGCGTTTCCGAATTTTGATGTTTCAATGGTTGCGATATGGTTCTTTGAAGGAGCGTACTTGTTTTTGGTATTTGTCTATTCCTCATTCAGAATAATAAAGCAAGCAGTCAGAAAATTGCGCGTGCGCAGATTCGTGAGAGGAGCTAGGATGCCAACAAGATGTTGACCAAAAGGGCAGTTTTGAGAATCTACAAAAATTGCCACGCATTTATGGGTAACGAACTAGCGCCACATCGAGTTTGGCGTTTTAGCCTACCAGCAAACATTTCCACTTTCATCGCGGAAAGGAAGATGGATCAGGATGTATGATAAAAGGACAATAATGCAAAAAACGCAACGCCTATTCCTAGTGGTTCCATATGACGTCTCTTGAAATCCAATTCTTGAATGAGTGGCTACTATGGAAAAAACTGGAGTCATGCTGATTTGTTTTGCGCAAGAGCATAGAATTGATGTCTATAGTTCCCATGAAAGAATCGTTTTAAACACAGATTTCTAACAAGCAAACACGTGAGTCATTACCAGAGGTCCATTGTCAGAATCCAACAGCTTCAAGATCTTTCTGGACCTTCTTTCATCTTCTCCGCCAATGATTTCAATTCCCCATGGCTTGCGAAATTTATCTGGGTATTCAGTTTGACTCGCAACCCCATGTTTCTTAGGAAAAGATAAAGCTGTTCACCAGTCACGCTTTCCAGTTTGCCAGACAATGCCAGGTTCACGAATATACTCCTCACCTGGTCCATGACTTGGGGATATTGACAGGCTGCCGCCTTAAACACCTCCCACGCCCGGCCTTTGAAGATTCTATTCAACACCTCATTCGCTCTGACATACTCACCCTTCCCACGCTTATTTGCCAGCCTTCTCTGAAGATCACGAAATTTCCTTTGTCGTATCGCTTTCAGCTCAGCGTCGCTCATAACAATCAAAGATTCTGAATAACGAATTACCTGATAAACGTTGACCAGATCTCACAGATCACATTCTACACGTGCTAACCATTTGTCCAACTCTAAGAATACTGCAGTCTTCGCCAACATCGATTTTGACCGCAACCAAATATAGAGACTTCTCAGCTTACCGAATAGTGCCGTGACGAAGGAATAATGGTAGCCCGGGAGAGATTCGAACTCTCGTCAATGGCTCCAAAGGCCACTATGCTTGTCCACTACACCACCGGGCTACTTCAAGCGGACTTTGACCGCGCTTCTAATGGATGATTTTTGATTAAAATCTTCCTCTTCCTGCGTACCGTAACTATTATCTTCCTCGCTTTCTGCATTGTACTAGTTGCATCGTTCTCTTCAATGTTGCTTAGGTCCAGTAAGGCCATAATGTTCTCATAGTTCCTAACGTTGTTGGCTTCTAGTCTCTGGAGAGAGCGTATCAAAGTTGTGTTGTCCATTCTTGCTTTTTCGATGGAGGATTTTAGCCAAGCATAGTTTTCAATAATATCGAGCATTATATTCTTGAGATAGTGCACTGCTTCGACGACCAATTCAGAATCAGCTAGAGATTTCGCGCGAATCGTCATACCTTGCATGAAAGCTGGATTGAGATAATACTTCAGTTTCGTCCTAATTCTAGAATGGGAAGTCTCAAGGATCTCAGAATTTTTCTCTATAGTAGAGAAGATCTCATTCCAGATTGTTTGGAACAGCTTCATTTTGTAGTCGAAACTTTCGCTGTCCGCTTCACCGAGTCCAGATACTTTCAAGTATTCTGCAAACAGGTTCTGTACGCACAGTTCTGCTGTCGATTCTTCAAGTCTTTGGATGAAGAGACTGTTTGAGAAGGGGCGCAGAGTAGTTTCAATGAAAATCCTCAATGCTTGCTCCAGAGCTTTCAAGGAGAAAAGCTGTGTGCTTCGATAATCCTTTCTTGAGAAGGCGGATGTGGCACGGCTTAAATATATATCAGATTCGACAACGTGAGCCTTTGTCCTTATTTCGATTCTCTCAGGCGAATCGAAAGATCTGTTCATCAGAAGCTTTGCATTCGTCAGAGACCAGTCTCGATCGTAGAGTATCTTCATATTGTATAACTTCTCATCCAACTCCGGCGGAATCGGTCCGTCGGCCCATCTTTTCGGAATATGATCAAAATCTATGAAGATACCGTTGATCTTAGCCCGTTCTACAAACTCATGGTTGACACTTCTCTTGTCTGGAATCAGCAAGTCGACATCACTTGAATCTGCTGCGTCTCCTCTACTCCAGCTTCCAAAAAGACCTACGCCGTACACATTTTCCTTGACCCTCATTCTTCTAACAATTTTCTCCAATGTTCTCCGGATCCTCTCGGGCAGTCTCTTCATGAAATCCCTTCTGTGAGTATTATGAAAGGTAAGTAAGTATTCAAAATTTGTGAACCTGATCTTCCTGTGAAAACCGTAAAATTTATATATTAAAACTATTCACTTGAATAGACGCTTGGGCCGGATGTACTTCTTTCTGATTCCGAATCTTCGATGAGGAACACGGAAAAGTGACGGTTCTCTCAGATAAATACTGTTTGGGGAGAAGTAATGAGCAAAAAAGAGGGCAAGGTTGGTCAACGTCTTCTTGACAGATGCCCTGAATGTGGCAGTACGAATCTTATTCATGATTATGATACTGGCGAAACAATCTGCGGCGATTGTGGTCTAGTTTTACATGAACAGATGATGGATAAGGGTCCCGAGTGGCGAGCCTTCACTCAGGAGGAAAAAGCATCGAGAAGCCGCGTTGGAGTGCCAACATCATATTCTGTTCACGACAAGGGCTTGTCAACGGCCATAAGTCAGATAAACCGAGATGCCTTTGGAAGAAAGCTACCTCTACGCACACGTCTACAGATGTGGCGACTCAGAAAATGGCAGATACGCTCTAGAGTCCACTCCTCCATCGACAGAAATCTAGCTCAAGCCATGGCTGAGCTTGACCGACTCTCAGATAAGGTTTACATTCCTCCACCAATCAAAGAGAAGGCTGCGGTCATCTACCGCAAGGCTTTGGACAAAGGACTAGTTCGAGGCAGATCCATTGCAGCCATCGCAGCAGCTTCCCTTTATGCAGCATGCCGAAGAAGCGAAACAGCTAGAACCCTAAGGGAGGTCGCAGAGGCAAGCCTAGTAGAGAAGAAGGATGTTGCCCGCTGTTATCGACTCTTGCTACGTGAGCTTGACATTCAAATGCCAATCGCTGACCCTCTTACATACGTTTCAAAGATCGCGGAGAGAACTGGAATTTCCGGCAATACTCAAGGGCTAGCAATTGAGATTCTTCGCCAAGCAAAGAAAAAAAGAGCTGCCTCAGGCAAGGATCCAATGGGTTTAGCTGCAGCAGCACTATACATTGCGTGCCTCAAGAACGATGAGAAGAAGACACAGAAAGACATCGCCGAAGCCGCAGGCGTTACTGAAGTCACAGTCAGAAATCGGTACAAAACATTGAAAAGACAACTAAAGCTGGAGATTCCGGACTAGCAGCGGCAGTATCAGGTTTCTTCGCATTCCATTTCCATAACAATGGGGCCGACATACCCGCACTCTTTGCACACATATTTCTTAGGTGTCAGCCAGTAATCAAATCTGCTGGATAAAGTAAGTTTTGAGCTCCCACATATTGGGCAGTATATTTTGCTTGGTCTATGGTAGCTTAGTGTCTTCAAAACTTCTTTCATATCCTGCAGCAATTTCATGAAGCTCACATTGACTATGTGACTATTGAACCTCAATGTTCTCTTCAGGATAACCTCTCATTATCAGAAATTGGCGAACCCTATCACGGTGGTCTCCTTGAAGCATCACTTGTCCGTTCTTTGCGGTTCCCCCACAGGCACAGACGTTCTTCAGTTTCTGGGCCAAGCCTGGCAGATCCGTGTCCTTGTCGTCTAATCCATCGACTATTGTTGATGTCCTCCCCCATTTCCTCGTTTCGAGCCGTATACGAATCCTTTGCTGCTCCTTTCCGATCTCGCCACAAACACACAAATCTTTGGGAAGTCCGCATATTGGGCAAATGTCAGCCATGATGCTCAGCCATTACAATTAGGGTCGGGCTATATAAGATTTTCAAATCCACTATCCATACTCTGAAACCTGTACACGCATGCTCAAGGGTATGAGAAAGCTTTAATGGGATTAACTCGATCTCTACGACTATGAAAGTGCTTGTTCTGGGTTGTGGACGTATAGGTTCAGTTGCCGCTGAAGATTTGGCCAAGAGTAGGACCATGGATAGCATCGTAGTCGCTGACAAGAATGGAAAAGAAGCTGAAGATGTTGTTCACAGAATAGGAGAGAACAATCTTTCATGGATGCAATTGGACGCAACAGACCACAACACGCTGATTGACGCTCTAGAAGATTTCGACTTGGTCATGGGGTTCCTACCAGGAAAGCTGGGCTATCCTCTGACTAGGGCATGTATCAGAGCTGGAACGGATCTAGTAGATGTCTCATACATGTCACAGAATCCTCTTTCAATGAATAAGGAAGCTGTTCACGCCAGCACTAGAATCGTGCCAGACTGCGGCTTAGCCCCCGGTATCAGCAACATTCTAGTTGGACACGTAACAGAAAGACTGGATAGCGTGTCAACAGTTCACATCATGGTTGGCGGCCTTCCAGAAAGACCGACACCACCATTGGATTACATTATTACTTGGTCACCTGATAACCTAATTGAAGAATATGTGAGAAAAGCCAAGGTAATCCAAGAAGGTGAAATAGTGGAGGTGGAAGCATTAACCGGACTGGAAGAAGTCGAGTTTCCAGACATTGGGACACTCGAAGCGTTCTACACGGACGGACTTAGGACTTTGCCATATACTATCAGAAACATAAATAACATGTGGGAGAAGACGCTCAGATATCCTGGACACGCAAAGAAGATTGAACTACTGAGGACTTTGGGGTTCTTTGATGAAGAACCAATAGATTTGGGTGAAACAAGCATATCTCCGAGGAGTATTACGGCCAGACTCTTCACACGGAAGCTTTGCCGACGTGAAGTGAACGACATCGTGGCGATGAAGATCAAGGTTCTTGGGGTGGAAGACAACATCCAAGTGAGCTATACGTTTCGTTTGTTGGACAGATATGATAAGAGTGCAGGAGTGACTGCTATGGCTCGGACTACAGCTTATCCAGCATCTATTGTAGCACAGATGATCCTGAAAGGGACCGTAGAGCAAACAGGAGTGATTCCTCCTGAAAGATTAGGCATGGATGAACAGCTTCACAAAATGTTCATGTATGAGCTCGAGAGAAGGGGAATAATGATAGACCAGAAAGTCTCACGGTAGGTTATGTCACCGACTTCATTCTGTGCAGTTCTTCTTTCAACCTGTACTCTGTCTGTATGAGGATTGCCTTCTTTCTGTGCACCGTCTCGCTGATTTTCCCAGTTTTCAATTCCTCGAGTCGAAGGAGTTCTTCTCCTATTTCTGCCATTCTCGGACTCAACTGATCTCCAAAGAATAGGCTCTATCTTTATATGACATCGTGATAAAACTCGATTGGTCGATTATGCCTATCACCAAAATAAGAAAGAGAGACGGCAGGATCGTCGACTTTGATTCAACGAGAATCAGGGATGCTATTCATAAGGCGTTTATTGCGGTTGAACTGGAGAACGGAGTAAAAGCGGAAGGCGTAACAGTACAAGTCATCAGAATTTTGAAAGAGAGATTTGAGGAGGAAATCCCTTCAGTTGAAGATGTTCAGGACTTGGTTGTAAGAGTTCTCAAGAACAAAGGTTGTAGAAAAGTTGCAGAGGAGTATCAGGCCTACAGAAAGAAGAAGGAGGAGATACGTAAGTTAAGAGGGAGATTTGGTATTGCAGAGCCTAAGCTGACAGTCAATTCTCTGCAGGTTTTGAAGAAAAGATATCTTCTGAGAGATGAAGAGGGCGAAATCAGAGAAAGCCCTACTGAGGTGTTTATAAGAGTCGCAAAAGCTGTTGCGAAGATTGATAAAGAGTACGGCAGCAATCCAAAAAGGACTGAGAAGATTTTCCATGGAATGATGTCAAGGCTTGAATTCTTGCCTAACTCCCCGACGCTTTTCAATGCGGGGACAGAACTTGGGCAGTTATCTGCGTGTTTTGTACTGCCAGTATACGATTCGTTGGAGAGCATTTTCACGGCAGTGAAGAATATGGCTTTGATAGAGAAGAGTGGAGGTGGCGTGGGTTTCGATTTCTCAAAGCTGAGACCGAAGGGGGACATAGTTAAGTCGACAAAAGGCGTGGCCTCTGGACCCATAAGCTTCATGCGCGTATTCGATGCTGCTACAGAGGTTATAAAAGCCGGGGGAAGAAGGAGGGGCGCTATGATGGGTTTGTTGAGAGTTGATCATCCCGACATATCAGATTTCATAACTTCCAAACAGAAGATAGGCGTTCTTTCGAACTTCAACATTTCAGTAGGTGTTACCGATGATTTCATGGAAAAGCTTGAGGGAGATGATGAATTCTGGTTAATCAATCCTAGAAACTGTGAAGAGACTGAGAAGGTCCAGACCAGAAAAATCTGGAGCTCGATGGCGGAGTCGGCTTGGAGGAGTGGAGATCCAGGGGTTGTTTTCCTTGATGAGATTAACAGGCATAATCAGATTCCACACGCTGGCAGGATAGAAGCTACTAATCCTTGTGGAGAGCAGCCTCTACTTCCATATGAGTCCTGCAATTTAGGTTCCATAAATCTCTCGAGAATGGTTCAAGAAGGGCAGATATACTGGCAGAAACTGAGAGTGACCGTGAGAAATGCTGTTCACTTTCTTGACAATGTTATAGATGCAAATCGTTTTCCTTTGAAAGAAATAGAAGAGATGACCAAGGCCAATCGAAAAATCGGACTGGGCGTGATGGGTTTTGCAGACATGCTCATAAAGCTTGGAATTCCATATGATTCTGAAAGTGCTTCGAAACTTGCTGAGGAATTGATGAAGTTCATCACTGAAGAGGCTCGGCGGAAATCTGTGGAGCTTGCCGAGACAAGAGGCTCATTTCCAAATTTTGACAAGAGTCTGTGGAAGGATAAATATGATAGCGTGAGAAACGCAACGACAACGACGATTGCGCCTACAGGAAGCATAAGCATCATAGCAGGTTGTTCATCTGGTATCGAACCATTGTTTGCAATCGCGTTTATGAGAAATGTCTTAGAAGGAACCAGGCTCTTTGAGACCAATACGTTATTTGAGATGATGGCTAAGGCACAGGGCTTCTATAGCGCAGAACTCCTTGAGGAGATAGCTTCAACGGGCTCAGCTCAGGGAGTTATTGGAGTGCCCGAACACGTTAGGAGAATTTTCGTTACAGCGCTGGATATCAGCCCGGAGTGGCATGTAAAAATGCAAGCCTCCTTCCAGAAGTACACAGATAATGCAGTTTCAAAGACTGTGAACCTTCCGAGAACCAGTACTGTTGAGGATGTGAAGAAGGTGTTCTGCCTTGCTTATAAGATGAAATGCAAGGGAATAACCATTTACAGGTATGGAAGCAAACCAGAACAGGTTCTAAACATAGGCGAAATAAAAACTGAAAGGAAGAGATTCATCTCGGTGGATTCAGAATATGCGGGTGGCTGCCCAACAAAAACCTGTCCATTTCCCGATTGAACCTAAAAATCATCACAAGATTCAGCTCTTACAAGCCCACACTAGCTCTTTCGTTTGCTTTACGGTAAATCTCAGCCTTTTTCGATCTTTCCTACTCATGACGATTTCTATTCGGTTCTTGTCCTGTAGGATTTTGATGTCTTTGAGTGGGTCGCCGTTGACTACTCTAATATCCCCGCGCGCCCGTCTAAAACATTGTTTCGAAAAACAATGCTTACATTTCGAGTTTGAGGATTTGGCGAAGTACATATTCGCGAATCTCTTTTGGTTCGTGAAGTTCGGCCACGATCTCTCCTTTTTTGATCAGAGGCTTTAACATAGCCTCAGTTTCGCTTCCGCACATCGGGCATTTAGGTTGGCGACGGTCAAAAGGCAAAACCAAATCGGTTAAACACTTCTTGCATCTCCATACTTCTTTTTTTCCTCCCATCTTCCCT
>CAYGAG010000051.1:0-5484 GCA_964347765.1 uncultured Candidatus Bathyarchaeia archaeon
ATAACCCGCTATTTTGGCACCTGTTCAAATCCCGCACCCCGCGCCACACAAAAACATAGTGAATAGTTTGATATTGAAGAGATTTTTGTGAAAGCTTGGTGATTAACTTGTTTTTCAGACTTTGGCTCGTCTGTTGGGCGCATTCATTCACGTCCTTGGTTTTAACCAGCCCGTTTTGGAAAATAATACCGAATTGGATGTATTTCAAAGTTGTCGTGCACACGATTACATTACATTAAGTTCTTTTGTTCGGCTTTCGATAGATATGTCTGTCATCAAACTCATCGACTTTTTCATAATCATCTTTAGCTAATTCTTGGGCCTCTTCCAAGTTAGAGGCTACCTTCACTATGAATTTGTCTTGTGCAATAGTGCCTCCTGGTGTTCGTGCCCCGATCACTAAGTCCGCATAAATCTGTGCGCTTTCTTTCATTCTAAACCAAATATAGCAAACTAGGAAGAATGCAATGGCAGAGATTAGAAGACTGGATAAAGCAACACCTACTATACGTCGAAATTCGAAAATCTGAAAGGTGAACAACAAAGAACCACCAATAAGGGCCCATTCCATAAGAATTTCCCCAATAAAAATTATGAGTAATCTGTTAAGAGCCATTCTCAAGAATGCTGTTCCTATTGTTGTAAGAACGATTAGACAGAAATGGCTAATTAGCAAAGCAATAATTGCTTCCTTTGAAATCTGTAAAAAGTCAAAGTATTTGGCTAAAACTGCAATAAATGCACTAATAATGTTTGGGGCGAAAACCACAATCTTTGACTCCTCAATCATCTGTGTATTAAGCCCGCGTGCCGTCCTGGCCTTCCAAATGTAACCTAATACCTCTCCTACACTGACCTTCTCTTTGTAAAACCAAGATGCAAGCAGAATAACTGGATAAGCAATAATACTCAAGAACAAGGCATAAGTGATAAAGAGAAACATAATCTATTACAACCTACATTTTTTGGCACTTCTTTTTATAGTACTTTTGATTATATCTAGCTTTTGACATTTTGAAAGTGGTAAAGTGAATGAAAGAAACGATAACATGTTTTAAGTGTGGTCATAGTCTCGCAGATGTAGGTGAAGAGAGCATACGCACTTTGAAAAAATCCGGACAAAGTTTCTCATGCCCAAATTGTAAGTCGTCCATAACGAGAGTCATATGTAAGAATTGTGATTCCTGCGTTTTACCTTATGAAAGGTGTAGTAAATGCGGTAAAACTTTAGTAAGCGCGGGTCAATGTTAAACCGTAAGTAAATAGAGCTAATGCGTTTACAAGTCATCTTTTATCTTCTATTTAAATTCCAACCAAGCCAATCATGGCATACTACACATATAATCTAAAAGCTATGAACAGAGAGACTCTGGAGAACTAAGAGACCACGGGGAGGTCAGCTGAAAGCAAGTGCGCGAAGCGCACAACTCTTCTGGAATCAGCAACTTTGTTGATTCCGCAAGAAGTTACGTCAGATAACCTTCTTGACGAGTGCTGTGTCATAATCTGATGAAGGGTGAATTATCTCTACTTGATATTCTTCTCTGGAAATACTGTTAACTAGTCTTCTGACCCCTGAGAAACCGTAGTTATGAAAGAAGACTGCGGTTTCATTGTGCATGAGAGATTCCGAATTCTCCCAATCGCTTTTTACTGTCTCGTAAGAATGGTCTCCATCAATGAAGACTAGATCCATCTTCGGCAAAGTTTTCAAAGCTTTGGGAAGAGTCTCAACAGAATCACCTTTGAAGAGTCTGAATTTGCATCTTGTCATCTCCAATTTTCTTCTTACTTGTATCATCCTTGAACTGTCCATAAAAAGATCAAAACCGTAATACTCAACTTCTTCAGGCGAAAAACTTTGAGTCGCAACCATCACCATCGTTCTTGCATTTTCACCATCTGCTACGCCAATCTCCATGATCTTTCTGCATCCATTCTCGCTGATGTACTCGTTGAGAAAAGAATGCGATCCGTATCCTCGTCCTTTACGCATGGTTATTCACTCAAACCCAGAGCTTCCCTTTTTTTGAGAATGTCTTGCTTAATCCCTTACGACTTTCCCTCTATTTCAGATTTCTACATTGAATTTTTCCCATTTTGTTGTTTCTATCTGCACGTGGTTTCATCCCCCCGGCGTGGTTGCGACCCAATCCTCTAGGTGTTCGAGACTCTTTCTTGTAAGCATTATGATGCACTCGGTCCTTCTGGGGCAGCGCGAAATGCTATGTGTGAATCTACATCCTAGATTCATAATGTTTATGGTGATGAGAAAAAGAAGGTAATCATTGAGTGCTCCTGATGCCATTGAAGCTTGAGGAAATCATGACAACAGATGTTGTGACTGTGAAGACTAGTGTTACCGTGGAAAAGGCTGTCAATCTTATGAATAGGCATGAAATTGGTTGTCTTGTTGTCGTCAATAGCAGGAAGCCGATTGGCATGGTGACTGAAAGAGACATCTTGAAGAGGGTAGTACCTCAACTGAAGAAGTCTGAAAAGACAAGGATTTCAGACGTAATGTCGAAGCCGCTCATTACGGCAGCACCTGCCACACAAGTCGGTGAAGCTGCAAAACTCATGTTTAAGCGGAAAATAAAGAAGCTTCCAGTAGTTGAAGACGGGCAGCTGGTCGGTCTGGTTACCCTGACGGACCTAGTTCGTTCCGAGGAGGTAATTGAGTTTCTGAATGGGTCTTCAATTAATAACGCTCCCAAACGCATCAAGAAAGTGGTCGACTTGTACTACGACAGACTGAAACGCTATCGACGGAGATGCCCACTCACAGTGAAGGAGGGCTTCTCAATGGGCTGTCAAGAGAAAAGATGCATGTGGTGGCTCGGCGACGAATGCGCAGTAACCAAACTGACCCGGCAAATTACGGCATAACAATCTAGGATCAATCTTGCCTTCGCCCTATCCAGATAGGTCTCTTATTCTCTCTTGATCGACTTTTTACTGGATTATCAGTGATCGATTCGACGTTTGAAGTGTCGGATTGAGATCTCCGCAAAGCGTGTACACTAATCAAATAGCATTCTTTCACAGATGGAGATAAATGCCTCATGTTTGCATGCTAATCTGGGAGGTGACTAGTCTTGACCTCTGAAGATCTAGTTGTTG
Source organism: uncultured Candidatus Bathyarchaeia archaeon (assembly GCA_964347765.1). Classification (GTDB taxonomy): domain Archaea; phylum Thermoproteota; class Bathyarchaeia; order Bathyarchaeales; family Bathycorpusculaceae; genus CAYGAG01. Next base: position 3,124 of record CAYGAG010000051.1, read on the forward strand.
AGACAGAAGATGAACTTCAGATTGTGAAGCTAAACCGTCCAAAAGTGTTGAATGCATTAAGAGAAAAAACGTTCACTGAATTGGCAACACTCTTCGACAAATTCGCCAGTGATCCTCATAGAAAAGGTTTGATCATAACAGGCGTGGGTGAACGGGCTTTCAGCGCTGGAGGCGACATAAGAGAAATGATGCAGATGACAAGCAGAGAAGCAGAAAGATTCGGTCGTCTTGCACACAGAGTGCTGAAAAAGATGGAAAGCCTGCAAAAACCAGTTCTGTCAGCAGTAAACGGTCTAGCCCTTGGAGCTGGATGCGATTTGGCTATCGCGTGCGACCTTACTGTGGCATCAGAAAGAGCAATCTTTGGGGAACCGCCACCAAGCATCGGAATCCTGACACCGTTTGGCGGAACTCAACGATTGTCCAAGATCATAGGACCAAAAAGGGCCAAGTACCTCTTCTTCACAGGAGAGACACTAGACGCAAACACAGCTTATCAGATCGGGCTTGTTAACAAGGTCACAAAACATGAAGATCTATTGGAAGAAACCAAGAATCTGGCGCATAAGATCTTCACTCAAGCACCGATCGCTGTAGGATTCAGCAAGATACTCATAAATCATAGTACGTGTTTGATGCTTGAAGAAGGAGACAAGTTAGAGCTAGAGCTCTACGCAAAATGCTTCGACACCCATGACCAGAAAGAAGGAATGAAAGCCTTCATTGAAAAAAGAAGACCAGTATTCAAAGGCGAGTAGACTGCACCATGTATCCGCAGTCACGTCAGATCTGGAAATAACATTAGACTCCTATATCTCAAGGACACCTGCGAGTGTTGACGAACCCTTTTTCGGCAATCCAAATCCTAGAGCAGTAGATGTGACTTGTGAAGATCCTGACAGGATGGAACAAAGAAATCTGAATATTGAAAGAAGAATGAAGAGATTGGCTGACGAAACTGTTAAGATGAAATTATGATATGTGTTTTGATAGAGGGTCAAAGGTTTGCTTGAAGCTGAAGATTTTGATGTTATTGTTGTAGGCGGTGGTCCTGCTGGATTAAACACGTCTATTATGTGTGCGACGAGGCACTTGAAAGTTCTTCTTCTTGAAGGGGACAGGTTGGGAGGTTTGCCTGCAACTCTTTATCCTAACAAAACTATTCCAAACTATCCTGGGTTTCCAGAAGGAATAGTAGCTATTGAGCTAATTAGGAATTGGCTGCGACATGTTCGATTCAGCGGCGTCACGGTGAGGCAAGAGACTGTCTCAGAGATTTCAAGAGATGTGACAGTGACTACAAGCAAGGGACGCCACCAATCGAGAGCGATTGTTGTCGCAACAGGGACTAGACCTAGACGGTTAGGAATACCTAATGAAACGAGATTTGCCAAGGAAGGCAAGGGGATATATTACTTCCCATCGCATCCAGAGGAATTTCTGGGAAAGAAAGTTTTGGTCGTTGGAGGTGGAGATACAGCTATTGATGCGGCTATTGAATTGCTCAACCTAGCCGATGAGATAACCTTGGTTCATAGGCGTGAAGGTTTTCGCGCATTTGATGAGAATGTAGAGAAGGTTAAAAGAAGCGGAGCGGTTGACATGATTCTCAATGGGGAAGTCGTGGCATTCAAGGGGCGTAAAAGAGTTGAAAGAGCCTTTATAAAACATGGAGGAAGAAAACTGCAAAAGAGAGTTGATGCTGTTGTAATTGCAGTAGGACTCTTGCCCAACACTGAACCTACCAAAGATCTTGGATTAAGAATGGACAGAAGAGGGTTCATTCAGACAGACAGTGCCCAGAGAACAAATGTTGAAGGAATCTTTGCCGTAGGCGATGTTACACATAGTGGGCTTCGTCTGATTACAGTTGCTGCGGCTCACGGAGCCATAGCTAGCCACTACGTGTATTCATTTGTTAGAAAGCCCTATTGGGCCAAAGAAGCCTGGCCTACTAAGATGTAGTCTCCGAACTGTCTGCGGATCTGATGCAAATCAAGGACGCACAATCTGTAAACAAGACTTTTTGAGTCTTGGTTAGAAGAATGTCTCTTCAATACGATAACGAAACGAAGGTTGCCCTTGAAAAGAATACGGGAAGTTGAGCGTACAAAAAGAGGGGTTTAGGGAAGCTCGATCTCTAGTATTGGTGACAGGTCGTCAAGCACGTTCAGCTTTACTTTGTGGCTGGAAACAGTGTAGAGCACGTCTTCTATGTATAATGAGCGTCCGACCCAGTAGCTTTCCTCATAGATGCTCATTCCGGTCTTCAGGTGCGTTATCCTTCCTTTCAAGATGAAGCCGTGGGATAGTGAGACATCAAAGACATATGCTCCTTGCCATATTGGTTCGCCATAGGCG
>CAYGAG010000051.1:5494-11194 GCA_964347765.1 uncultured Candidatus Bathyarchaeia archaeon
GGAACTTCGCCAGGGTATTTGCTTCTGTCTATTTTTGCTTCCAAAATCGGCATGATGAGAAGATTCTTGGGTCTGTCGAAGAGGAACGCCTTGTGATCATATAGAACTGGTGAGTCTGAGCCTCTCTCACCTATTATTATATTGTCTAACTGCAACGGGTTTGTAACATCGCTCACGTCGAAGAGAGAGATCTTGATTCCTTGATACCATGCAAAGTCTCCTTCTTCCGCTTCCACTGTATGCTTGCCTACACCGATCAGATGCGTCTCGTCGTAAGGATGCAGATAATCTGAGTATCCTGGAATGTGCAGTTCTCCCAGAACTGACGGGTTGGTTGGCTGGCTCACGTCTATTACAAACAACGGATCAGTCTTCTTGAAAGTCACGAAATAGGCTCTGTCGCCCATGAATCTGGCAGAATGGAAGTTTTCGCCAAGCGCAAGTCCTTCCAACTTTCCAACCATGCTTAGATTCATATCCAGCACGTAGAGATTGGTCTGAGTAGTCCAGTCCTGCGTCCATGACGTCGTTTCAATTCTGAAGTAGTCATTGTACTCGTCCATTGAGAATTGGTTGCGCTCATGTCCGGGCACTGTGCCTCTAGCTTCACACGTCATGTTACTGCCCTGCACACGTATCCGGTAGATAGTGGTGTTACCATTGTAATACCAGCTTCGATAGGTCACGTAGATGTTGCTGAGTGAAACATACATGTTACATGTGCCGCCCAGCATAATTGGCAAATAGACAGGCGCTTCTGTTACGTTCCGCACGTTCACGGCGATGAACGTCGTGTATTGATAATAGTCATCTGTCCCGTTGAAGTAGCGGATCTCAGTAGGATCTATCTGAATCACTTTTCCGTCAGAGTTGATTTCTGGAAGAGAAAGCGTTTCGTTGACCAAGTAAGCTGCTTCGCTGACAACGAAGTAGACGTAGCTGCCAATCATTCTTGAGTTGAAATAGCTACCTGAAATGCTGAGGTCACGCAAGAGCATCGGCTTATCTGGATCACTGACATCGTACACCTTCATGAATGTCTTGATGTCGGTAACATAATATCTATCATAAACTGTTGGCAATTGATATTCTGATCCCAGAACTACCAGATTGTCGCCGTTGACAAAGATTCCAATCGGATACAGATCGTCAAACGTAATTCTCGAAACTATCTCGGCTTGCGTGGGAGGATAAGCCTTCAAAATATAGACGGCGTTACCGGACACTGCGTACATGTAGCCTTTATTATCAACCTTCACGATGTCCACCTCGTCTACTCCTGCAACTTGAATATTTGTGGTTGAATGTGAAAAAGCATTGCTCGTCAAGGTTCCGCCTTCAAACGAAAAGGTGCTGTCAAGCGAAGTCTGAAGCCTCACATCCTCAGGTCCATAAATCCAGAATGGCCCCTGATTCTTGGAATTCGCTTTCAGAAAGTTCTTCAGTTCTTCATCAGACTGAAAAGCAGAAAGAAGAGGGAATTGTGGCGCAGAGACAGGAGAAGCACCTGGGACATACTCAGGTTGTATGATATTGACGTTGAATAATACTGTAGCTAGAACTGAGGCAAGCAGAATGGCTGCAACTCCGTAAATGAGGGAATGTTTCTTGATCTTACTTTCCATATCTAAGTCACTAGATATTTACTAGGGTCTCTAGCGTATTTTATGCTAAGCTTTGGAACATCTTGTTCTAAAAGTTAGTACGGTCGTAAAGCCCATACTCGAGCTGCTTCGTACCAGAAAATGAAGGAGACAATAGCTCCGAAAGTCATTATGAACAAGTTCTCACGGGTGACCCCTTGGACAAAGAAAAGAAGGTAGAGGGCATAGAAAACGGTTGAGAAGACTGCATAGAAGAAGTAGCGGGGAAATAGCAGTCTTCCCAGCTTGACGAAATGTCGAAGCACACCGATCTTCACCTCATCGACAAGCGAGTATTCACCATGCGCTTCATGCTTCTGAACTAGGCCCAGTTTCCGAAGCTGTTCGAGATGGTGATGCGCCACGCTTGGACTACTGAAACGTAAGGCCTTCTGAACCTCTCTAATGCTGAACGAGCGGCCTCTTTTCAAGAGAAGCCAGTAAACCTGCCAAGCCTTGCCTCGAAGAGCATACTCGAACTCAGCCTCGTCTTGACGGCTCAAGGTTCACCGCATCTTCAACTATAGTTCTAAGCTTTGCAGCTTATAATTCCAAGTGTTAGAACGTAGATTCTTATAATGAATTCGACCACGTCATACGCACGCGTATGCAGAGGTAGTAGGTTGGCAATAGAATTCACCCTAGAAGTAACTTGTTTTCATAGATATCGTCTAGCACTACTTTGACGTCTTCTAGGTTTTCTCTTGCGCAATGTTTCATGAAACTGGCTTCGCCACGCAAAATAGACTTTTTGACATCTTGAATTATTGTTGGAAGTCGTTTCATGGTGGAAATCAAACTCTTCTCAGGAAGCTTTCTGAACTCTTTGATTTTTTGATCAAGGATTCCAAAGAAATCTTCCAACAATTCTCTGGTTACATGGTGAGATCTTCTTGTGACATACCAGCTGAAGTCTGGCAGGGATTCCCACTGCTTTACTCTGTCACGCAGCCTCAAGAAGATAATTTGCGCAAAGAGTTTTCTAGATTTCGCAGGCAGTCTGCTTAACATGCGTTTCAACCATCGCGATTGCTCGATCTCTATTGCCTGCTTCAGAATCGCGTCATGCACTGCCATGTTTCTTCTGTCAATGACTCTTCGAGAGGCATCAACACCTTCCTGAGTCTTTATGAGTCTCCTATCAATTGCAATTGAACGTAAGGCTTCAAATGTCTTAAGCCTTCCTTTTCTTCTCTTTTTCTCTTCCTGAGACGGAGTTCTGATGCTCATGAGCAAGGCTACCTCCATTGCTTTTGAGGAAAGGTGAATAGAAGCCAAGTCATCGCCTACGAGGAAACGTTGCAGCGATCCATAATAATTGTCTAATACCAATCGTTCTGAAAACTCGTTCTCTCCTGAATCGTATCTCGCAAACGCACTCAATATCTTCTTAACTAATCTTGCTCTCTCTGAGACAACTTCATGTTTGCTGATTGCTTCGAGACGCCCTCTGGCAAACCAGATATTCCCTATTACTTTCTTAAGATCAGACTCTAAAGACAAGAGAATTTCTCCAGCTCTATCTATGTACCCCTTCCTCTATTTTTGATATGCAGTATGCATAAGTTTCCAAGTAGTAGAAGTTGAATCTTCCAGCACATGCGAAGGCATGAATTATTCTTCTTCTTTTCTGACGAGCTTGTAGCTGGTTACTGTTGTGAAGATTCCTGATACGATGGAGTAGACGAGTATTATTATTCCAGTTGCGAAGAGTATGGTTGACAAGGTTTAAACGTGGTCATCTGCATCACTCTCCAAGAGCTTAGGGCACGTTGAACTTTGGTCCGTTCATCTTGCGTTATGTCTGTATCGTCCAGTCTTTCTTCCAGTCCGAGGACGATTGAATGTGGGACCCATTGAAGGATGAAGCCGATGATTAGAACCACCGCTCCTGCGGTAAACAAAGCGCTAAATCTCACCAATCCCTCTCCCATTTCCTGTAAAGTCACCTACTTCAAACTCTTAGTTAGTGTAAGTAGATTTATAATTTCCGAATATAATGATGGTAAAACTCCTTTTTGTTGTGGTTATCAGTCTATCCAGTAGTCTCTTTCTTCAAGGGTTTTCTGGGTTGCCCTTTTTGAGTTTATCAAAACACCGGCGATGCATCGGGCCTATATAGAATACAGCATGGTCTCCCTCAAAAAACCCTTCATTGCAGAGAGGACACGTTGACACGTCTTCATGGTTTATCGCTTTCTCCAGCAAGTTATGTCTAATAAGAGTCTTCTCAACACTCCTCATACGTCTTCTAAACTTCTGCCAGCTCTCAAGCTTTTTCACGCTCAAATATCTTGCTTCTTCTAATTTGTTTCTCGTTTCCAATTCTGATCCAACATTTCTCTTCTGCCTTCACCTTATTTAAGCCTCAACGTGACATTGACTCTGAGGAAACATAATCGAGCTTTCTTACATCTCATTCATCTCTCACATTTTTGAAAGGTTTGGGCTACCCTAACTGTGATAGAAAGCCCCAATTTCTGAGGAAAAAAAGGAAGCATGCGTGCTACTGGATACACGGAGACCTAGATTATTTTGATTCATCGAGTATCGCAGATTTGGCCCACGCGTTCAACAGATTATCGACAGCTCTTTTTACTCCATGAACAAAAGCGAAAAACCCCGTTGCTAAAGAACCAGCCAATGCTGCTTTGAGTAAGCCTACAACATATTCAGGAGTGGAGGTTAACTTCTCCAATTCATATAGAGCATACTTGAAAGATTCAGTCGCAGAAAGAAATTGAAAACCAATGAAAACCATTGTTGCACCCAAGACTATCTCGAATGAGGCTATTACAATTGCTCGGGTTCTTTCTTTCTTAGCTGACTTTCGACACTCATACATAACACCCCCCCAATCTATTGTGCTAATCGCCTATTCCTTTGAGATTGCCTAAAGCTTTTGCGGAGACTTGCTTTTCTGAGCGGTTCGGGTATCCTAACTGTGATAGAAAGAGGGGGCGTTAATGGACCTGTTAGAAGAGCGCGCTAGACGCTGATAGATTCTTAAAACTAGTTTCCGACACGTGTCAATCCAGAAAGATTAAAGTTTTTTGCTTGGGAAGATGTGAGACTGCGGCTTGGTATGCGAAGATGGGTTCGCAAGGATTAGCAGAAAGATGGGAGTTTAATTCTAGAATAACCTTCCAGTAACCGTTAAATTATCGTTCTACCCTTTCTTAAATCATGAATGTACCTTATTTGACAGGGCAAATCCTCTTCGTCGCCATTGTACTCTACGCAATCTACTGAGTCATTCAGAAAAAACGGAAGCGAAACATGAAATGAACAAGATAACAAAAATCATAATCGTCCTAACAGTAATGGCGTTGATTGCAGCGGGAACAGCAGCCTACTATATTTACAGCAACATCGTCACAGTCACCGTCACCGAGTACATATTAGAACTGGAAGTGGATCAGGCGCAAGTGTCCCGGTACACAAATGTTACTTTCACCGCTTACCTCAGTATTGATTATATGATTCCCATTGTTGACGTTCCAATAGACTTGTTGAAGAACGATGTGGTTATATCTACGGAGACGACTGATAATTTCGGCAGGGCCTATTTCACAGTGAACATGACGGACCCTTTAGGAGTCTATGATTTCAATGCAGCCTACCAAACACCCTAACCTTTTTTTGGTGGCTTACCAAAAATTTCAATATTCTAGGACTACTAAAGGAGGTCCATAACACGATTACCAAAATCATCTCCGGGGATACCAAGGCTGTGTTTGGCCACGCAACGAGATTAAAAGACAAAGAATATCTAATGTTTGTCCGATAGCATTTCACTATTTGTCCGATGGGTCTTATAAGATCAAAATCGATATTTCTGTGAGGTGTTTAGATGACTTCAAAAACGGAAGAGGAAGCAATAATTGGCAACGCTATGCGTACGCGTGTTATTGCTAAAGAACCTTGGTACTTTCTTCCTTGCCTTCGCTTTGCTCATTACTTTTGGCTCCGATAATCTTATTGTTTACTCATATGCATGTGAAGGCTTGGTTTATTGACAAAACCTCATCGTTTTTCTCTCGACGTCAACGGTACA
>CAYGAG010000052.1:0-11131 GCA_964347765.1 uncultured Candidatus Bathyarchaeia archaeon
CAATTATGCTTTCAGGATCCACGTAAAGCCTAACAGGACCGCTCTCGCTTACAACCAAATAAGACAGAGACAATAGTAACGTGAAAGCTGTTAGAGAAGCTATGGGCAACACAAATCTTGACATCTCACTCCTCCCCCCTCTTTTCCAGGAAAATTAGGGTAATAGCTCAAATAATAGCTTTTTGATAAACTTGTCAAATCTGTCCTATACTCGAGCGCGCCTATTGTGAAGATTTTAGGGATCTGTCTATGCAATGTTGGCTTCAATATACGTGCAGGCAATGGTCACCTATTGTGATTGCATCAAGTGAGTTACGTTATAGTATTGGGATGCCAGTACAGTGGAAATGGATTGATATGGCTGAGCTGATAGCAGTAGCAGATGGCTTAGGCAGGAGATTCGGTGAAAGTTGGGGGTTGAAGAACATGTCATTGGCTCTTGAAAGGGGCAAGCTTACCGTTATGGTAGGCCCAAACGGTTCAGGAAAAACAACCACGGTTAGAATCCTGTCCACACTACTGAAACCTTCAAGAGGCAGCGCAGAGGTCCTGGGTATGGATATTCTGACGGATTTCAAGAAGATCAGGAAGAGAATAGCCTACTTGCCGCAAGGATACGAAGTGAACAGGAATTTGACCCCCGCTGAATCGATCAAATGGAACCTTGTCGCAAGAGGAGCCCCCATCGCCGAAGCTGGTCTAGATGCCAAAGAATGGATTGAAAAAATGGGGCTTGAGAACTGTAAGGACAGGTCATGCTGGGCTTTGAGTGGGGGAGAAAGAAGGAGAGTAGCAGTTTCCATTATATTGTCTACAAACGCTGACCTGATTTTCCTTGATGAACCAACAACCGGGCTTGATGTTGAAGCGCGTTATGCTACATGGAAGATCGTTAGGGATGCCTTGAAAGACGGAGCGACAGTGTTGCTTACTACTCACGACATGAAGGAAGCTGAGACACTTGCAGATACTGCTATATTTGTCAAAGAAGGACAGAACCTTGTGAGTGATAACCCTCAGAAACTGATTGACAGTCTGCCCAGCAGATACAGAATTACAATCAAGAAAGAAGCGTTAGGAGATCGGTGCTTGAAGAAGTCTATTGACATAGGCGACAGGCTTGTAGTATATGCGAAGGATCAAGATGAAATCAAGGAATTTCTGTCTGAGTTCCTCGATCTGACCGGCATAGCCTCAGTGAATAAGGTTGGACTTGAAGATGTGTATCTGCACTTGATCAAGGGAGATGAGCCGTATGATTAGAACGATAAGGCAGATCTTGGGAGTTGCAGCAATTCGCATCAAAGGAATTCAGAGGCAGCCTCTCTGGATGGCCCAATCAATCATTGGTGTTTCAGCGTGGGCACTGACTATGTATGCTTGGGGAAGCACACGTGCTCTAGAGAATCTGGTATTGGTGTATATTGTCGCTGGCTCATGGGCACTTGGACTGAACACGGTTGCACAGTCCATAGGCTGGGAAAGAGTGGATCTCATCTATGATTCCAATGTAGCCTCTTCTATCACTCTCCCAATATACTTCCTGGGCCAGATCGTGGGGCTGACACCATATTTCCTCGTCAATCTAGTCATGTCAATAGCAGTAGCAGCAACAATAGGTATGAAGCTTTCACTTTTGCTGCCGTTGATGTTCGTCGCTGTTGTGTCCATGATCCTTGGATCATTCCTGTCTCTGTCTATCATTCTACGGTTGAAGAACCCTACAAACATATCAGCAATCACCAACCCACTGTACACTCTCACGATTTTTCTGCCCCCCGTGTACTATCCTTTGGCCTTCTTACCTGCCCTCTTGAGGGAAACCAGTCTGGTCATGCCAACAGTCTCTTTGATGGAAATGGCACGATGGGTAACCTATACTCCAACTGCATGCAACCCGATTCTGTCGCTCATCTCACTGCTTTCGTGGCTATCCGTGAGTACGCTATTAGTAGCCAAGAAGCTGAAATGGGGATCTGAATAGCTCAGACAACCGTAACGTGTTGAACACTGTCCACCATGATTCCATACACAGAAAAGAGAGGGTCTTCAAGAGATATCTCCACTCTGGCTTGTTATAAGCCGAAAAGAAAGACGCTGCGCGCGCTTTTTGGATCGCTAAACGATGCTCACGGCTTCTTCATTGCTTCTCTCTTGAGTCTAGGAGATAGTTTCTCAATAGCATACCTCAGTGCTGTTCTAGGCATCTCCTCCTTGTTCTTCATAACGTAATCGAAAACCTCCTCTGGATACTTGTTACTTGTCTCCTTCAACATCCAACCGTAGCCTTTCTGCACCATTATGTCTTCATCAGTCAAGAGGATATCTGCAATTTCAAAGACGGCTCCGAGATTCTTCTTCCTTCTTATTGAATAAATCAGAACAACTGCACCGGCTCTCCTCATCCAACGATTTGTAGATCTCGTCCATTCTATTGTCTTCTCAATGAAACTGGGAAACTGAAAAACGAAAGCCCCAAATGCATGTGTACAGAGGTCGTCACACGCTCCCCAGCTATGCACGTGTCTTTTCAACCATGATTCTAAGAGTTGGAAATCGGACTCATCATAAATTTTTCTAAGACGGAAAGCCCAGTCAAATGCTATGGTTCGCTCCTCTGAATAGCCAGATTCCAACAGATCACTGCACAATTGCAGGATTTCATGCTTGGGTCTATTCTTGGCCTTCTGAAAGAACCTCGATGATAGCTTCCTGACAGCAGGCGTCGGAATTCCATAGAGCCTCGGACTCTCACAGTACGTCTTCTCCCAACGTGTCCTTTTCTTCTCCTCACCAAGATCAGCATGCTGCCTCAGCTCCTCTCTGATCTCTTGAACGATCATCATTTTTCCTCTGAATGTTCTGTACTTCTTTCTGACCTGTAAGGATTGCCCCGATAGCTAGGTCATATTGTCAAAACCTTTTAGGTTTGATCAGTCTTCTCCCATTTTCTTCTCGAAGCAGCGCGTATAGCAGGTGCACTTATTCTGACATCGGCGCATCGTCCTGCAGCTCTTTCCAGCTTTCTATCACTCTTGTAGCACCTTGTTCAAAGTATTGCTGTGGTTTGTGTTTTTTTGGGCGTAGATAGCCGATTCTGTCCGGAATGTTAAATTCCTTGAATATTGGAAAGTAGCCTGGGTAGTCGTCGATCACCCGGACAATGCTGAAAGTGGCACATATTTCTGAGAAGAGCTTGGTTTTCGTGTCAATTTGGGTTGGTCCAGAAGTGTCCTCTCCTTTTGGTCGGGCATAGTCTGTGGGACTGAACATCACCAGTTCGGTGTTTTCTGTTGGGAATCCGAATCTTTTCAATTCATCTAGAGTCAGAGATCTCATGTTTTCAGTTCTTCCTGTAAGATAGATTATCCGGATTTTCTTACTCCAAGCCTGGAGCACATCGGCTGCAAAAGGAATCGGTCTATGCAGTTCGAGTGATTTAGCTCCGGCTTCTTCCAAACACAGTAGAATGTCCCAGAAACGTTTCTGATATTCTTTCACTCTGGATTTCTGTTCTCGAGAAGCAAACTTCATGAAGATCTGCTCTAAGCTTTGCGCTTCTACAACTTCTAGTGGGATTTCACGATTCAGCAAGAGACCCCAGACCTTCTGAATTCTTAGCCCAGTATCTATCAACGTGTCATCAACGTCAACAACGACACCTTTCATTCGGCTACTACTCCTGCTCTAGGCTCAGTGTACTCAGTTTCAGCTTTATGACTTGTGGAAGAGACTTTTGAAGGTGGACCCATCAGACTGGACAGTCTGAACTCCTCTTCCTAGAGTGAAAGCAAATGCTCGGCTAGTGTTGAGAATGTCAAAGGTCGATAATGAAGAGGGTCGCTTAGGTCTAAAAGGAAACTTCCGATTTTCACTGCTGCCACGGGAAGCCAGTGCCTCAACCATGTTTTGAACTCTAGATAGGATCCATAATCCTTGTGAAGCGAGATGGTCACCCCGTCATATCCTTCCCCCATCCCTCTCTCACCCATAATCATTTCAAAGGGACTCACCTTCACTATTTCCTCAGCTTTCTTTCTTGCCTCCAGAACCCTTTCTCTGTCAACACCGACACCATATTTGAGTAGAGTTATAGCCATAACATAGAACGGCAAGGTAACTATTTTGTATAAAATGTAACTATTTGTGCAGAACACCTAGTCTAAGTCAAACAAAAGAGGAGGCTGCGCCAATATTCTTCCCATTTGTAGCTCTTCACCATCATATCCTAAGGCGATTAGGAATGCGGAAGCTAAAAGCTTTATTGGTCGTCGCATTGCTCTCCTTCAGCGCGCGCGACCAATAAGGAGTATATAACTTTTATGAGAATAAAGTTCAAAGAAACTATCATTAGGCATTATAAGATTAGATTTGTTAAATATTATTTCTATTTGTTCTTAGTCGCCCTCACGCGCTAACTCTCTGGGGTTTGGGTTTGAGGGAGTTCGAATACGGGACGACTAGGTTTTTCCGAAGTTTCTGGCTGTGTTTCCTATATCCATTAAGTCTACTTTGTTATCTCTGTTTATGTCTGCGTTAGGGTTCCATCTCGGGTGGTTTGGATCGGAACCGAACGCTGAAGCGGCGACTGCTATATCCTTCATGTTAACACATCCATTCTTGTCCAAGTCACAGAAATGGCAGAACACGCCTGTCAACGTAATACTAGTGTTCACGATGACTACCTTTGTTCTATTGGTATCGCCGTCTTCAAGCCAGTGTGCCCAGTTGTATTCGCCATGAGTCTCAGGCATTTCGATGACGTATGAATCTTGAATTAGGGATTCTTGGTATGGCGTTGATTGTGGCTGTTCGTTAATGGTGAAGGGGACTGCAGCAAATGGGGAACTCAGTATGGCTAGTTGCTTGTATAATGAAAAAAGCCTAGCAGCTTCATCAAGAAGTAGATCAATCATGGATGGGAAGAATGTATTCGCCAAATAGTCATCTTCTACTAAAGTAACACCTCGATTTACCATAAACACTATCCCATATTTTCCATTATTCACTGTTTTAAACGCTATTTGCGCAAGAAAACCATGGATTGCTCCACTATGTCCAATAATATTGCCTCTGAAAAGGGGCCAGCCTAAACCTTGTCCATAACGTTGGAAACCACAGAGTTCTGTACCCCACGTGTATAGATGCCTTGTCTGCATCAAATCAACCGTTTGAGGTAGAAGAATTGGTGTACTGTTATAGCTACCTTGATTCATATGAGCGATTAGAAAATTTGCTAGATCTGGTACTGTACTCCTTAATGCTCCCGCTCCTAAGTTATGTTGATTGTATATAGGATATGCATCATTTGTGTTGTTTCTTAGTTCATAAGGAATAGCGTTTCTACCTGTGAAATCGGTGTAATTGAATCCTGTGCTGGTCATATCCAATGGGTCAAAAACATTTTTTTGTAAATATCCTGCATATGATTGGTTTGTAAGTTGTTCAACTAGGTATGAAAGTAGAAGAAATCCTGTGTTTGAATATCCCCAACGGGTACCAGGTCTTGATTGCCAATTTTCTGGTGCATAGTATGCTCCAGAAGGATTTAGCGATCCGTTTAGGAATTCTCCGAGTGTAGGACGAGGATCCCATGGAGTAAAATTCCACCCCATTTTGATGTTTTGCCAATTGATCATGTCTACATCCCAATCCCAGAGTATTTCGTCAGAAACACCATGGTTTATTCCTGATGTATGAGTTAACAGCATTCGGATGGTTATTGGATCGCTTGGATAGTTAGGATTCCGAACGCCAAAAGGGATGTAATTATTGATGTCCGTATCCAGATCAAGCGTACCATTATCATAGAGTTGCATTATAGCTGTTGCTGTGAATATTTTAGTTATAGAGGCAATCATGTAAACAGTATCTAGGTCAGGTTGATCACCATAACCCTTGGACCATACTAAAGTATCGTTAATAACAATTCCCGCCGCAAGAGAAGGAATGTCGCCTTGGGACATTAATTCATTAATTCTTGAATCAATATTTTCTTGAGGCTGAAATATGATTTCGGCCGAGGTTATTCCAGGACTTGCTATAGCTGCTACTATGATGATCCCGAGAATAAGTTTTCTCGTAATAATCTTATGTCTAGCTGTCATTCACAAACCTTCTGTCTAGACCAGCGCCGCACTATTTCATCGATCGTTGGAATAATCCACTACATAAGTTAACACTGTAACATTTATGAATATTCCCCATACGACGCGTGCGTGCGCTGCGGAGGTGGCTGAATGTTGTATAGGGAAGAAGCTATGAAAATATGAGAATCCTCAGATCCTCTATCCGAGATCAAGAAACACCTATTCCAGTCTCAGTTCTAGTTCTCATACTTCTTTTCATGTCCGACGCGCGCTACATAGGAAATCTACAACAGACCATATCCCTATCATACCCCCTTACACGTGCGCGTTAGGAGATAATTTGCTAAACTCCTCTATTATCATGTTTCTTGCGGTTTCGAGGTTCCCAATGATGTTTATTTTGTCAACGTCGATTTCACCCAGTCCGCGATTCCTAGCTTCTTGTAGCACAGGCATCTCTGTTGGATCAAAGCCAACTAGGCGGGCTCCAACAGCTTCAACTGCAAATGCATCTCTACCTACCAAGAGTAGTTTTGGAGAGACGGTCATTTTTTTCTTTTTACGTCCTAGAAAAACCTTAGTTCCATCCAATACTGCGATATCTATCCCTCCGATTGCCTCATACATATCTAGCAGGGCAGAAGGTAGCCGTTCGTGAAATCTGAACTTTTTCTTGTCTGGGATCAAACCTAGCAAGTTCTTGATTATGGAACCCATGTTCATAAGATCCTCATTTCCCGCATCCTCATATCTTCTGGGAACATGAGTGCTAATGAAAGTATTTGACTCAAAGAGTATATGGGACAATGACACACTTTCTCCAGCAACCTCAACTGTTCTTGTATCCTTGTCATCCGATAGATTGAATGGAGCGACCTTGCTATTGTAGCAGTCTTTCCATAGTTCCAATCGGTTCAATCCCGGTCCCGCGTAGTTATCTGATTCCACTACTAGAATCTCTAGTGCGTTGTCAAAGGAATTAATGATTGAATTAAGCGTATCTACTGTGCTGCAGATTCCTGTATCAGTGTTATAAATGCCAACTTTGATGACCAACTTTTTTTCATGAGTATTTAGATCCTCTATGCCACCGATGATGTCAATAGCTCTAGTGAAAGAATGATTATCAACAATTGCGACAATTGGCTTCACCGAAAAAACCTTCGAGTAAGTGTTAGAGATTACTTATTTAACCCTTAGTGACTGTGAAGATTTCCATACTTGGTAGTTCGCGCAAATCTGTGAAGAAAATTGCAGCGCGTGAGTTGCCAGTTAGCTAGGAAGTTCAAAGCCTGTGACACTTTTGAGTTTTCTGCTGAAGATCCAGTCGAGGTTCCTCAAATTGTCTGGGTAAATTGAGATGAATCTGATGTCATCTTGATGATAGATCGTCATTTTTGCGCGCGCGTGTTGACTGACATCTGGGATGACGATTGATTACATCAGGTCTTAATTGCTAATCTTATACGTTCCAATTAGTACTTTGATATATGATTTCTCTAAAGAACTTTCAGCTACTATGAATGATATCCGATTCTTCAATCTGGTTCAGGTTTTGCATGCGAATGCCCTAGAAAGAAGCTCTGAAGCTAATCTTCACGTTCAGCCTAGGCTTCTCTATTGTGAAAAGCTGCTTGAGTAGACGGCAATAAGGACCCAAATGATTTATATGGTCAGATTCGGATTTTCCTGCATAAGAGGTCACGATCGTGTGTGACAAGAAATCATGTTGTGCACATCCTGAGAGAAAGGTTAAAGATCCTAAGAAGTGTTCACCCGAAAAGATAGCTGAGTGTCATCCGGAGTCTAAAGGTCATCCTTGCGCAGAATAGTTGTTGATCGGCTGCCCCCAAGATTCTCTATTTCCTCGAAATCTCGTGGGCACGCCTCTTGTATGATAAGAATTATAAAGAAACGAAAGAAAGGAAGATCGGTGATTCTATGGTAGGGAGAAGCAAAGTGAAGATAACGGTTTTGAAGAAGTTGAATTCGAAAGAATTATTTGGTGACATCCCTCCTTTGGGAAAGAATGTGAAGGCTTGTCCTGTATTTGAGATAGATCAGGAGTTTGTCGTTGGTGAAGATGGTGGGATGCCGGAAGGATTTTGTCATTGGGCTTGGAACGACATGTACAAGGTAGTAACCGCATTAAGGTACGGTGTAAACTGGGAACAGGGAACAAAGGAGAAAGGAGCGCCCACTGTACACTGCTGCACCGACGGGTTGAGACCTGTCATATTCAGACTCGAACGTATTTAGCGCGCGCGATGTAGGTCATGATCTCTCACTTTAACTTATCTCTCTCCACGGTGGAAAAGCGTCTTTCCGTCGGCGATATTATAAGTGGACAGAAGCAAAAGCTGGTTTGATTAGACTTCGGATGGGGCAGGGACTTAGGTGAATGAGCCGTTGGTTCCTGAACTATCCTCTTTTTCCCCTACATTGCTAGGATAAGTATACTTAAGATAGATTCCAAGAATCTGTTCCTATGTTCTTTTAGATTTATCTAGCTTCTATTACATCTAGCGTGCGCCAAGGTCTGAGTCAATTCCTGAGGAACTTGTTCACGAGTTCATTCACGAGTTTTGGTTGTTCTAGTTGAATCCAGTGACCGCAGTCGGCGATGAATTTCGCCGAATATGGCGCATTGATAAATTCCTCTGTGTTTTCTACTAGACTCTTTGAAAGGGCAACGTCTTGTTCGCCCCAGATCAAGAATGTTGGTGAAGTAATCTTTGGGAAAGCATATTGTTCTCTTTCTGAGAATAATATGGAGGGATTCAAGTTCGCTCGATAGTAGCTCATCATTGCTGTCAGGGCTCCTGGCTGTGACCAAGCTTTTGCGCAGAGTCTTAGATCTTCGTCTGTGAGAGCTTCTTTCTTCACAAAAGACAGTTTCACCATGTTTTTCAGGAAAGAGTAATCGTTTCGACTCAGAACTTCTTCTGGAACGTCGGGGGTTTGAAAGAAGAAGATATACCAGCTCTTCTGCAATTGTCTAAACGAAAATTTGGCTTTGTTTATGTAAGCGTTTGGGTGAGGAGCATTTAGAATCACCAATTTCTCTGTATGCTCTGGATTAGACGCTGCGAAAGACCAAGCTACGACTCCACCCCAATCATGCCCAACTATCATTGCCCTCGTTTCACCCAAAGCATCAATAAGTCCAAGAATATCCCCTGCAAGAAGATTCAACCTGTAATTTTCAACGCCACTTGGCTTGTCCGTCTTGTTGTAACCTCGCAAATCCGGTGCAACAACTCGAAAATGCTTTGCCAACTCAGGAATCTGAAATCTCCACACTCTCCAAAAATCAGGAAAACCATGGAGAAGAAGCACAAGCTTTCCTGATCCTTGAGTCACATAATGCATCCGCAATCCATCAACACTGATGAATTCATGCTTCCACGTTTCCTTCATCCCAATAACCTCATAAAGCCAACCTCTTGTCGTTAACTGACGTGTGTACAACTATCCAGACAGCAAGTATTTACACATTTACACCGCGTGCGCTGAACCTTCTTGAAGTTCTCAATCTGATTTGGGGCATCTCTCTCTTTCAATGTGTAATGTACTTTGCAGTTTGAAGCTCTGTGGGAGACATCCCTGCCACGTAGTGACAGCTCAGCTGATGGATTCGAATATTCTTTAAATAAGAAGTTATGAGAACAGATTGGGATTTGGCTTTGGATTTAAACCTAATAACTACTTTTCTTCCATGGATAAACATGGGAATTGTGATACTCATCATAGATCTTGCACTTCATAAGGCAAACCTTGGAATTAAGTGGAAGAACGTAAAGAAGGAACCTTTGAAGAGTCTTGGATGGGGCCTCCTGTTCATTCTTATCAGCAGTTTTCTGAATTTTGCTCTAGATTCCCTCTTGAGCAGGTTCGTCCAAGACTATATTCCAGATGGTGATCCTATTGCTGTCTTCTTCCTGCTAGTTGTGTCATACTTGATCATGACCCAGCTATAGCTATCCTCACATACTGAAACATGACTTTCCGAAGAATCACCTTTCTTCTTCCAATTAGGGACTACATAAGGGGACAGAACTGTCTATCAGCGCGTATGAAATCCCCTTGCTTCCATCTGCCGGATGAAATACGAGAATTCTTTTAAGTGTCGCTGAATAATCGAATTGTGGTGAAAAGTTTGTTATTCATCACTTTAGTGATGCCTAAAAGTAAGGGAGCTAACGCAGTTAAGTACTTGAAGGAGCTGAAGGCCCCCAAGGGAATTAAGATCAAGGGCATCTACTTCACTTTCGGCAAATACGACAGCATAATAGTCTTTGAGGCTCCAACTGAAAGAGCGGCCATGGAATTTGTGATGCAGACAGGGTTCGCAACCCAGTACACGATGGAAACTTTGGTAGCCGTACCCGCAGAAGAGCTCTAGTTTGTCTTCGCGACAGATGCTTCCGCCTACTCTTATATGTAGAAGCAGTCTTCTGTGTTGATTTACTCTGTTCAAGATGGAGTATGTAAGCTGAATGTCTAGATTAGAGGTTGAAGATTCTGTCATCACAGCAACTGTTGGGCTATATCCTTTGATTGTGGTCGATCCGATAAATGTCTGTTGCAGCGAGATTTTCGAGCGTCCAGAAATAGATATCACGTACAGTAAGATAAGGCAGATGATTCCTCGACTCATGGAGTTTACAGATGAATATCGCAGACTAGGTGGCCAGATAGTCTGGATTCGAGCAACTCCTTGGACAGAGGAATTCTTGCCCAAAAACATCAATCGCTTGTACCGTGAGAACCCGCAGGCAACCTTCTACACTCGCAAGAATGTCAAGGAATCCGTTCAATTCTACAGTGGAGTCAAGGTGCATCAATCAGACAAGATATTCACAAAGAACACTTACTCCGCGTTTGCGGATCCTCACTTTCGGGAGTATATCGGGGAACAAGGGGCAGACACGGTTCTGATCTCAGGCGTATTTGCCGAAGCCTGCGTCAATGCAACTATTGTCGACGGCTTCACCCAAGGGCTGTTCATGATAATCTTATCCGATTTGGTGGAGACGATG
>CAYGAG010000053.1:0-10990 GCA_964347765.1 uncultured Candidatus Bathyarchaeia archaeon
TTACCCTGCCGCATAGAGGACGGCGACCGGCGATACTCCAGTGTGAACCTTAAAAGCGTGTGCT
This sequence comes from uncultured Candidatus Bathyarchaeia archaeon, assembly GCA_964347765.1. Lineage (GTDB taxonomy): Archaea > Thermoproteota > Bathyarchaeia > Bathyarchaeales > Bathycorpusculaceae > CAYGAG01. The sequence continues at coordinate 65 of CAYGAG010000053.1, forward strand.
ACGTATGTTTGTGGCATGCTACGTAGTGTCCGTTTCCGACGTCGATCAATTGTGGTTCTTTTGCGCTGCATATTTTTCCAGTCTTGTCTGGGCATCTTGTGTGGAATCTGCATCCCGGCGGCGGGTTGACTGGGCTCGGGATTTCTCCCGGGATGACGGTTTCGCTTCGTTTTGATGCTGGGTCGGGTACTGGCACGGCGGAAATCAAAGCCTTTGTGTAGGGATGTAGAGGTTCGTAGACTATTTTTTCTGTTGAAGCCATTTCCATTATTTTGCCTAGGTACATGATAGCGATTCTGTCGCACATGTGTCTGGCTAGAGCCAAGTCGTGGGTGATGTATAGGAAGGAAACATTGAATTTCTCCACCAGATTAAGCATCATAGTCAAGATTCCGGCTCTGATCGAAACGTCCAGCATGGACACGGGTTCGTCAGCAACCAAGAATTTGGGGCGAAGAACGAAGGCTCTGGCTATGGAAACCCTCTGCCTCTGCCCCCCACTCAACTCGTGAGGGAACCTGTAAAGAAACTCTTCGGGGGGCAGCAGGTCAACCTCGGCTATTGCCTCTCTCACTCTCTCCTCTATTTCAGCTTCGCCGCTCAACGTCTTCTGAACCCTCAGAGGCTCCGCCACGATGCTGCCCACCGTCATTCTAGGGTTCAAAGACTCGTATGGATCTTGAAACATCATCTGCATCTTGCGACGCAACGGTTTCAACTCTTTTTCTGGGAGGGCTGTCACATCTTCGTCGCCGAAGAATATTTTTCCAGCGGTCGGCTCAATCAGTCTCAGCAAAAGTCTTCCGGTGGTTGTTTTCCCGCTGCCACTCTCTCCAGCCAACCCGAAAATCTCTGCCTTATCTATCTCAAAGCTGATTCCATCAACTGCGCGTACGAACATTTGTTCTCTCGAGAAAAGGGTTTCGAAGAAGCCTTTCCTCACCGGAAACCATTTTCGCAGGTCTGTTACTTTCAACAGTGTCTTTCCATTTGTCATGGCAATTCCCTTCATGCTTTTTTGACGAGGTGGCACGCGACGTAGCGTTTTCCCGCCTTCACCAGTTTTGGTTCCTCTTTCTTGCAGATATCCATTACGTAGGGGCATCTAGGGTGGAATCTGCATGCTGGAGGCGGGTTCAACAGGTCGGGTGGGAAGCCTGGGATAGAGGTCATGCGTCTTTTTGCCGCTCTTATGCTCGGAAAAGCGCCTATAAGACCTTGCGTGTAGGGATGCAACGGCTCTTTATATATGGTTGAGATGTCTCCCTGCTCCACAATTTTTCCTGCATACATAATTGCCATTTTGTCGCAGGTTTCAGATATAATCGACAGGTCGTGGGATATCATTATCATCGCTAGGTTTAGCCTGTTCTTCAGTTCTCTCATGAGCCTTAACACTTGCGCTTGTACTATTACGTCTAAGGCTGTTCCAGGTTCATCTGCGATCAAGAGGTCTGGGTTGCACGCTAAGGCCATGGCTATCATTGCGCGTTGCCTCATTCCTCCGCTGAACTCGTGGGGGTAATTGTCTGCTCTTGAAGGTTCAAGACCTACAGTCTCCAAGAGTTTTTCAACCCTTTTTCTAGTCTCCTTCTTTTCTACTTCGGGTTCATGAAGAGAAATGGCTTCAACAATTTGGTCTCCAACTTTGTAAACCGGATTGAGAGCGTTCATAGCCCCTTGGAAAACCAGCGATATTCCTTTCCATCTTATATTCCGCATCTGCGACTCTTTGAATTTGACGAGGTCTTCGCCCTTGAAAAGTATTTTTCCTCCCAAGATTTTTCCTCCCTGGGGAAGAATCTTCAGAAGAGATAACGCAACCGTGGTTTTTCCGCATCCAGATTCTCCAGCTAAACCCATCATCTCTCCCTTGTCCACTTGGAAGCTAACCTCGTCTACAGCTCTCACCGGCCCCCTGACTGTAAGATAGTGGGTTGTCAAGTCTTGAACATCTAACATAACCATGTTTTGCGGCATCCTTTGACTAGGCTTCCAGTCGTTCACCCTGTTCTGTGTAAGCCTCAGGTCTTCAAAGATGAATGCAGATATAAACCTTCTCATTTCTTCAAAATGAGTTTCGAACATGCAGGTCGTACAAGTTTCTCTGCAATTCTTTCTGTTTGCGCTAGGTTTTTCTGTCAAAGAACGTTTAAAGGAGACGTTGACAACAGACTCTTAGGCTTGGGAGTTTCGAAGATGCAGGAACGGTGGGTTGGAAAGAACGTTGATTTGTCGCTCCTAAGTGAACGTGTCGAAAATTTTTTTGCGGACAAAGGTTTCATAACCACAAAAGACTGGTCTGCGTCGGAGTATGCAATTTCAGCGAAGCCACAACGTGGTGTCGCCATAATTGGCCGTGTAAACGTGAGAATTCTGGGAGACCCAAACGATTTCTTAATCGAGTTTTCAACCAGCGAGCATTCACGTTCTGCTGTCAAGCTGGGATTCTTCACCACCATGTTCGGAGGGGGAAGCCTTCTTCTGCGCGGTTTGAAATCTCGAGAGGCACTAGAAAAATTGGAAAAGGATTTTTGGCTTCACACAGAAGAAGCCATAGGATATTTGTCTAACTCAAAAGATTGAATATAATAGGCAGCTATTTTCGTCTTCGCAAAATTGAACTCAGCGATGGCAGTCTTTCTGACATCAAGATTTTCAAGAAAAAAAGTGTCGATAATCCACATCCAATGAAAACCGATAGCGCAGCCAAGACGTTTATTAGCGAGGATAGAAACGTGTTTCGTGAATGCACTGGCAACTCTACAATTTTGCCTTGGAAAGTCCTCAGCAGGCTGTTATCATCGATATCCAATTCCCCTACAAGACTGCTTACTTTCACCTCTACGGCGTGATAACCCAAAATGGGCCGATCAAATCTTGTTAAGCGGATTGTCAGGGTTGCTTCTGCTTCAGAAGGCAAAGTGACATCAGTGCTGTCAAAGATTGTGAAATCATAATAGATATTGACGTCGAGAGTCTCGTTGAAGTTTCCCTGATTTTCAACAGTTACCTCGACGGTCAGAGTCTCTTCACTCGACACATTAATCAAAGAAACGGCAATGTCAGTCACAGCTACATCATGGACCTCATGATATAACCGAAGCGTTGGATCTCCAATCAGTGTCAAACCGTAGAACCGGCGTTGAAGGTAATTATACCTCTCATGGAGATCTACAGACCACTCACGGAAAGCGTCACCTACACATTTTCCTTCGGATAAGGATCCATAGAAAACGCTCACTGGGAGCGTAGGGATAATCTCTGTAGAGCCAACTGCTAGGAGGCCGTAGTCATTCCCGAACACTGCTGAACCTGCTAAATAATCTGGTTCGCTATAAAGGGCAGCCGAGCAAACCACAAAATGATAGAAGAATATACGCGGATTAATAGACCTATAATCAGAAGAATAGACGGTGCTCTCCCACTGGAACCATGATCCATTTAATGTTTCCGGTTCTTTGGGAGGAACCATAAAAGTATGATTATTATGGGTGCCGTGGCACATTAGATACATCAATTGGTAACCCAACGGATCGTCAATTCTGTTTTTGTAGTCTGTGGCGTTGGTTGTCGCTCGGTCTCTCACAAAAACAATGTCAGAGTATATTTTGCCTACAGAAAACTTTGCGTCATCCTCTGTATTCGCGCTGGTCCCGCTGTCATCGATATATAATAGGCCACGCCACCAAGGCAGAGAGAGCGTTCCAATTCTGTAGCGATGATTTTTGGCGAAATAGTGATTAAGTACAGAAGCCTCGTCACCTGCGACATCAGGAACCTTAAGTCTTCCAACCCAGATCTCTGGTGCGACATCTCCAGAGTGTTCGTCGTAGATCATGTCGTTGTCCGAGTCTATCCACAATCCATCGAGATCCGTGTAATATAAATCAGTGGGAAACTCTTTGGCGCCTACTTCAAACAATGCTCCAGGAATGTCCCCAACCAGAAGGCACCCCTCCAGCGGATGACGCAAGTTTTCCTGTAGATAGGACCTTATACCTTCAGGGGTCTCCTCCAGAAGTTGTTGAGTCTCAACGATCTTCACCGAAAATCCTGAGTTTTCGACGTCAGCTGCAAATTGGTCAAGAGAGAACTTTATGTCAGCATAGATTGTTGAGTTGACTAAAACGCAGACTAAAGGTTTCTGTTCTGTAGTTGACGTCGCCAGAGTTTCAGTTTCTGGAAGACTTAACGCCACTTGGGGTGTTGAGAAGAATACTAGAACTAAACCCAAAAAGAACGTCTTCTTAAGCATTTCAGTCAAGAATCTAACTTTCCAATGAGTATTAAACTTTGCGCGCGCATTGAGAATTAGAGATCTAGGTCACATTAGCGTCTTCGTCTAAGCTTTGGGTTGAGTATCTCGTCGAGGGCATATCCCAGCAAAATGAATGAGAGAGAAACTAGAGCTATGCTTATGCCCGGAGGGATGATCCACCATAACATTTCTATGCCGTTGTTGGCCTGTGCGTCGCGAAGCATTCTTCCCCAAGACATTACACTGGGGTCGAAAAGACCTAGCCAACTGAGAGCTGCCTCCAATATTATTGCGGTTGGAACCGCCAGTGCCAACGAAACATAAATCAAGGAGACGACGTTTGGGAGGATGTGCTTCACTATGATGTGAAGCCTGCCAGCTCCAACGGCTTTTGCTGCTTCAACGAAAGGTCTTTCCTTGAGACTCAAGGTTTGGGACCTTACCACCCTTGCGAAACCCATCCATCCGAGAACGCCGATAATTAATATGATGTTCCATAATGAGGTGCCCAATACCGAGATTAAAACTATCAGTAGAGGCAGCCCCGGCAAGACGAGGAGCATATCAGAGAACCTCATCAAGACCTCGTCTACAATTCTTCCAACGTAGCCTGAAACAATTCCTACCACCAGCCCGATGACTATTGACAAAAATGCTGAAAGTAGGCCTACGAAAAGAGAAATCCTTGCTCCATAAACGAATTGGGCGAACAAGTCTCGTCCCCTGTAATCGGTTCCAAGAAGACTGTAGGCCGCGCCGTAGAACTTTGTGTCAAGGTCATCGATGTAGACGGCGGCTTCGCCCAGCATGCCAACAGTATCAGGATCTTCGTCTAGAAACAACACCCGAACATCAAACACATATCTGGCTGGTTCAGAGAAGACTATTTTCCCTGGATCTGCCCAAGTCTCATTGCCGATTCTCTCTTTGAACTCTGTGTCGTATGAATCTATGACGGGCGGATGATCTCTGGGAGCAGGTTTTATTCCTTCGGTGGTAACGTTCTCGATCTGTTCGCTCCAAAATACGGGGTAGGATGGGGTTTCTCCAACCCGCTTAATTGTCATGAAGACCCTGGCATTTGCGTATTCGACTCCTCTGGAGGCATACACAGTTAGGCTGCATTTGAATCTCGGCGGTGGATCGTAGGCCCAGAAGAATTCCCTCGTTAAATGGGCTTCGACTCTTCCGGCCAGTGTTCTTGGATCTTTTCGCTTAAATACTATGGCGGCGCTTCCGTTGCCTACGCTGAGGTGATAACGGAGGGTAACTTCGGCGTCTTCGTTGGTTGATGATGTGAAGTTCCATTCGTTGAAAAGTGAAGCAGGAGTGGGAAAACCTGATTCTTCAACCAAAACCAGATTTTCGTTCAGTTTCTCTCCACCTGGAAGATTCTTGAACCATACAGGAACAGCGAAGTCTACTGCCACAAAAGTGTCATTTACAGGGTCATTAGCGGCTAGAAGAGGAGCGGCCAGTGCTATTGTAATATATATGACCAGAATTGCAATTCCGAAAAGTCCTCTTTTACTACGCCTGAACGTCGCCCAAAACTCTCTGAACCTTTTGATTTGAAACTTTATTGCAGTCTTGTAGGTTCTTGGCACTTTAGTTCACTCGTATTTTATTCGAGGGTCAATCACGCCGTAAAGAATGTCTGCTATAAAGTTAGCGACGATGACGCACAAGGCTACTAGGAAGAATATGGTCTGCAGAACGGGATAGTCTACGAAATCTATTGCCTTCCAGGTCCACCATCCGAGGCCGGGATAAACGAAGACCTGTTCCGTAATGATTGCTCCAGAAAGGATGAAACCAATCGAGATGGCTGCGTTAGTTATGAGCGGCAACGAAGCGTTTTTCAGTGCGTGTTTGAATAGTACTGTTCTTTCTTTAAGTCCCTTTGCTCTGGCAGTCACGATGTAATCTTCGGTGAGGGTCTCCAACATTGTGGCCCTTGCCAGAAGCAGATAACCACCATACAAGAAGAGAGTAAGGGTCAAAGCCGGCAAGAACAGGTGCCAAAGGCGGTCCAAAGCATACGCAAACACGTTTGGAGCCGGGTTTATTACTGAGAAGGAAGTGGTTCCTACGCCTGGGAACCAGTCTAGGCGATAATGGAAAATCAATAAGAACATCATCCCCATCCAAAAAGATGGGAGAGAATAGGTCGTCAAGGAAGACACCACTAAGATGCTGTCGAGGGGACTCCCTCTTTTATGGGCTGCTATGACCCCCAAGATGATGCCAATTATGATAGATAATATGGTGGATACACCCACCAGGAGAAGAGTGTTCGTGAGACGTTCCATCACCTCTGCTGCAACATAGTCTCCCGACATGTAAGATATCCCAAACTGTCCAGTTAACATGTTTTTTATATAATCTATGAACCTAACGTGGATCGGCTGATCCAAGCCCCACAACCTCCTGATTTCTTCCACTTGTTCCACATTTTGTAAACGCGCTGGACTCGCAAATATCGCCATGGGATCTCCCGGCATCAATTGGAATATAACGAAGTTGAGAACAAGCACAAAGAATAAAAGCACAAAAGAATAAGCCGTTCTCTTTATCAAATACGCTCGGAGACCCATCTTCACTCACTTTCGATGGTATTCTTTTAAGATAGAGATATTTTAAGCTTTATTTTTTTTTGGGAAACAAGTCTTTCAGAGAAGACTAGGCGTTATTGGAAAAACTTTAAATTGGTAGTGCAAAGAATTATGCCTGGAAATAATCAAAGAAAGAGGGAATGAATCTTGAAAACGAAGAATCTAATTCTGTTGACAATACTTGCTTTTGTGACATTGACGCTACCTATCACTGTCATTCCAGTGACTGCACAACCGGTGTATGGCCCTTGGATGGACTACCTGCACATCAAAAATTATGGAAGCCCAGATGCGCAGTTTGCGGCTCTAGACACAGGAGAAATTGACTTCACCGATTGGCCGTATAGCAAGACGTGGATCGACAGGTTTGCAGCCAAGCCAGAAGAGGTTACCTTGAACAGTTATGCAGAGATTGGCACCTGGGAGTACGACATTAACGTTCAGAGATGGCCAACGGGATGCGACGGTTTGGCTCCACACACAAGGCAACGTCCAGAAACGGGTGTGGGAGATGGCCGTCCTCCAAGTCTAGGACATGACTGGGACCCAGAAACTGTTTCATGGAAAGTTTACTTTGATCCAAACTGTCCATGGTGTATTGCATCTTGGGGCTTCAGGTTAGCCGTGAACTTTTTGACCGACACAAGCTACATAACGACGGAGATACTGAAGGGCTATGGCTACCCAGCCATCACGTGGGTGCCAACACCTGCCCTTGCCGGATGGTTGGACGTGGAAAACCTTACGGATTCGAGTTTCACCTATAATGGCGCGAACGGAGACGTTTTGATCCCCAGTTTGGTCTTCAAATATGATGAGGCTAAAGCTGTGGAGCTACTGGACGCTGCAGGGTTCACTATGATCACAAGCGGCTCGGATGCGGGAAAGAGGCAGGATCCTCGCAAACCTGCTGGCCAAGCACTGTCCCCAATAATCTACTACATTCGATTAGACGACCCGAACCGAGAGGCTGCCGGCTTGAAGCAGGCCGCTGATTTAGAGCGTCTAGGGATTCCTGTGGATAAACGAGATGTCGAGAAAACTGTTTGCTTCAAATCTGTGATGGTCGAATACAACTACAACATATATACTGGCGGGTACTCATTTGGCGCAGACCCCATTTTCATACAAGGGACTTTTCACTCCAGTCAATTCTGGGCTCCACTCGGCTTTTCCGGAGGTTACCAAGGTTTCTGCAACTTGGAAGCTGACTACTGGATTGATGAACTCTATGAGGGAAGCACCTACGAACAGGTTCTGGAGGGAGTACACAAAGCTACCTATCTGCTGAACAAATACGCGGTTGGACCCGACTTGTGGGCTTCAGCTGGTGTACAGGGCTACAGAACTGGATGGGAAGGCGTAGTCAACCATGAAGGATACGGTCCCACCTGCCCAATAACTGGCGGCGGCATGATATGGACCCTCCTCAACGCGAGGTGGACTGGAGGAACACGACCAACAGGCTACGATGACACAATTTGGTGGGGATTCAAGAGCAACCTTGAAGGCCCCCACGTCATCACAGCCGAGTGGGTTTGGGACTGGCAGGTTCTCCAAGAAATATACGACCAATTGATTTGGCGCAACCCCTACAACCTAGCAGAGGACATTGGCTTTATAGCTGAAAGCTGGAGCGAGCTTACAGAATATGAACCAGGAAGGGGATACATCACGTTTACGTTGCGGCCCGGCATTACGTGGCATAACAGCAGCTGGCCGGTTGAGCCGGCGGACGTGAAGTTCTCCCTTGAATTCACCAGAGACTGCGGACCGGGCGTTGCATGGAACTACGCAGGAGGGCCATCAGAGATCGATCACGTGGACACGCAGGAAGAGGACCCAACTCTAGGCCCCATGGACGTCAGAGTCTACTTCACTAGTATGAGCTTCTGGGCATTACACTGGGCTGGCTACATTCCAATAATGAACAGAAAAGTTTGGCTGGCAGCTAACGAATACTATGATTGGGGCTACGTATGGCCTCACGCACCTGGCACTTTCTGGGACTGGGACCGTATAGCTGTTAGGGAGTATCATCCGTGGGACGACGATGTATATGACGCTGCAACCGGTGGAGTAGGATCAGACGGAATTGTTGACATGGCCCAAGACGGCTCCGGACCTTGGAGTTGGGTTGGCGGAGATCTTCTGGAATTCGTAGACCTAGAGGCGAACCGTGACTTTTTCTGGAGCCAAGATGACGTACAAGCCTTTCTAGCCGAAGCGTTCCACACAGCTGGTGACGTGAACAAGGATGGTGTGATAGACATACGAGACATAACCGCCATTGCCAGAGCCTTGGGAACCGACGAGACATGGCCTCAGGGAACGGGTTGGAGTCAATTTAACCCGGACGCTGACCTGAACGAAGACAACAAAGTAGACGCATTAGACCTAGCGTTTGCTGGCAAAGCCTATGGGAAAAAGGCAGGGTGACAAAAATGAAAACAAAAAGTTTACCCATAATCCTTCTTCTGGCGCTCTCTATAGTCGGCATGACCTGTTTTCATGTCGGCGTAGTGTGGGCCCAAGAAGCTGTTGTTTCCATCGATCCTGCGGTAGGAACGGCAGACCCGCTGGAAACATATGCAATTGACGTCACCGTCGCCAACGTCACAGGTGTGAACTCTTGGGAATTCAAAATAAGATGGGACACTTCTGTACTAGCGTTTCCGCCCACTGTCACAGAGGGACCCTTCCTCAGCTCTGTGGGATCTACAGTAATGTTCGAAAATCCTCTACAGCTGGCTTCAAGCTACCAAGTGGGAGTAACCCTCCAGACAGACGACAGCGCGAGCGGTAGCGGAACCCTAGCAACATTTGAGTTCGAAGTTCTAAGTGCAGGAAACTGTACCCTGGAGCTCTACGACACCTTCCTATTCTACGCCAACGGAACAGAAATTACGCACACAACCACGGATGCCTATTTCTATACTCTAAAGCCGTTCCCCTCCTTCACTTGGACCCCAGGGCAACCGATTCCCGGAGACACCGTAACCTTTGACGCTTCAGCCAGTTACAGCCCTGCAAACCAGTCCATCGTCAGCTATATGTGGGACTTTGGCGACAACTCAACGGGCACCGGCATGATCGTAAACCATACATATGCAGAGTATCGCTTTGATCCATACGTCGTAAACCTCACCGTAACCGACGATGTTGGCGCATCCTGGTCGCTGGCGCAAGAGCTGAGGTTCTGGCGCGACGTAGCCATGTCAGACGTTTGGCCAACACTTGATGATTGGGATCTATCCACGGCAGACAGAGAAATTCCAACTGGTTCATGGGAATGGTATGGACCAGATGAAGTGATAGAAGGATACGGATTTAATGTTAGTAGGTGGGGAACGGATGGACCATCGCTTACCATTATCGCCACCGCTACAAACCTAGGCAGCGTGGATCAAGATGTAACGGTCCACGTCTACATTGACCGTGACACCGCAGTTATTGGCGACGAATGGGCTGGTCATTGGGGCGGCCCTTGGATAGATTGGGACCCAGCGCCTGAAAACTTCTACGCAGAGACAACCATTGCAGCTGGCCAGGGTTCAGGGTTTGCCCTATGGTTCTATTGGTGGCTACTAGACACGCCTCTCCCCAACGACCAAAGCGATTATATAGGAGACTATCTACCACTAGGCGACTACACGATCACTGCAGTAGTAGAAACATTCGTAGGTGAACAGTTAGTAGACAACAACAACCTGACAGTTACAGTCAGCTTAGTCCCCGAAATCTCTCTGGTACCAGACACTGGAATCGCAGCCACCACCATAGCTGGAAACTTTGACCCCAACTCCGCAATAACAATCGCATGGGATGGGACACCAATACCCACTGTTCCAAATCCCCTAACCACAGACTCCAACGGCGAATTCACAGCCCTAATTAGTGTACCAACCCAAGATGAACCTGGACTGCACTTCATCAACGCATCCGACGAAGCAGGAAACTGGGCAGAAGCATCCTTCACCGTGCTTGACATGACAGGACCAGAAGGACCAGAAGGAGCAGAGGGACCAGAAGGACCAGCAGGAGCGACAG
>CAYGAG010000054.1:0-10792 GCA_964347765.1 uncultured Candidatus Bathyarchaeia archaeon
CGACGGTTAACGGTTAATGGACGGTCCTATACCTGTATACACCTGATTTGGATAAGGTTCCCTAATTGAATAAGAATGAGGAAGGATGGAACCATAGAGTATAACGAGTGAGGGGTAAAAATCAAAGAAAAGTTATTCCTCATAAAAAATACGCGCGCGCCCAAACCCAAACATAAGATTTTTAATGGGAATCTACCCACTATGTAACAGACATGTGGGGGAGGTGAGAAAATGTCTGAGGTTGCTCGAAAGGCGATAGATAGGATAATGAACGACTGGGCTGGGGGGCTAAGGCGAGGCGACATTGATTTTGTAAATACCCTATACACTGAGGATGCAGTGCAGTTACCACCTGACAGAGATATGATTCGAGGACGAGAGAAGGTCAAGGAATACCATAGTGAAGCAATCCAAATGGGATTCGAAGATGCAGTGTTGACTGAGAGGAAGGTATCTGTAAGTGGTGATGTAGCGTATGAGATTGGCAATTATGTTGAGAAATTCCACCCAAAAGGAAAAGAGGTCATGGAAATCAGGGGAAAATATCTCTCCGTCTTTAGGCGGACAGCTGATGGCTGGAAGATAGACAGGGAAATATGGAACTTTCTACCGTCACAATAACCCTCTCTTTGTGTGCACGCGCTGAGTGAGTATGTGAGTGAGAGTGAGAGAATTGAGTGAAACCAGCATCATTGAAGTCAACGCTTTGACCAAGATCTTCAACGATCGGGTCAGAGCCGTAGATGGAATAAATTTCAATGTGAAGGAAGGCGAAATCCTAGGATTCCTCGGCCCTAATGGAGCTGGCAAAACCACTACGCTGAACATGCTGTCAACATTGTTGAAGCCCACCAGTGGCACAGCTACAGTAAACGGATATGACATTATTGAAGAGCCAGATGCAGTTCGCCGCAGTATAGGATACGTCTTCCAAGACCCAACACTGGATCTAGAATTGACTGGCCACGAGAACTTGGACTTCCACGGACGCCTGTACAACCTCGAAAGAACTGTGCGCCAACAACGCATCAAAGAAATGCTGGAGCTAGTCCAGCTTACTGATCGTGCCAACTACTTGGTGAAGACCTACAGTGGTGGCATGAAGAGACGGCTGGAGATAGCTAGGGGACTGCTTCATCACCCCAAAGTGCTCTTTCTAGATGAGCCGACACTTGGTCTTGATCCACAGACTCGACACTCCATTTGGGAACACATCCAACAGCTGAATCAACAGAAAAACGTCACAATCATACTCACTACACACTACACCGAAGAAGCTGACTATCTCTGCGGCCGTATTCTCATCATCGACTTTGGCAAAATCGTGGCGCTGGACACACCAGACAAACTGAAATCATGGTTGGAAGGAGACATTGTGAGTCTCACCTTCAAAGATCCAGTAATAATTGCAAAAGTGCGTTCTCTCTTCGAGACAAAAGAATGGGTGCGTCGTGTTCATGCTGTGTCCAGCGGCAGCAATCACACCATAGCAGGCCAGATGATGAATATGATGCGTGGGGCAGATATGAGTTCAGGGATCATGGGTCAAATGGGCTCAGAAGGTAACCTTGGTGGCGCACCTCCGAAGCATATGCAGAAGATGTTGCCAAAAGAACTAGTCGGTCATTCTCCAAGTTCGAGGCGACTAAACCTATTGGTGGATGACGGTGGCCATAGGATACCAAGCATTGTCAAGCTTGTAGATGAAGCTACAGTGGATCTAGAATCTGTCGAGCTGCACAAACCAACACTCGACGATGTCTTCATCTCAGTAACAGGACGTAACATCCGAGACCAGGAGGGAAGCATCATAGAGATGGTCCGACGCCATAGAATAATGCAGCAGGCACGGGGGAGACGAGCACATGGCTAACGTGTTCAGAAGAAAAAGGTCTGAAATAGGAATGATCCAACCATTGTCTGGGCAAGCGATATTTGTGGTTCTACTTAGAGAACTGAAACGTTACTGGCGGGCGAAGGCGCGAATCATCTCTTCAGTAGCTCAAAGCTTCTTCTTCCTAGCTATCTTCGGCTTAGGACTAGGAGGATTCATCGGAAGGGTCGGAACAGTCAGCTACCTATCATATTTGGCACCAGGAATCATCGGAATGGGCCTCCTCTTTGGTTCCATATTCTCCGGCGTCTCAGTCATCTTCGACCGGCAATTCGGATTCATGAAAGAAATGCTGGTCGCACCTGTAAGCAGAACAAGTATCATCATAGGCAAAATCCTTGGAGGAGCAGTGACCGCCTCAATCCAAGGGATATTGCTAATGATAGTCGCCGGAATCATGGGCGCTTTTGCACTGACTCCAGCATTCGCTTTAGGTTCGGTTGCAGCAATAGGCGTAATGCTGCTCATCACGGCCGGCTTCGTAGGACTTGGCGTGGCAGTAGGATCGACCCTGAACGATTTCCATGCATTCCAGCTACTATCTACCTTTGTGATGTGGCCACTTTTCATGCTGTCAGGAGTCTTCTTTCCCATAGATGCTGTACCTCTACCTCTTCAAGTGGCGATGCTGTGTGATCCAATGTTCTACGGAGTTGAACTGTTGCGCTGGTGTCTGCTAGGAGCAGGAACTCCTATACTTGGATCATTCGGATGGGTGATCAGTCTATGCGTGCTATTAGGCTTTAACGCGTTAATGATAGCAGTTGGCACTTACCTCTTTTCTCGTGTCCAAGCTTAAAAAGGCGTTCACAAGAAGAACTGCAGGTTGCATATATTCGTAGAAGAGGTGAAAAGCTGATCTGAACCAGCAGGAAATGAGGATATCGCTATTGAACACTTAATTTCGCTTGTTTCCATCATTCTGTGCTTGGACCCAAGGACAGAAGATGACCAAATTTGGTCTTCTTTGTCTCCAAGTACAACCTGTTGTATTTGCTTGAAGGCGTTTCAAGTGGAACTCTCTCTTTTATTCTTACTCCCGACCTTTCCAATTCTCTGATTTTGGCAGGATTATTGGTCAGGATCCTAATGCTTCTGACATCGAATTTCTTCAGCATCGCAGCAGCTATTTCATATTGTCTCTCATCTGGTTTGAACCCTAAGAGGATGTTTGCATCATACGTATCAGATCCGAAGTCCTGAAGCATGTACGCCCTAATCTTGTTGGTCAACCCTATACCTCTCCCTTCTTGTTGCATATACAGAAGGACGCCCAGTCTTTCTTTCTCGATCAAGAACAGTGACTTGCTGAGTTGTGAACCACAGTCACATCTTAAGGAATTCAACACATCACCAGTCAGACAAGAAGAATGAAGTCTGGTCAGAACATTTCCTTTGTGGACTATGTCTCCCTTCACAATCATGATATGATCTCTATTGTCTTTGTTATTGGTGAAGGCTACAATTTTGAAGTGCCCATGCATCGTTGGGAAGTCAGCAATACCCACGACTCTCAAGCAGAGAGATTTGGAGCAGGTGTCGCAGTCCCAGTTGAAAGGACAGTTTGCGTATTCTTCATCGTCTTTTCTCATGATTTCCTTGAAGGATATATGCTGCATTTTGCTTCAACACTTGGGAAAGGAGAAGACCTAATAAACCCTTGTCCTGCAATTCGAATAGAAATACATGGATGGGAAATAATCATGCTAAAGGAGTTAAGGAACAGAAAAAGCCCATTGGTCTTTGAAGAGGCAGACGTTGAGAAAGAGAAGATCGACTCGCTTGTAGAGGCAGCTAGATGGTCCCCCTCGTGCTTTAACAACCAGTCTTGGGATTATGTGTTTGTCCACAGAGATGATCCAACCAGAGAAAGCCTTGAAGAAGCTTTGTCTTTAGGAAATGGATGGGCTAAGAGAGCCCCTTATCTTGTGGCGGTTGGCGCAGATCCAGATAAGGACTGTAAAACCAATAACTTGCCTTACTATGCTTATAACGCTGGCCTCAGCGTGATGTGTCTGACAGTAGAAGCTGAGCATCAAGGTCTTCGTGTACACCAGATGGCGGGATGGAACGAGAAGAAAGTGAAGAAGGCTCTGGAATTTCCAGAAGAATATCGTGTGATCGTATTGTTTGCTCTTGGATATGAAGGAGAGGCAAAGAAAATTTGGGACAAGCTCGCAGAAAGGATAAAGGAACGCTTGGTAGAACCAAGGAACAGGAAACCTCGGAGTGAGAATTTCTTTTTCGGCAAGTTTGGATGAAGCTTGAGATTCCGCCTAGAATCTAGTCAAGGATTTTCGAGAATTGGCTTCACACCATCACATACGGTTTTAAGGTAGATATGTGCTGTAGATTAACAACAGTACACAAATCCGAACACACGGGCTACTGCTGCGACTTCTTTCATGTCGATTATTCCATCACAGTTGAAATCCAGTAGAGGATCCCATCGTGGCTCCCAAGGATGTGAGCCGAAAGCCCATGCTATTCTCCCAATATCCTTCATGTTTATTCTTCCGTCACCATTTACGTCCACACGCATCCACAACACTATGAAGGCATCGACGATCAACACGTTGTCAGATGTGTCCATTTCTCCGAGAACCACATCGGCCTCAGCTTTCAGATTTGCATTCTCACTCATAATTCGGTGAAGGCTATCATTACATTGCGCATAGGGAAATATGTCATACTTGAAAGCGAATAGTTCCCAATTTAATGTTAGAGTCACATTCGACCTTGGAGCAAGGTCGTTAACGGTGAAAGTCTGAATTGTGACATTGTTAACGTTAAGCGTTACATTGAAATTCTCGTCTGTAGTCCCTTGATTATGCACTGTGGCATTAGTGTTGAGAAGAGTTTTCAGACATACGCATCCACTAGGAGAGAAGACAAGATCTATAACAGCAACATCGTGTGTCTCAGAACCCTTGCAGGAAAACGACTGGAAAGCAAAAAAAGATAAAACCAGTAGAAGAACAGACAAGATGATTGAACAGGGCGACTTTAAACTCCAAGACAAACCGAGACACTCGTCAAATTAAAAAATGAGTTCGAAAGATAATTTAAACTTTTTGTTAATATCTTAGTTCTCATGCGTAGCACATGTTGTTACTGCAAAATTATATACTCGTATCGAAGATGCTATACGGAACATACATACAGCAAATAAAATACTTATTGAGTTGATTATGCGGGGGCTATCAGGAAGCTCAGATTTGTGTTGAGCTTTCTATGAAGGCTCTCTTGGAGAATTTCGATATTGGGTGTCAAAAGGTGCATGATATTGAAGATAGTGTTTTTATTGGAGTCTTCGACAAAGTGTTTCCTCATCTCAAAGATGACGAGATCGGGCAGCTTCAGGAATGTCTAGCGAAATCCAGAGTCTGGATGAAACTCTATCTAGCATAAAGAACTTTGCCACATACGCTTTCTCAGGCGTTCCAGCAAAGAGATTGCTTGATAGGGGTTTTGCCAAGATTATGGTAGACTACGCAAATCAAACCAACCATTGTTGGAAGAATCTATCAAGTAAGATTGTGATATGAAGTGTGGAAAAGTTATAGCGGAACAGAAAGAACTATTTAGATTTAATATGATTTGACATTGGTGAAAGCTTTTGTCAATGACGTTGCGTGATGCTCAGAATCTGTGTGTGAAGAACTCCAGAATGATTAATGAAAGACTAGACCCACAGCGTGGGAAGGGCTGGACTCCTTTCGCATTGGTTACTGGCTTGCTTGAGGAAGCTGGTGAAGTTGCCTCAGTAGTTAGGGGGTTAGAAGGGTTCAAGCCATCTGAAAAGCCAGAAACTAAGGAGATGTTGGCAACAGAGCTTTCAGACTTGCTCTACATGATTTTCGTTCTAGCAGAACACTACGGCATAGAGCTAGAAGAACCATTCGTGCAAACAATTAACGGCTATTTGTCAAGATTCATAAGATAGCCAGCTTTTACTGCCACTCCGGGGTTCTTCCGCAATAGTTTATGGATCTGAGGAAAAGTTGTTGCTGAACCAAAGTTCCCCGCCCCCTTTGAAATGATTTGGTTTCCACAAGTCTGAGAATTCTGCGCCGCAAAACTTGAGCTCTGAACCAGAAAGATTTTCCAAGGGTTTGTCCTTCTTTTCAATATGGGAAGCCTGCTCGCTTCAATGTTAATTTGTCAAGAATAGTACTATTGCGATAGACAAAAACAAGAAGAGCAAAGGCTACACAAAAAAAAGGAAGAAAGGGTTACTGTTGTGCTTGTAGTGTTTGTTCTCTTTTCTGCAACCATCGTAGAGGTATTCAAACCACTCGAATATTGTTGGCAGATTGCGCTCTTTTCTATAACCTCTTACTAGAGGCTTCATTCTTTCCCAGAACATTTTGACAGGTGCTGTGAACAAGTCGTCAACGAGATCAATGTCTATAAGTTTTCTATGTAGAAGAACTCCAATTCCTTCAAAGAATATGCCGATTTGATTCACTTCCTTTAAACCATATTTTGTCTCATAGTCCCTGAGGCTCTCATATTCTCTATCTCTGGTCTTCTCCCATACTTCTTGGAAGCTACTGCTGCCCATAGTTAAATACAGTCTAATAACCAAATCTGTTTGTCTAATTTTTGTTTGATGACGAATCTGAAAGTTGTAGTAGAGGACTCCTGCAACCACACTGAAAGCCGCGATTATTGCTGAAACAGATGCTATATCTAACATCTTACCACCTGAACGATAGATTAGACGAATTGTGTATTAAAACAAAGTCGCAAAAGAGAAAGGGCAGATTTCTTTGTGGTTGAATCCGTTGTTTCTTCTAGTAGTTTGCGGTATTCTTGAGCCTGTTTTTTTTGGGGTATCCTTGAACAGTTTGCTTGTTGATCATGGCTTTGACATGTTCGCTAATGGGTTACTGTTACTTGTTTGCTTTGATCATTACTTTTTCGCTCTCAAGTTGCTTCGTGACAAGTCGTTCTATTTGGTCAGCACACGCGAGCGGCCTGTGAGAGTTTATAGTGTGCTGGTTACGTATAGTTTATTAGCAAATGATCACGTTGAATCCCAAATGTGACTCTTGAATGGAAGCACGTGAGAAGGTCAAGCCTAATGTGACGAAAAAGGATATCAAGGCTGGTCTAATGGGGCTTGGCTTGAAGAAAGGCGATACGGTTGGCGTTCATTCCTCTCTGAGCAGTTTTGGTCATGTTGAGGGTGGGGCTGAGACTGTGATTGATGCCTTGCTGGAGACTATCGGGGAAGAGGGAAACATAGTGATGTCAACCCATTCAGCAAATTTATCTGAAGACAAGAGAACTCCGGAGATGATAGCTCTGGGCATTTCGTGGTTGCTCAAGATTCTACCTTATGACCCTGACAAGACTCCTGTTACAACAGGAATCATTCCCGAGACTTTCAGGAAGAGAGAGGGTGTTGTTCGTGGGCTTCATCCGAGCCTTTCAGTCGCAGCTTCAGGTCCAGAAGCAGAGGTGTTGTCTGAAGGCTGGCATCGACTGCTCGAGCTGGACGGTTATATACTTCTTATCGGTGTCGGTTTAGACTGCTGCACAGCTATGCATCTCGCAGAGAAACGTGTGCAGTTTCCCGATCGTATTTTGAAGAAGATCACACCGCCGAAATGGTTTGTTGAGGAATACCCTGAAGATGAATGGGAATGGGATGTTGGTCCATACCCAGATTTCGCAAGATTGACGCAGCCTTGCTTTGAACGAGGAATAATGAGAACAACGGAGGTTGGCAAAGCTTCTCTGAAGTTAGCAAAGCTGAGGGAATTGATAGACCTTTATGCAGAGTATCTCAAGCGGAACCCAGATCTTTTCTACTTCCCTTCTCAGACTTGAGAAATCCGTGCCTAGTTGTTATTAGGTCTTGAGGAACGTTTGGATATGAAAGAAGTGTCTTGGAAGCGCTTTGGTTATCACGTAGTATATGATGTCGATATATTGGATGCAATAGATTTCGCTGGCAAACACGGTTTCGGATACATTGTGCCAGATCTGATGGTCCCCCGTTTCTTTCCTGAGCGTTTCAGCCAATCAGAAAGACGGGAATTTTCGAAAAGTTGCAACATCGAGAAACGTGTCCATCTCATTTCACGCCCCGTCTGACTATCTAAATCTTGGAACTCTGTATCCAGAGGTTAGAAGAGCAGTTCTTGACCGAATGAAACTGGACCTTGACTTTGCCCGGGATGTTGAAGCGGAGAGGTTTACTATCCATGTTAATCCTCCACTCGATTTTGTCTTTGCTGGAAGAGAGGGCACTTATTTGAAGGATCACTGGGTCCTTTACAAGAGTGCGCTAAAGCAAAGCCTGCTTGAACTCGCCGATTGTACTAGAGGAGAAGTTACTATTTGTGTTGAGAACGACAGATTCGGTGACATGGCTATGGAAGTCTTGGAGGAGCTTTTGCCAACAGGGAGACTCTTTCTGACATGGGATATACCGAAGAGTCACACTGATGAGGGGAAGCCACTAACTCAAGTAGAGAATTTCCTGATTCGCCATGTGGAAAGAATTCGGGAATGTCACCTTCATGATCGAGAGCTCGGAAAGCACTCACATAATATTTTAGGGGTAGGGAGAATCGATTTCCCTCGCTACTTGAGAATGCTTGTACCTCAAGAGGTTCATTTCACGCTTGAAATCCGCCCTAGAGAAGATGCGTTGAAGAGCCTGAAAATCCTAGAAGATACACTTGGCAAACTAGGTTGGAAAATTTCTGCCTCCACTAGCCGACAAGCGGAATTCAACACTACCTTCACGCGCGTTGCATTCGAGTTCGGCTGCGTCCATAATGTGGACACTGTTGCATGAAGTATGACATTTGTCTAAGGAGTTTTTTCGTGTCTGATAAGACTCTTTCTGAGATCATTAGCGAAGGCCTTCGCATTTTCCAGGTCCTCCTCATTCGGATGGCTCCAATTGAAAAAGAGGAACCGTCCACGGCACTTGAAGCTGGAAACAACTCTGTAGCCCTTTGCTTCTAGAGCCCTCTTAAGGACATAGACAACCTTGGGATCGGGCCCCCCTGCAGTGGCGAAAACAGCTGCTTTATTTTTGTTACTAGGCTGCAGTCCATCTAGAAAACTTTGGAGTGTTTTATGAAGCTTGCCAAGGTACTGACCGCTACCGACTATGAGTAGCTCCACGCCTGCTGCATCAGGAGTCTCTTTTTCAACATCAACCGCCTCGCATCCAATTTGCTGGGCGATTGCCTCGGCCACCTTTCTCGTCTTTCCGCCTCTTGAGAAGTAAACGACCAAAAATCTCATGATTTGAATCCAACAGACTCGAAAATATTAAATGTTTGGATCAGGACGGCGAAGCCATGGCGTGCCTGTATCAGACGGGCGCACGTGTCAGGTTCTATTGCTTCCTGCAGATGAAGAGGAAGAACCTGCCAATAGCGTTCAAGTATGGAGATTTACTCAGGAGGAATTCAAGTTCCTTGAGAGATTCCATTTCTTCCGGTGGAGTCTTCTGGGAATACAAAAGGTAGTCACTTATCACTCTCAGACCAAGTATTCTAATCGGTTTTAGACTCGTTTGCTCAAAGAAAGTTAACAGTTCTTTCCTTTCAAATGTTCGCAAAGTCCCAAGTTTAGGCATTGTGATAAACAATGTTTCTTCCTTCAACCTCTTCAACGCTTCTGGAATGTTGCCTTTGAAAGCCTCGGCAATCGAAAAGAACATCTTGTTCTCCACAATCAGTGAAAGTATTCCATCTCTACGTAGAACTCTAGAAAGCTCTGATAGTGCCTTCAACGGGTCGTCAACATGACACAAGGCGAGATGACACAGAACAACGTCAAGAGAGTTGTCAGGTTGGTGAATGTCTTGCATATCACCAAGCAAAGTTTCAACTCTGTTCATTACACCAAGTCTATTCGCCTTTGTTTCAGCCACCTTAAGCATTTTCTTTGACGCGTCAAGGACAATGACATCGTGACCCTCAGCAGCTAGAGGGATGGAATAGAATCCTGTACCACCACCAGCATCAAGAATTCGATATTTCTTCCCAATCAGAAACTCTTTCAAAGTAGAGAAAACTATTTCATTTTGAATCTCCGTCCTGTATCCTGACTGAAATGCCTTATCATAATTCCTTGATATTTCATCATATCGCCCACCCGCATCATCTGCCTTTTTCCGCATGTCAGCGTGACGCCTAATCATCTTCACGATTCTCCAATCACAACCTAAGCAAAATGATATCTAAGATAAGAAAATTTCTTAGATTAGCTGTGACGAGAGAGGTAACTGCAGAATAACATAGAATCAAAAAGATACCACTGCTTCCTTTTTAGGAACAGAGAAAGAAGACTCTGAGAAATAGTAGAGATCTTAAGCATATTGCTGCAGAGTCTACAAGGGATAAATCCTAGGGAAGAGCCCTAAAGAATACGCCCTTTCCACAAGTCATAATAGCTAGAATTCTAAGCCATAAGGAGCAATGAAGAGAGGGTGAATGCCATTGCCGATTAGAGCAGTTCTGTTTGATATGGGAGACACGCTAAACAAAGCTGATGTTGTGCATCCAGGAGAGATATTTCAAAGGATTCTAACCTCGTTGGGCATCTCCAAATCATTAGATGAGATAAAGATGGCATGGTTAAATGCTGAAAAGGAAGCTGAAGATATTAACCTACTATCTCAATTTGGCAAACTACAACGGGAAGAATATTGGTACAAGTGGGATTCACTGGTCCTGAAACATCTTGGAATAGCAGAGAATGCAGAGCTTGCAAAAACTGTTCAGTCCAAGTGGTTTGATTTTGTAGACTTTATACTTTATCCAGAAGTAAAAGATGTTCTAATGAAGCTCCAACAAAGAGGGTTGAAGTTGGGACTCATAAGCACAGCCTATGAAGAGGAGATCCACCTAGTTCTTGAAA
>CAYGAG010000055.1:0-2753 GCA_964347765.1 uncultured Candidatus Bathyarchaeia archaeon
TAGCAAGGCAAGCAACCCTAAAGAAAATAAACAAACGAGCAAGAAAAAAGAGCCTACTCCCCAGCATTGGCCGAGAATACAGCTTTTACGAAATAGCAGTCGTCACGCGTGCAGGTCCAGCAAAAGCTTTGGGCTTGAAACAAAAGGGTCATCTCGGATTTGGAGCAGATGCCGACATCTCGCTATACAACGCGGATCCTACACTTGTTGACTTTTCAAAAGAATACAAGAAAGTTAGGAAAGCTTTGGGTAGAGCCGCCTATACCCTCAAGGATGGCGAGATCGTGGTTAAAGATGGGGAGATCGTAAAGGCTGTTCCCGGAAAAACGTTCTGGGTTGATGTCAAAGTCTCATCACCAATGAGGCCTACAGAAGACTTGAAACGAGAGTTTCGCGAGTACTGGACAGTTGAGTACGAAAACTATCCAATTCCTGAAGATTATCTAAAAGCTTCAGCACCTATTACAATCCAAGCAAGGATTTAGAAATACCATGATCAAATTAATTCCTAGGCGATCATTCAAAATCCCTGTGAGAGCAGAATGCATCAGCCCAGACACCATCGCAGAGAAATCGCTAAATGAAATAGCTACTCTGCCTCTGTGGGAAGGGAATCAAAAACGTACTCTCAGCGAGCTCTTCAAAATAGAGAAGAAACCAGACACATCAGAGAATCCAACTATACAAATCGTGGGAGATGTTGAAAAGGCGCGAAGAATTGGAGCTGAGATGACAGCTGGCAAGATAATCGTCGAAGGGAATGCGGGCATGCATTTGGGTGAGGAGATGAACGGCGGAACAATAATCGTTAAGGGCAACGCCGGATCATGGGCAGGATGCATGATGAAGAAAGGTACAATAGAAATCATGGGAAACGCGGGCGATTACATAGGGGCCGCCTATAGGGGGAGCACGAGAGGAATGCGAGGCGGAACAATAATCGTTCATGGAAACGCTGGAAACGAAGTTGGATGCTTCATGAGAAAGGGCCTTATCAGAATATATGGAAACATCGGACAATTTGCAGGGATTCATATGAAGAACGGAACAATGTTCATTAAAGGAAACTCAGAAGGGCGGACTGGCGCCCAGATAGTAGGAGGAAAAATTGTCCTATGCGGTCATATTCCATCAATTCTTCCCACTTTCATTATCGATAGCATCAAATCGAGCGTCAAGATCGATGGAGAGAAAGTTGAAGGTCCCTTCTACAGATTCCTCGGCGACTTGGCTGAGAACGGCGACGGTAAGCTTTTCGTCTCTCAAGAGCAAAACATACATTTGAAGTCCTATGAAAGATTCCTCTAGTGGCGAAGAAGAATTGCCTCATACATCGTTGAGTGTAAATCGAGCTTCTAGGCGTCTCGTAAAGAAGTTGTGTGAGGGAGCTGAAGAGTACGGAGTTATTGTCAGGGAACACAAGTTGGGCGCAACATTAATCGATGCTGGAATCGAAGCAAAAGGAGGCTTTCTCGCAGGAAAAATAATCACAGAGATTTGTCTTGGAGGCTACGGGAAGGCCGAGATTTCCTATAAACGATATGATGATTTCGAACTGCCCTCGATTTTTGTCTACACCGACCATCCAGCAATAGCAACGTTGGGGTCTCAATTTGCTGGGTGGCAGATTAGGGTGGGAGAATATTTCGCCATGGGGTCGGGTCCTGCTCGGGCACTGGCCCAAAAACCCCAAGAACTATACGAGAAAATCAGATACAAAGATGAGGCAGATTCAGCCGTTCTCGTGCTTGAAACCGGCAAATACCCGACCAACGATGTAATAGCCTTGATTTCTGAACAATGCAAGATATCACCTGAGAACTTATCTCTCATTGTGGTTCCCACGACAAGTGTGACAGGATCCACACAGATTTCAGGAAGAGTCGTAGAAACGGGAATACACAAGTTGGAGAGACTAGGTTTTGATCCCAAGCTGATAGCATATGCGTGTGGGTACGCACCGATCACTCCTGTTCACCCACGATTTTCTGAAGCTATGGGACGGACGAACGACGCTATCTTATACACAGGCGTGGTATATTGTACCGTAGACTATCATGATGATGAAGAGCTAGGCAAGCTGGTTGAGAAAGCTCCGTCATCATCCTCCAGGAGCTACGGGCAACCATTCATCAAAATATTCAAAGAAGCAAACTACGATTTCTACCAAATCGACCCTGACCTATTTGCTCCAGCAGTCTTGATCGTCAACAATGCTAAGACAGGTGCAACCTTTAGAGGCGGTAGAATCAACTTCGACATCTTCAGGAAATCGACAGGACTCTAGCGGAGATTCAAAATATGAACGAAGCAGAAGAACTTCTTAATGCATTATTTGAAGCCGTGGTTTCTGGCAACGTTCAAAAGGCAAAAAAAATCGCTGGAAAAGCTGTTTGTCAAGGAGTGTCTGCTGATGCGGCCCTCGAAAAGATGACTGAGGCCATGCATGTTGTGGACGGGAAGTATGAGCAGAAGGAGTATTTCATTGTGGACGTGGCCTCATCAGCCTCAGCCATGAGAGAGGCCTTCAAGATCGTTCGACCTCACCTGCAAATGAAATCTATCGATATGGCTGGAAAGATCGTGATGGGATCGCTAAAGGGAAACATTCAGAGCATAGGAAAGGACATCGTGACAGCAACGCTTCGTGCTGCTGGCTTTCAGGTGGTAGACTTGGGCGTGGACGTTTCTCCAGACGCATTTGCAGACGCCGTTATTCAAGAAGAGCCGCAGATAGTCGGTATTTCCGTCTC
>CAYGAG010000055.1:2763-10357 GCA_964347765.1 uncultured Candidatus Bathyarchaeia archaeon
AATCGTGATCGGAGGTCCAGCGGTGTCCGAAAAGATACGCAAGAAATACGGCGCAGACGCCTATGCAAAGGACGCTTGGGACTGTGTAAAGAAAGCTAAGCTTTTGCTTGATATCTAACAGGCAAAGTTATGACATGAGGTATTAGGGCTGGAGGCGCCTTCCAGGATACTCTTTGAGTGACAACCATCCTATGATGAGGCCCCAAGTAGTGGACACCCTGTTAGACAAAAGCAAAACTACACTTCTTATCCATCTCATGCCATCATCATCCGACGCTTACTCTAACAGCCGGTGTCTCAAGCTCGATATTATAGGTGGGAATCCAAGAATAACCAGACACATAGTAAGCGTTTTGCAGTTTCAGAATTTGGTCATCGTAGACTTGTCTCCAAACCTCTGTACTTGTCCAGTTCTCACCTGTCGCGATTGGTGGAGAAGGATGAATCACCAACCAAACTCTGTTTCCTTGTCGATAAACGTGAATGAAATTTTCGTCGCGAACTAGGAAACCAGACAGATCTCTGCTGCTGTAGAGTGTGACGTTTTCTTCACCGATGTTGGTCAGGGTCCATGTTACATTAACTGGTTCTCCAAGCTTGTACGTGGTTTTTTCCAGAGTTATTTTCAGCTTGAAAGGATACTCGGTTGCCTCAGCTTCGATAGGTGAGAAATTGAGTGGCAGAAAGGTATTAAGGCACATAAAAACGATGGTAACTGCTGTAACCAGTTGAAGCGGGGATTTTGCTGAGAATGTTCTAGACATATATAGTTCTCTCTTGAGACAAGGATACCCATTAAAACTATATGCCGATTGCATTTAAAACTATAGTTTAGAACAGGAGGAAACTTCGTGATCAACTGGTTTGACATCGCTTATGCAGTTTTGAATCTCATAGTAATTTCTTACTGCTTCAAAATTTACTCTTCATCGAGGAAGAAGCCATTTCTGCTGTGTGGTTTAGGCTTCACATGTCTCTTGAGTTCCGAGTTCGTCTGGGTGTTGGCGGTTATCCCTAGGCTGAGCGGGATCCTTGGTCTGTATAATTACATACGGCTTGGATTATACGCAGCTTTCATACTGTTGATTGTACGCGCTCTCCAACTGCTAACCGCACACCAAGATTGACCGATAACATGCATCAAATCCGTCCAAGCGGGCGCCGATTGCACTAGAGGAACGAAGTAACCTGCAAGCTTCAACAATCCCGATCTTATTCCTGCTGTTGCCATCTTTCTTTTGTCTTCACACAACAATAGGGAGCAAATGGTAATCCATTGTCTTAGAACACCTTGTTCTGATCTCTGAAAGCGCGCCAAGCTTCTTGAAGTTCGAAATCGCAGATTCTATTACCTTGTTGACACGTGTCTTTGGTTTCTGCCATTTTAGATGCTTTGTTGTTGAGGGTCTGCGAAACGTTCAGAAAATCTTGTAGAGTGGGTGTTCGGAAACGAGAGGCTTAATCCCCAATCTTCTCTGACCATAGTATGCAAGAACTGCATCATTCATTGCACATGCGGGAATCATGTTCTTCGCCTGCTTAATGGGCCCATAGATCAGGAAATCGGCTCCATTGAACTGTGCAATAGTATGCGCAGACGCGTTATAAGCAGCAAATCCCTTTTCCAGCAGCCTGTCCTGCGACCTTCTCCACTCGTAGGTGGCGTTGGCAGGAGAGCAACCCGCCGGATATCCTAACTTCCCCTTGACGAGCCTAATCGCTTCAGCGGCGTAAGCGATGCTCGGAATGTCAAAAACCATAGTATCCACAAGGATCTTCTCTACCCCAGCTTCATCGGCAATCTCAAGCAAGCCAACCTGTTGATCGAAGCCTTTCAACGCAGAGAGTCTTCCCTCCGGTGAGAGATCCATCTCGTTGTATGCGATAACGATGGCCGCGGTCACACCTGACTCAGAAATGGCCTCAATCTCTTCTTTCGAGATTTGAGGAAAAATCGCATTATAGATTGTCCTATTTTGCAGACCAAGTTCCCTTACGGTTTCTAGACCAGCAACGCGCGTCTCAGTATTTGCCCCGTCGATAAGAAACACGCTTTCATTAAGCTCTGAGACAAATCCAACATATTTCTTTATAGCCTCAGGGTACATAGCCATGATGTCTAGGAAATGTGGAACACCTGTCCTCTCAGAAAGTTCCTCAGCACGACGAATCCACTTCAACACAGACTTCTTCTTAAACGCTCCTTCCCTATGATCAGCAACTTCAGGCATTCCCTTATAGAAAACGTTTCCAATCAGAGCAGTGGGAAACTCTCCCGGCTGACCCCCAACTTCAAAACCTTCTATTTCAAAAATCTTCTGCTCAGTCTTGAACTTAAGCAGTCCGAACACCTACCTATCTCATTTGATGGTTCATAAAAGGTATTTTGAGATAAAATGGCTTGCGCATTGCTGAAGTCTTTGAGATCATGAAATATCTTCTACCAATAGTTCAACACTAAAAAGATTTTAGTGACAGCGCCCATTTTTAGAAGAAGAGTGGGCAGAGCCCATGGCTGAGACGCTTGAAATTCCGCTTAAGGAACTGAAAACTTGGTTAGAAGAAGAAACGTCTTCGACCTTGGAACCTATTAGAGCGGAAGGAACGAATCTACTCAATAACGCAAGAACCAAACTGGAAGAGCTTGGCGACAGCTGTGAAAGAATGCTAGAAGCCAGCGAAAAAGAAATGGTCAAAAACAGTCCCAAAACTTATCGCCGAGCAAGAACAGCATACAAATTCGCAAGAGATGTTCTTGAAACAATAGATGAACTCGACATCACAGACGATATCACACACGAAAGCCTTCGAACTTTTTGTGACGATTTAGAGAAGGCCCTCGTAGCCATTGACCGGGAGAGAGCAAGAAGATTTCGCCAGATAGTACCATACTTCATCTTCGATCGAAGGAGATTTGACATCGCGCTGAAAAGAGCCACGGATTCGTTCAAAGAACTTCAAGACTTCTCGCTACATGGATATGGTCGGGCAAAGGCCGTGGAAGACTCCACTGTCACGATCGGCAAGCTGTTCAAGTCCATAGATGAGCTGGAGAAATTTCAGAGTCGGAAGAGCCAAGTGCAGTCTAGAATGAAGGATGTTGAAAAGAAGATTGGTGAAACTGAGCGACGAATAGCTTCAATTGGAAGTGAAGATGAAGTACGTGAGCTTGCTCAAGCTAGACAAGAGATGGAGGAGCTGGAGAAGTCGTTAGCGCGTAATTTGCGTCATCTTGAAAAGCCGTTTGTCAAGTTTCAAAAATTGGTTCAGAGTCCAGCGTATCGGCTTCCACTCAGCGAAACGAAAAAGCTTAATCAGTATATGCGGAATCCATTTGAAGCGCTCGCAACTGAAGAGAAGGGATACCCGCAACTTAGAGCCATCCTTCAAGGAATGATTGACGCCGTAGCAAAGGGAAAACTGAGACTGAAAAGAAGCCGCTGGAGAAAAGCTCAGGAACAAATCAAAGAGATTCTTGACAAGAACTCTCTCACTGCCCTGCACGAAAGCTGTAGTGAAACATTCTCAAAAAGACAAGAGCTCCTGGCATCTGAGACCGTGGCTCTCTCTAGAAGGAGACGAACAAAACTTGAAAGAGACTTAGATAGACTAGAGAAGCAGAAGAAACTTGCTGATTCACGATTGGCTGTCTTGGAGAGAAGATACAATGCAGAACTGGAAGACACTGAAAACCAAAGGATAGACTTGGAAAATGCCGTTTTTGAAATAACTGACAAAACGATAAAAGTTACATTCTAAGAAAGCTGAATTATGCTCCATGGCTGAGTTTGAAAAAGATACTTTTTGTGATGGTTCTTCAAGCCTATTCGATATGGCCAGGAAAGTGGAAGCTGACGAATTTCTCCAGCTTGTGAAAAATATTACTCAGGTGCAACGTGCTGAAAGCGGGGGTGTTGGAAACCTAGAAATCACTGGTAAACTGGCCAGCATGCCACCCGTGGGCGAAGCAATAGTGGTTGGAGATATACACGGCAACCTAGCAAGCCTCAAGCACATCGTGAAGCATAGCGGCTTTGTCGAGAAAAATGAGGAAGGTGAGAACGTTTTCATGGTTTTTCTTGGCGATTATGGAGATCGGGGTCCCGATTCTCCAGAAGTCTATTACGTTATCTTAAAGATTAAGCAGCTCTTTCCAGAGCATGTTGTACTGATGAGAGGAAATCACGAAGGTCCTGATGATCTTCTTGCTTATCCACACGATCTGCCAACTCATCTGCACAGAAAGTTCGGTGAGGCGTCATCAGATGTCTATAAAGAGATACGCAAGTTTTTCAGCTGTCTATACAATGCGGTGTTTGTCAAAGACAGATATATAATGCTCCATGGTGGTGTGCCGAGCCAAGCCTCCACGATCGAAGACCTAGCCTGCGCCCATAACAAGCATCCCCGTGAGCATCATCTCGAGGAGATACTGTGGAGCGACCCCTATGAAGGAATAAAGGGAACCTATGCGTCGCCACGGGGAGCTGGCAGACTCTTCGGCGAAGATGTTACGAATAGGCTTCTCGAGATGCTGCGTGTCAAGGTGCTAATCAGAGGACACGAACCCGCTGATGATGGCTTCAAAACAAATCACAGCGGAAAGATTCTGACACTCTTTTCACGAAGAGGGCCGCCCTACCATAACACCCATGGCGCGTACCTGAGGCTGAATCTCGCAAAAGAAATAGAAGACGCACGACAACTCATAGACTGTATCCATAAATTCTAAAACATAATAGGCTAATCCTAGTTCTTGACAAGATATGAACTGATTCGAGAGGATAACATCTTGAAAATTGGCATTATTACAAGAAATAGGGACGGATGGTGCTCAACTCAGCTGAGAAATGCTATAAGGAAACAAAACATAACGTCTTTATGTTTCAGCTTTTCACAACTCTTGGCTCGTATCAAATATGAACCACAGGCATCTATGGACAAAACTGATGTTCTTCGAGAATTGAGCGCCTTGATTACGCGGCCGATAGGACGCGGTTCTCTTGAAGAGATAATCTTCAGAATGGATATTCTTCATAGGCTCGAAAGGTTGGGAATGTTGGTCATAAATCCTCCTCTGGCTATTGAGCGCTGTGCAGACAAATACCACGCCCTCGCCCTTTTGGAGGAGCGGGGCCTGCCCGTTCCACGCACGGCGGTGACGGAAAATCCAGAAGAAGCCTTGAAGGCCTTCTATGAGCTGGGAGGAGACATTGTTGTGAAGCCCTTGTTCGGGTCTCGAGGAGTAGGCTCAACAAGAATTTCAGATCCCGAAATCGCCAGCAGAGTGTTCAGGGCTATTTCATTCTCTCACGGTGTTCTCTATCTCCAACAGTTTGTTCCACACGGCTCTTCTGATATACGGGCTTTTGTCATAGGTGATCATGTCCTAGCTTCCATGAATCGAGTTGCCGAGACTTGGAAGACCAATGTGAGCCTTGGGGCCCAGCCAATACCCTGCAAACTTAATGATGAATTGGAAAACCTAGCTGTAACTGCAGCAGGAGTTGTTGGCTGCAGGGTGGCTGGTGTAGATATCTTAGAGGGTCCCGAGGGACCTGTGATTGTTGAGCTGAACAGCCAGCCTGGATGGAGAGGCCTCCAGTCAGTTACGAAAGTAAACATTGCAGACGCCATTATCGAATATGTTCTTTTGGAATTGTGAGGATAGTAGAAGCTCGATTTCACTGTGACACGCATCGTTAGGGGTGACTGTGTTGAAAAGATCTGCAGTGATACTGGCTGGTGGCTCCTCCAGAAGATTCGGTCAAAATAAGGGATTGATTGAGTTAGCAGGTACGCCGCTTGTTCTCCACGTGTTGGACAAAACATTACATGTAGTGGATGAGGCTGTGGTGGTTGTCAGTTCGGATGCTCAGAGGAGAGCGTTTACATGTTTATTACAGGACAAAGCGACGGTGGTTGTGGATAAGCTCGAAAAGCAGAGTCCTCTTGTCGGGGCGTTAACCGGCTTTGAAAAAGTACGAGGTAAACATTCGCTGCTGCTTCCATGTGATACCCCTTTCATTTCAAGCCGAGT
Source organism: uncultured Candidatus Bathyarchaeia archaeon (assembly GCA_964347765.1). Taxonomy (GTDB): domain Archaea; phylum Thermoproteota; class Bathyarchaeia; order Bathyarchaeales; family Bathycorpusculaceae; genus CAYGAG01. The sequence continues at coordinate 8,804 of CAYGAG010000055.1, forward strand.
ACTATCACTTCTGCTAGACTTGTGCATCAATAGAAACGCGGCTATTCCTAGGTGGCCTAACGAATACATCGAGCCTTTTCAGGCGGCTTATCACACAGAATCAGCTCTAAGGGCTGCGGGAACTGCTTTGGAAGAGAACAAATTGGATATGCAATCCATGATTCTCCACATGACGAGGATGCGCTACATATCAACTTTGGTTCTACGGCAGATGGACCCAGAGCTGTTGACTTTTTTCAACATCAACACTCCAGAAGACTTGAAAAGAGCAGAATCTATACTTCGCCATAAGCCAGGTAAGTCTTCACCATAACTAATGCAATTCTAGTTCGAGTGCTTTTAGACCCCCTTGGCATAGCCTTCGGCTTCTGTGAGAAGCTTATCCACGTCTTCATTGGTGTGCGCTGTGCTCAGGGCGCCTGGTTTGGTTGGCAGGAAGAAAACTCCCTTTGTGATGAGGTGCATATGATAGTTTAGCAGTTTTTCTCTGTTTGCTCCGAAGACGTCGCGGACGTCTTTAATTCTTTCTTTGGTGAAATGTGTGTGGAAGAGCGAGCTTACACCAGTAACCCGGACATCAACGCCATACTTCTCAAAGATGTCGGAGAGTTGCTCTCGGACATAGGCTCCTCGCTTATTCAATTCATTCGATACTCTACTATCTTCCAGCGTTCTTAGCGTTGCCAAGCCTGCGGTCATAGTAACCGGATTCGCACAGAAAGTTCCGCCGTGGAAAGAGAATTCCGGGCGTTTATGGATTAATGCGTCCATGTGTTCCATGATTTCTTGACCGCCAGCGAGTGCACCAACCGCAAAGCCTCCCCCAAGGATTTTCCCCAGAACAGTGATATCAGGTAGAACTCCATAATATTGTTGGGCTCCCCCGGGAGAAAGTCGGAATCCAGTTATGACTTCATCAAAAATTAGCAACGTTCCTTTTGCAGAACACAACTCTCTCAGTTCCCTCAGAAATTCTTTCTCAGCCGGAACACAGCCCCCAGCTCCAAGCACTGGCTCAACAATAATCGCAGCCAAGTTCTCATGTTTAACCCGTCTCTTGACCTCTTCGATGTCATTGAACGGCAGCATAACTGTGTCCTTCAGAACTTTGGATGTCAGTCCGCCGGATTCAGGGACATCGAATGGAGGTTTCACAGCCACATGGACTGCATCATATCCTCCGTGCCATCCCCCCTCAAACTTGGCGATCCTTTCGCGACCAGTGTATGCGCGAGCCAGTCGAACACTATACATGATGGCTTCAGTTCCGGAGTTGGTGAATCGAACCATCTCAGCACTCGGAATCATCCTGACTATTTGTTCAGCCAAGGCGATTTCAAGTTCGTGGCTTGTTCCAAAGTGTGTTCCGTTCTCAATTTGTTGTTTCACTTTTTCCATTATGTTGGAAGGGCTGTGTCCCAGAATGAGGCTGCAGTGTCCCATCCAGAAATCGATATACTCGTTACCATCCACATCAAACAGCCTGCTCCCCTTCGCCTTTACGGTGTAGAAGGGGTATGGTTCGAAATATCGTATGATGTAGGAGACTCCAGC
>CAYGAG010000056.1:0-10343 GCA_964347765.1 uncultured Candidatus Bathyarchaeia archaeon
GGGGTAGGCTCCATAGAACGGAAAGAAGCGTTGCTGTTCCTGATATGTAGATTGACCGCAGAGTTATTTGAACAACTGTGGGGTCAACGGCGATGATTAGCTCAATTGCTGCCCTGAAGCCTTCAAGTATCTCTCCGAACATGTTTTCACCATTTGGTCTCAGCTGTAGAGTTCTTGATGTTCATCCTGATACTCCGGTGGGCATTCGTAACCGTTCAAAAACGCGTATTCTTGAATCCACTGTACTAAGGTTTGATCTGTTTCCTCTTTCAGAAGTTCAACTGCGGGATAAAACAAACTTTGCCCGTACATATCTTGTCCATAGTTTTTGATGATTTGTTGTCCTTCTTCCGATACGAGGAACCTTGTGAAGATGATGGTTCCATCAAAATTCGTGCTGGGGTGGAGTGTTTTGTTCACGGCAATGGCGCTGTAAACATTGAGCAATGGTTGCCCCTGGCTGACCAGTACTTTGAGAGTGATGAGGTTTTCATGAAGGTATTTCAGATATGTTCCCATATCCGCGAGTGTGTATGCTGAATGTTCCTCTGCGATCTGCAGTGTTCTTGCCATTCCGGCACCAGCCTCTATGTACCAGTTCTCCTTTTGCAGCATGGTGACGTCAAAACTTATGGCGATCCAAAGCTCCTTTTCTTTTGTGTGGGTTCCAGAGTTGTCTCCCCTTGAGATCCATTTTGCTTCGCCGCTTCTTCCGGCATCCATAATTTTTGTCAAGGCCTCTTCAGGAGACAGACCCTCGATTTCTGCGGGATCGGTTTCTGGTCCTACGATCGTGAAGAAGTTGTAGGCTATTATTTTTCTGCAGAGTCCGTATCCTTCTTCGAGAAACTGGAATTCTTTGGGTGGTGCGTGGACGAGTATCATGTCGGCGTCTCCTCGCTCCGCGAACCTGAGTGCTAAGCCTGTTCCCATGGAGATGAAGTTGAGGTTGATGGGGTATGCCTTTTCGAAGTGTGTCTCGATCTCGTCTAAGAGGCCGGTGTCGAAGAGGCTGGTAGTCGTTGATACAATAAGCCTGTTTCTTGAGTAACTCTGCATGTAGTAGCTGGTTCCTGCAACTGAGACGACGGCGACTGCTGCGGCTACTAGGAAGGTCATTCCCCACGCACCGAATCTTTTCATCTCGTGTCACCGTTATGTTTGGCTGTATATATCGGCGAAATAACTTTATATGCATAACGGTTTACTCCACAGCATAGCGGTATAGCATATGCATGCATGAATACATCAAGCTGTTTTTCTCAATGTCCCCTTTGAATGACTTCGAATCGGCCTATCTCCTGTGTTCTTGAGTTCTTTTACTGCTTGCTCTCTTGTCTTGCCCTCGTTCATCTTCTTGTGTATGTGCCATTCCAAGACGCCCTCAGGATTATGGGGATACTGTCTCACATATTTATCGAACAAGGTTCTTGGATATTTCTTCAAAGCTTCCTCAAGATCAATCCCTTGCTTTAAAGGAGCTTGGTCACTTTCGACAGAAGTCCTTCCTCGAGCCTCATGTAGAGGCACGTCCACTGACTTCGCTATAAATATATAGATGGTTGCCAAGGCGATGGTGCCTGTCCCAATTCCCAAAAGGAGTGTGAGCTCAGGCAGGTCATCTAGCAGCGGTTGGATCGTACTGACTAGATGAGGTGCTACGAGTGGTGCTAGAGTTGCTGCGAAGGCAACTGGTGCTATGGATGTGGCGGCCATCGCCGCGATTGTGATTACTCCGCGGCTGATTGAAGCTGTATCTGAAGTGCTTGCTCCTCTTTTGGATAGTTCCTGTTGAATCAGCGCAATTCGTGTAGCATGTCTTAGCACTATGTACCCGGCTAGGAGCCCGAAGCAGATTGCGTAGAGCTCGAATTGGTTTACTCTACTGTTACTAGTCAATAGTATGAATATTCCCTGAAAGATAGAGAAGAGCGGAGCAAGGGCTGAAATGTGCATGCGCTCACAGACCCCCGCCATATCCTGGAAAAACAGAGGCCAGTCAACCACTGATTCTGCGAAGATCGCTGGAAGAGCCAGAACGAATAGGAAGATGACGAAGCACTTTCCTCTGTTTTTAGGCGCGATGATCGCCGAGTAGATTCCGATCATGGCGGTTATGGTGAAAGTGATTATTGGAAAGAGCTGTTTTGTTTGGTCTGTGCTTAGAGGGGTAAGTGGCTGAAAGGCCTCGGCGAGGTAGGGGAAAAGGGAAGCAAGTGATAGAACAAGCCATGTGACGGGCAGAAGGATCGAAAAGAACAAGGCCAAATATACAGAGCCGGGATGATTGTGTATGCGCATAGCGGAGTATAGACTCAGCAGCAATATGATGGCAAGAACGTGTGTGAAGTAGTAGTAGATGGGTACGCCATCTATCTGGATTTGCGTGTCCATTTGTGTGAGGATGTGAACCGCAGCTAAACTGCTGAAGATGACAATCGTGAGTTGCACCCCTACTGAGAGGATTACTTTTTCGTTCATGCAATCACTTTGAACCGTACGTATTTCATCAGTTTTGAGCCGAAGTCTTCTCGTCGTGGATTCCAGTTCACCACGTAGATACCTGCTTTTTGAAGTCGGCGACACAGGGCTCTGTTGTCTACCGCCAGCATTTCCCGTACAGTCTGCTCTAGGTCGTGGGATTGAGGGATGAGGTCGTAAGGCAGAACGTTGATGAGCATCACGTTTGCTTTCCTTCTCACCGTTCTGTAGTGAACCAGGATGTTCTTTACTCCCTCTATCAAGGCGTCAATTCTCTCCGCGGTGAGGTGGGTTATAATGATAACAAGGGGGGAGAGGTTGGCCAGATGGATGCGGGTCTTCTTGACAGTTCTCGCGAGAGATTCTGTCTCATAGTAGAATCTTGGTCCGAGACTGATTAGCTCTCGGGCTATTTTGAGGTACTGCTTCATGCCGGTGTCGGGATAGAAGCAGGTGCCTGCGTGATAGATGCTCATTCCCAAGAAGAATCCCTGGCTCAGGAAGTAGTAAGCGACACTGTCCGCAGCCTCTACACAATGGTCAAAGCAGTTCTCCACTGAAGTCCCCACCAGCAAGCTGGGGTGGGCATCAAGGAATATCCAAACCGCACGCTTCCCTTCGCGTTCAAATTCGTTGACTAGGAGATCCTCTTTTCCCTTGGCCATGAATCTTGCTGTAGCTTTCCAATTGATGAATTTGAATGGATCACCGGGCATGTATTCTCGCAAGCTCTGGAAGTTCGTGCTTACAGCGCCCAGTTTTGAGATGCTCTCTTTAGGATACAGCGTTGAGGCAATATTTGGCGGTGTTCGGATTCTTCGCAGAAAGAGAATCCGCGACCGGACGATCAACTCCTTTCTTTCATCAAGAGCGCCGTAGCTCGGTTCTCTGAGGCTGAGAAAGTGTCTTGATTCACAGTGCACCTTTTCGAAGTCGAACTTGCCTCTCTTTCGACATAGTATCTCGTATTCACAGGAGAACTCCTTGTCTCTGATTCCTTTCCAGAAGACCCTGTAGTTCGACCCTGAGAGAAGCTGGAAGGGTTCTGGCAGCTTGTCCCAGATGGTGACGCTGCCGATCCCCTGTTTTATCGTACCTTTAACCTGAACCCTGAGTTTTTCACCAACGAATACGGAATTCTTGATTCCTGTTCTCTCTGCTTCAACTAGTGGAGCGGGTATTGAGAGGCCGACGAGATAGGTGAAGATTGGGATTAGAGACATTAGAAGTATTGGTGGATTTGCTAGGAGTAGACCTAGAACGAAGAGTGTTGCGAACAGGGTCATGAGCCCTTTTGCTTCCTTTGAAAGGAGAGACACGATGCATCATCTAGGATGGAAGTCCTTGGGAATCGGGACTTCTTTCATGACGTCGACCACAACTTGACTTGCTTCGATGCCCTCCAAGACGTATTCTGCTTTGAGAATGATTCTATGGGCGAGGGCGTCAGCGGCGAACATCTTCACATCATCGGGTGTTACAAAGTCCCTTCCGAGCATCAATGCCATGGCTCTTGAAGCTTTGAGCAACGAAAGACCACCTCTCGGACTAGATCCCACCTTCACCTTTGGATGCTGCCGAGTCTTCCTGACTATCTCTGCTAAGTACTTGACAATGGCATAGTCGATGTAGATGCTGTTCTCAACGGTCTCTTGCATAGCCAATATCTGCTTTGCTGATACTACCGGCTTCACATCAATTGTGGGATCATCCTTCTTCCAGTCTATTCTCCTTAGAAGAATCAAGCTCTCTTTCTCAAGAGTCTTGGCGTACCCTGTTGAGAGTCTCAGCATGAAGCGGTCCATCTGGGCTTCAGGAAGAGGATAGGTTCCTTCGTACTCTATCGGGTTCTGTGTGGCTAACACGAAGTAGGGGTTGACCAGTCGATAGGTATCTCCTTCTATTGTCACCTGTCTCTCTTCCATTGCTTCCAATAGAGCTGCTTGAGTTTTTGGTGGGGATCTATTAATTTCATCAGCGAGTAGGATGTTGGTGAAGATTGGACCCCTCAGCAGCTCGAACGTCCTGTCTTGCTGGCGCCATACTTTCGTGCCAAGGATGTCTGCTGGTAGCAGATCTGGAGTGAACTGGACTCGAGAGAATCCACAGCCGATTGAGAATGCCAGCATTTTAGCCAGCAAGGTTTTTCCGAGTCCAGGGTTGTCCTCGAATAGGATGTGTCCATTTGCCAGTGCGGCAGCTAGCGTTTTCCTAATTAGTAATTCTTCTCCTACAAATACACCACCGATTTCATCGACTATGCGATCGCATAATTCTCTCGTTCTATTCAAATCTGTCTCAGGCATGTGCTTCCCTCTCTAGTGCTTTGGTTAAGTTTTCGATTATCCGTTTTCTGGATTCTCTGTTATTCTCTTTTATTTTCCTTTGCACCCAAGGGAGTGCTATCCAGATCGACTTTCTTTCCTTGTAGGTGATGAGCGGCTTCACAATGTCTGCAGTCTTCTCTTCCGAGACTCCTAGATCGCTCAGCGTTGAGACGGAATGAACGAGGAGAGGTGCTTTTGTTCCATAGTCCAGGAAACTCTCCTGTAGATGCAGCTCTCTCTGGAAGGCCTTTCCTTCTTGGCGGCGCACTTCCTGGATATGTTTCTTCCAGTCGGTGAACCCTCGGTCAACATAGAGCGGCTCTGAGAACGACCTGAAGTTGAAAAAAACAGTGGCCACAGCTAAAGAGACAGCTATCCATTCCAGCACAACGAGAGGAGGAACTCTCGCAGAGATGTAGGGTCGCAGATGAAGGAGGTATATTGAAAGGAGAAAGGCTAAGGCGAAGTTTCTCGGGCTTCCCTCCGAAAGCCATGCGAGCAGCGCAGAGACAGAAGGATGTTTGGCCAACTTGAAGAGGCCTATGAGCATCCCAACAGAATACGCTATTGATCCAACCAACAAGGGGAGAGACATGTAACTCGCCAATGTCCGCATGAACAGAAGCTGAGGAGGCACATAGAGATCCAGGAGCCAATAGTCCACTAGCTGATGGAGCCCATACCCTAGGATCACTGCCGATGCAGCCTTGAGGATTAAGCCAGGTGGCCTACGAATTCTAGTCAGCTCAGCTCCAACAGCTAGTCCAGCGCATGCGATTACAGTCAACTGCAATGGATAGATTGCAGCTCCGAGAGCCCGGGCGTAGGCGGGCAGTCCCCAGAAGAACAGAGTGAGAAAGAGAAAGAAGGCAAGTCCGTCTAGTCCTCTTCTCAATGCCCTACTCCAGAGTTTCCCACGGATTGCGAAGTGGATCAATGAAGAAACCGATAATAGCGCGATCAAGACGAGCGATGGAAATGTGAGAAATGATAGGTCAAGCCGTAAGAGAAGCAACCCAGAAATGGCTGGGTTCAGGATCAAGTAGATCACTACGGAACCAGCTACCCAAAGCACACAGGTTTTCGCAATGCTCAAGACTTCACTGGGCACCTTTCAACCCTTCAAAAGACAGATACATTCTCTCATACAGCCGCCTTCCTACAGGATGGTTGCTGTAATCTGCTTCCTCAAAGCAGGACACCAAGTTCTCGACCTGGTTCTTGTCCAACATTTCATGGGAGGCCAGCCGACTTTGAAGCTCTCTGGCAGTTATATCATCTTCCACCTCTACGTTGAGGCTGTGGAGGCGTTGCAGGAAGATCTTGTATAACGCGATGATCTCCTCGCGATAATCTACAATTCGAAGATCAACATCCGTTCTCAGCGAAGAACCGGATTCATCCAATGCTCTGGCTGAGATCATGTACGTCCCCTTTTCCGCGAAGCTTTCTGACATCACTGCATCCTTCCTCGTAGACAAGCGACCCTCTCCCACGAGATCGTCATCTATCAGGAAACTCACTTTCCCGCCTTCAATTCCATCTCCAAATGCTTTGCCCAGAGAACATCTGATCCGGAGATTCTCTCCAGCACCCCACACATTAGGAAATGGGGGCTGAATATCTGGGAACGAGAGGACCAGAGGAGACTTCTCAGAGGCCAAATACACATGCTTCTTTGAAGCAGGTTCTTTTGCGCCTGAACCCTCTGGCGCGGACAAACCTGATCTGCGTCGTCTGCGACGATAGACAAGATATCCTGAAACCGCAGAGGCTACCACAGCAGGAGGAAAGATGAGAAGAAAGAAGTTCGGGCAAGAAACAACCATCTTACTTGAGTGAGAAGGCAGATACTTGTCTGAGCCTTCGAAACTACAGGTCAAGTTCATGTCTCTGAACCAAAGCCATAATTGCGCATATTTGGAGAACTCTACCTTTCCATCTCTCCGTGTTGTTTGCAGCGTCTCTTCCCAGGCGATTTCCTCGTCAGCAAGTGGTGAATTTGTATCGTCAAAAAGGAAAGCAGTAAAGGTGAATGAGCCTGCCTGAGCCACTTCACTAGGAGCAGACATTTCCAGTCTTGTTCTTGCCACAATTCTGATTGGGACTGAAATACATCTTCCCGTTCCACAGATCGTGAACGTAAGAGTATGATTGGTATCTAGGCTCTGGTGGGAGTTGACTGTGTACTTGTGGGCAAAAGAACCATCCTCACCCGTTTTCACCAGTGATGGCGCATCATCATCGAGATGTATGGCGATTTCTCTTCCTGTGGCTCCATCTTGGCCCCCTAGGAGGGTTCCGCCTATTTCATTTTCTTCGCCCCTGACTATGTATTTTATGTCTGTCTGGATTTCTGGAACGTGCACCTCAACTGAGGTGGATTGGGAGGACGGCAAGAAGTATTCCGATCCAGGGAAGACGGTTTCGATTTCGAAGATTCCTAGAGAGTGTAATTGATATGTCGTGTTGAAAAACCCGTTTTCATCAGTAACTAGCTCGGCGACTTTGTTCGGTCCAATCTTGAAATCCACGGTTGCGTTGCATAGCGATGTCTGATTATCATCAACCAACTTGCCTGAAACTTCAATCGTTTCATTCAGGAGTATGGGTTCTTGAGGTTGGAAGGTCAGCTGAATGTAGGTCTCAGCACCGATTTTCATTGTTGGATCGCTATCTGATGGAGCGTAGACAGCTGTTCCCTTTGAACAAGCAACAACGCAATATTCGCCTACTTCGACGTCATATGGCACTACACACTGTATCTGGAAATTACCATCTTGCTGAGAAATCCCTTCACCACACAAGATTCCTTCAGATTCTTTGCTTTCTCTAATGTATATCTCAACTGGCATGCCCTCAACTGGGTCATCCGTCAGTGTAGTCACAGTCCCAATTATGTCAAATTGTTCTTGTCGGAGCACGAGCTCCACTGGTACATGAGTGATGTATGTCAAGGTAGGTATGCGATCATCAACATCGGGGCTTAGTGGATCAGTTCCTCTTCTAACTTCATCACCATCACACACTCCGTCACCATCACAGTCCGGATTACATGGATCAGTTCCTCTTCTAACTTCGTCACCATCACGTAGTCCGTCACCATCAGTGTCTGGTTTTAGTGGGTCAGTTCCCATGTCGGCCTCGTCGTCGTCACATATTCCGTCACCATCACAGTCCCGGTTGCGTGGTCGGAAAGCGGAATAGTTTTGAGGGTTGCAGTGCTCGAGACACTCGCCGCCTGGCGTTGCGTCGAATCGAACCCACTTATAAGGCGGGAGGTATGCTTCAGTTTCAGCATGGGCGTTTTTTGAGAAATAGAGTGTCTTATCCCCTGAAGTCTCTCCAGGTGCAAAGCCTATGCTTATTCTGGCTGGAATGCCTTGACATCTTAAGATCACTGCTAGGGCTGTGGCGGCGTCGACGCATATTCCTTTACGCCAGTTCAGATAGGATAAGACCCAGTCATCTTCGATGGTTCTGCTGCTTCTTCCTTCACTGAAGTCGAAATCGTATGTGAAGTTGGTCATGAGATAAACCATGTCCGCAAGAATTTGGTCATGGGGTGTCAGCGAGGAGTTCCTCAATTCTAAGGCCAGCTTATAAACTTGTGATGGGAGATCATCTGGAAGCTGCAGATAGATTGAATTTATTTCGTCAGGAACGTCTTCCATGGATATGTTGCTAGCGTCAATTTCTACATGACTCCATGATGCGTAGTAGTGGACATTGGTCCTACTGGAATTAACGGGAATCTCTATGCCATAGACGCCAGCCATTTCATCTGAGAGCCGAGTGAGATTCTCTGATGGTGGTACGAGGTTCAGTCCGGATAGTTGTGGCGGAGATGGTGGGGGCGGAACAGGCAGAGATATTTTCGTCGCTGTTATATTCAGATCCACTGTGAAGAGATGATTGCAGGTCTGAGGTTCCGGGGTGAACTCGTCCACGATGCTTTCATAGGTTGACCTTCGCCAGCTTAAGCCATCATATTCGTCTGCTGTGAAGATTCTCCAGTAGAGCTTGGGAGATGCGGGATAGACCGTAAATAGCAGTAGATCTTTGTTCATTGGTTCCAGTTGCCTGGGAGCAAGGCAACAGCCATTAAGCCATCCAAGGATCCCTCTGCAGCAACTACTGACGCTGCCTCCTCCACTCAGATCTCCAATGCCAACGCAGAGCCAGCCTTTCTCTAGTGTGTAGTCTCTTTGGTCAGGCGGCGGCGGAGACTGGTAGATAAGGGTTCGCAGCAACGCAACGATGACAAAGATGGAAAGACAGATAACAACAAAGGCAATCAATGGTCTTGATCTCTGCATTGCTTCCTTTCCCTCAAGAACGCAGCATGCATAGAGTGAGAGCTCTTTATTTCTAGGTTTTTGTATTAATATCTTGTGGAATTTTCTTCTACTAATGTTAGCAACAACCACACTTCCTTCTATTGTATCAAATGCAACACAAAGCTGTATGGAAAAGATGGAAACACTGACTACCTGCTAAACATAATCCTTTGTAAATGGAAGAATCTAAACGTGAACTTTTCTTGGATATGGGAGAATTTGTTGTTAGATATAAATTGGAGAAAAACGAATGGAAAAGAGTACGAAATACTCGTATAGTTTTGCATGCATGTCTGATGTTGTTTTTGTTGCCTTTGAAGACAATCACAACACTATGGAGATGTAGAAACCACCAAATTTAATGCATGCATGCTATGAGCGTTTTACGAGGGTTAATCCTTCCGTTATTTCCTTGTAGTATTCCAGTAAATCCTCAGTTAATTCGTCCAACTGTGTCTCCGTGATTTTCTTTCCTTCCCGCTTTGCTCTCTTTATTAAGAGTCGCCTAATGATTTGTACAATTTGTTTCGGGTTCAGATGGGCGTTTGGTGCGCTTTCGTCCTTGATTGCGTTTGCTATAGCGTGTGCAAAGAGAATTTCTTTGACGCGAATCGAACGATCGTCAGCTGTTCTCTGCGTCGCTGTTGTGTCCATGAGCGTGATCCGCTTGATTTCCTCTCTTATCGCCGATTCGATGAATTGCTGGCGATTGATGTACAGCTCTGGATGGCGCGTTACAATGCGCTCTATTTCACTGATTACCGGCGTTGGTATGCGTACGTTCATTCGTGGTAGGGCTTTTCGCAAAGTTCTCGGCATCGTCGCCATCTAGCCTCCAGCGCTATATAGATTAATATATATTCGTATATATAACTATGAATGAAAACGACAAAGAAATAAGTTTTTTGTTTAGAATGCAAAAACCTTGTCATGAGTGGGGCACCCATGCATGCGCATCCAATTTTCCTACGTGCTGCAAGCCCGGGGAAAGATGGATGCTAGTTATAGAACATTTCTGCAGAGTTATAGAAGACATTTCTGGAGAGTTATAGAAGAATTGTATGTAATTTGCACCTAGAGAATGCTTTCTAACACCTTATATGCGCCAAAGGTATATTGATAGCACCAATACAGCATCGTGCTTTTCGCCTCCGCTCCCATTAGGGAGGGATTAGAGAATGGATGAGAGGGATTG
>CAYGAG010000057.1:0-10099 GCA_964347765.1 uncultured Candidatus Bathyarchaeia archaeon
AATTCCCATGTCATTGATTAGTGCTGTATTCTATATTCCTGTCCCTATCGCTGCAATCATCTATGCACACAAATTACGTAAATAAGCTCAATTGGATGCCATTCATCTAATTTATCTTAGCGCGCGCTCTAATAGGAAACAGGTAACAGTAAACATGTATCCCCCTGTTAACCTGTTCACCGTCATTAAACGTTGCTGTTAAGTATAAAAACTGTTTACTGAGTATACTGTTGCTATATGTAATACTGTTAATTAACGCGCGCTTTTAGCTCATAAACGCGCGCTTAAACCGTTAATGATGAGATTCTTATTATAAGGAGAATTAAAACCAGAAGATTTTTTATAGATTGATTTTTAAAAATAATTGGCTATGATTTAAGCTGGTATTTCTGAAGGATGATGAATGACATCAGAAATGAGCCTAGATAAATATTCTCACCAGTCTCGTTGTAATAAAATGTTAGAATGCCAGATTGAGGTCGAGAAACATACTTATACCTTACCCCAATAATCCTCCTCAGCCTCAAACTTCTAAACCATCGCGCTAAAAGGTTCCTTTCGAACGAGAAGATTGTTAACCTTAGTGAATTAAGCTTAGAGTAGGAAATGCCAAGGTGAGGATTGGTTTATGTCTGAAAAGGTGATTTTGATAGATGATGCTGGATGGGGAGACCTTATATTAGGTGTAGTAATCGGCGCCCTTAAACCTCCAGATCCCAGATATATGGAACGCAGGATCTCAGTCTCATCCTTCCAACCACCAAACTTCGAGAACAAAAAATATTTGGATGACGCAGTGAAGATTGCCGATGAAATCGTTGAGGTTATGCAGCCTGACGTGGAAACCAATTTCAGAGTATGCTCAGGATACGTTCTCTCCAGCATACGTAGACACTTGATAGAACATGAATTCAAGGTGGAAGAAGTGGAAGCTACAGGTGAACTGCAGGAAAAGGTTGAACGGGGCTACATAAGATGGTGCAAGGAGATGGGAGTTCCGGCAGAAAGACTGGAAGATAAAAGACGTTTCTGGATATTTCTAGAATGGGTTGCAGAAAAACCTGAGCTAAGAGAAAAACTCGTGAAGACAGGATGGGAAAGCTGGAAAGAAAAATGGCGAGAAAAAGCATTCCTGAGGGGCAGTATAACATGTTAAGAACGAGAAAGGTGGTCGATAGAAACCGTAGCAGATTCGAGATCCTTGCGGAAATTCTGAGGAATTTGCGGGAACCAACTTGCTGGACGAATATTATGTCTCATTGTAACATTAGCTCAAAACAATCAGGGCAATACTTGAATTTGTTAAGGTCAAGAGACCTTGTTCGGAAAGATGCGACAGCGCGAAAAGTAACCTATCAGAGAACAGAAGCTGGTCGAGAATTTCTTAAACATTACAACAAGATAGTTATGCTACTTGACCCTAGCATTTCCCCACCTTCCCTAATCTAGCAATGCAGAAAGCTCACTGAACAGAAAATAGGGAGAATACATGAAATACTTGGCTCGCACGCGTTGGTTACGTGTTTGCAGGGAGGATTAAGGAGTATCTGAAGGTAGGAGCGATTGGTAGGATTGTTGTTTTGTCTACAGTTCTGTTGACGTTATTCACAATGGCTTTATTCACCAATCCGTACGTTGGCACCGTAATTGTGGAGACTTTGGAGAGCATGTTCTCTACGAGTGGCTGGGCAACGTTGGATTGGGTCGTTTATTCACAATTGCTGATGGTTATGATTTTGGCGTTGAATGTTGTCTTTGATTTGGTGTTTGGTTTCGTTGGGTTGTATGCTGGCTCAATGTTTAGAAAAGCCATAAAGAAAGCTGAGAAGAGCCGTCACGCATAGAAAAAGAGATCGGTTCATATCTGCGCCATCCTTTTCTCCTTCAATTTCAACTCGTTGCCACAGCATACAAAAGTGCGAGGTTCACATTCACACTCCTCAGAAGGGGTTGCACACTCGCGACTCTCCTTCACGACCTTCAGTTCAAGCCCACATCCTTCACAGACGTATATCTGTCCGTTCTTCATTTTGTGACTGCCCGTCACAGCTATCACCTCCATTTTCCTTAGAGATATTTCAGATTAAACAAGCCCTATCTAACGACTAAGTCAGATATCTAGGTTTGCTATAGTACAGCACAATGTCGGCTGAAGTCTTTGAAGACCAAGCTGAGGATGACTCATCTGCAACTAATAGAGTCTACTGATGTCTTCTAGCAGACTGAGATTGAGGAGGCAAGTCCCTCATAGTGAGTCAGATTCACCAGATAAAGTGAGAGCAACGGTCAACTGAGCGCGTGGTTTGCTCCTTCTCTCGATTTTGCGTGCGTGTACATAATTATTGGATAGAAATCCTTTTGCCGCACTTCTCACAGAAGTAAGCATCGTCCTTGTTCTCTGTGCCACAATACCTACAGTATTTTGTGCCTAAAGACTCACTCATTAAGTCTCCTGGGAAGACTCCTACCCTAAACGAGACTGAGTAACCTATTAGAGTGCCACCAACTGTTCCAACAACTAAACAGGCCATGCCCATATAGAGCCCGAGAAGAGTCAGACTCTTCGCTGAGGCAGCTTCTACTGCTCCTTGTTCTGGTTGAACAATTGCCATTCCGTGAAAATAGAGCAAGCCCCCAATACCAAAAAATATAAACACCATACCGAGTGCTAGATATCGTACATCCATCGCCATCACTTCTTGAACTTGATTGAACTTGTCTTGGTCTACTGAAATTAACCTTATGAAGACAGAATCCATATCGTGAATCGCCGCGTGATAGGTAACATTCTGCTGAAACGCATGAAGCCTGTTCAGAACCGGCTTCAGCAAAACATATAAGCAGCAGCCTAGCTTTGGTCGTCGAGGCTTCAGTTCTTGGTTTCAAAAGTAGCTATAGTTGAATTAGATGATGATGCTCAGCAATCCTTTCTGCAAGGGTTGAAGCTGATTGGAGACTTCGATCTCAATCAAGAAGAAAGATCAATCGTTGTGAAAGTAGGAGTATTTTCCCACAAGGGTAAGATGTTTCCAACCGTCCCTGTCGTTCAGGCGATCGCCGCCAGCTTTGACAAAGCTCCAAGAATCTTCATAGCTGAATCAGACAACTATCGCGGGACAGGTCTGGAAAGGCTTCAGATCTATAAGAAACTGTTTGATGAAAGGGTTGTTCCTTTCAATCTTTCCGAAGACACCAACACTCGAAACGTCAAGATTGCCGACGAAGATATGAGTCTATCCCACATACTCTTCAAGCCCAACGTGTTAGTAAGCACCCACGCGCTGCGCAGATACGAGAAAGGCACGATTCTGAAAAACCTACTAGGCCTTATTTCTGAGAGAAAGAAAGCAAGATTCCACAAGAAGTTGGTGAAAGCCCTCCTTGATGTCTACGAGAGGATTGGCGGAATAGACCTCGCTGTCATAGATGCCACACGCACATACTCAGGCCCGGCTGGAAGAAAAGCTATAGACACTAACGTCCTTATAATCGGGAGAGATGCAGTTGCTGTTGAGACAGTCGGTGCCACTCTCGTCGGGCTAAGCCCTCAGAAGATGCC
Organism: uncultured Candidatus Bathyarchaeia archaeon; assembly: GCA_964347765.1. Classification (GTDB taxonomy): domain Archaea; phylum Thermoproteota; class Bathyarchaeia; order Bathyarchaeales; family Bathycorpusculaceae; genus CAYGAG01. The sequence goes on from CAYGAG010000057.1 coordinate 3,560, forward strand.
CATAATACAGAAAGCAGTGAAGAGAGGCTTAGGTGAAGGCGAACTCGAAAATATTAGGATTCTTGGAGTCTCGTTAGAGAGTCTCGAAGAGAGGTTTCATCAGCTACGGCAGCTTCGCTAGCCCCGTGCACCTCTCAGATTAGGCGAATCTGAGTTTTAGCGAAGGTCATCAGATCAGAATTTCGCATGTCTCAAGGCAAATAATATCCTTGGGAATGAAAGATACAATAGCTAGACTTTAGGAGGACCTTGCTTAATTCTATCTCGCATCGCTTCAAATGATCCTCGCCACCCGCTGATGTCTTCAGACCACCATGTTGTTCCGGCCTCGACGTAGGGCTGCACTATTTCACTTCCCTTCTCACGATCGGGAGGTGTTTGACCACCTATCATCACATTGAAAGGTCGTGAGTCGACACGGTATTTTGCGACATAGGCCGAGATCTCCTTCACATCTTGAGGAGTGATCCTCTTTGTCCAGTCAGCGGGAGCGGGAACAACACCATCAAAGCGTGAAGCCCTGCGCAAAGGTTTCTTGTTCGGCCAAAAGCACGCAACCCAAATTGGAATCCGAGGAGACTGGACGGGTCTAGGTCGAAAAGTGACCTTGTTCAGCTTGAAGTATCTGCCCGAATAGCTGAACTCCTTTCCTTCCCACAGACCAGTCAGAACGTCTAAGCCCTCGTCAAGCTTCCCGGCACGCATCTTTGCGTCACCATCCTCACCAAAGTCCGTAAATTCTCTTGGCTGCCCACCCAAGCCTACTCCTACTATCAGCCTTCCATCTGAGAGATGGTCGAGTGAAACAGTCTCTCGAGCCAGCTTCCACGGACGACGGCGCGCCAATGGAGTAACCAATGCTCCAATGCGTATACGTTTCGTTTCCATGGCAACAGCTGCTGGCGCTATCCAAGGATCAGCGAAGGGGGCGCAAGCTATAGGGACGAGTGAGTCACCAACAGGAACCCTCCAATCCTTGACCCCAGATATGTGATCCCACAGAAAGAATCCATCCCATCCTGCATCCTCTGCATCGTAAGCCAGCTCAGCCAGCATTATAGGATTCCAATAGTCACCAAAGTTTGGAACATTAATCCCATACTTGATCTCTTCCTCCATCACTCATACACTCCGACTCAAAAGCAACCAAATCATCATTCTATTCTCTTGATATGGATTTTTCGTTTTTCAATTGTATTTAGCCAACTTTTTACGCGGAAATTTTGCGGCTGAACGTATCTGTTTTCCGCAAGTTATAAGACTGGACGAATCAAGAGTTAATGTAATTCTTGGAGAGTGAGTGAGGATGAATGGAGAAAGATGGAGTTCTCCTAAGTGGATATATAGATCGAGACGACCGCCAAACGATGACTCGTATTTTGAGAATATGACTCGTGTGATTTTTCTTGCTGGTTTGAACTGGAAGATGATTGACAAAAATGGCTAAACTTCAAGAAAGCCTTTCAAGATTTTTCAATAGACGAAGTGGCGAAATATGGGGAAGAGGAGATAGGACGGCTCATGAATGATGCAACCATAGTAAGGAATCAAGCAAAAATAGGTGCAACAGTCAGTAATGCAAAGCAGTTTCTGGAAATAAAGAAGAAACATGGATCTTTCGCGCAGTATCTGGAAAGTCTAGACAAGTCTCAAAATTATAAGTTTGTAGTAAAAGAACTCGGCAAGAAATTCAGTCGGATAGGACCCTCTTCAGCACGTATCTTCCTATACAGCGTCGGAGAAGACATCAAACGGCCGATGGAGTAAAAATCTTCCACAGCTTCGTCTTTGTTCGAAGATGAAGGAGCCGCACGCTGTCTATCCTTCAGTGGTAGGCTGGCTTTGCTGCCGAATGCTAAGATCGCTTCGAAAGCATGAATAAGGCACGAAAGTTGGTTAAAGTGACGCTGAATATGTATTCGAGAAGACAAGCTGGTCTTGCTCAGAAAACGAAAGCATCAACATAAAAAAGGAAAGTGGACATGCATACTGAATGATTTCTATGATAGTTTGTTGGAGTCCTAGTTAACGGTTTCTATTACAACAAAATATTTAACGGCCGAAAACAAGTATTCTTTGGGAAGGAAAGTATGGTTTTCAAAGGTATTAGTAAGATTATGCTCTTGACTCTATTAGTGTGTATAACAAGTCTAGCGTTCAACGAACAGCTAGTTAAGGCAGAATCGAAGACGATAATTGTTCCGGATGATCATCCAACCATTCAGGAGGCTGTAAATGCAGCTTCTGACCGAGACACGATTCTAGTTCGATCAGGAGTCTATTACGGTTGCAGCAACCCCTTGGCAATTATGGTTTTTGTAAACAAGTCTATATCGTTGGTTGGTGAAAATAAGAGCACAACTATTCTTGAAGGCTATGTGAACGGATTCGACAGAATCATACACATAGAAGCAGATAATGTAACAATCAGAGGTTTTACGATACAAAATGTAGGTTCTATATGGTGTGATTGCGGCGGCGGGATCTTCGTAGCTGCGTCTGAAGGCAGCAGGATTTCTGATAACATCTTCAGGAATCCCTACGCAACCGCCATAAACTTGTGGTCTGCCAACAACACGGAGATCACAGACAACATTTTCGTAGACAACGGCAACGCTATCTACTTCAAACCTTGGTCAAACAACAATATCATCTACCATAACAACTTCGTAAACAGTGTTTCACACATCAACGTTGGACAAGCATCGAGCATCTGGGACAATGACTATCCCTCGGGTGGCAATTACTGGGACGACTATAATGGAACTGACCTCTACAACGGCCCTTATCAAAATGAAACTGGCATTGATGGAATAGGTGATACGCCCTATGTGAAAAACGAGAACAACACTGACAGGTATCCCTTAATCAGGCCTTGGAAATGGCCGCTCGTAGGTGAGATAAATCATGATTTCAAGGTTGACATGAAAGATATAGGCATCGCAGCTAGGGCATTCGGATCCTATCCTGGACACCCACGATGGAACCCTCTTGCAGACATAACGGGACCTACGTATCTTGTGCCAGATGGCAAGGTCGAAATGAGAGACATCGGAATCATAGCCAGAAACTTTGGAAAGACTTACCCATAGCTCGAAAATGAGAAACCGTGAATCTAGCTAGACTCCGAACCAATCGCCTGCTTTGCAATTTTTTAGTAAATCAGAGAGAACATAGCAGAAAAAGTGCGCCAAGAATGTATTGAACCGAAGCGTGCACGCGCGTTACTCTTAAATGTTCGAAATCTGACTCATATCCGACCCGAAATGAAGATGACAACAAAGATCTTAGCTGGCACGACCATTCTTGGGGCCTTGGTTGTTGTTTTTGATTACACTTTGAAGTTCTCTGGTTTGAAGATCCCATTCCCCCTCTTCCCACGTATTAAATTTGATTTTACCGGAATCCCAATAGTTCTGTCTCTGCTGCTTTTCGGCTTGATCCCCGGAGTAATAACATCTGCTGTAGCCTTTTTTGCCATTCTCGTTCGAAGTGGCGAATTTGTTGGCCCGTCGATGAAAGCTTTAGCTGAGTTCTCAACGATCTTTGGAATGGCAATCGGTATTAGGTTGTTCAAAAACTCTGAAAAGCTCAGAAAACCAGTTTCCTTTCTTCTCGGCTGCATCATGCGAATTCTCACAATGTTTCTTGCAAACCTTCTAATACAGCCACTCTATTACGGGATGTCATTCATGGAAGCTCTTCTTCTAAGCCCATACATAGGAGCCTTTAATCTTGTCCAAGGCTTTCTGAGCATGTTTGGAGGTTATCTTATCTATGAAGCAATTAGACGAAGATTTCCTTCTCTGTCTGAGAAAAATCTGGGCATTTGGCAACTTCCTTGAATCGACGGAGAGATTTGAACCCATGACAAGTGGAGATATCATCTCACTTTCTTTCTATGCTTAATGCGCGGTAGCCACACGCTACTAATCTCTTCTGTTTGCGTAGAGCTTAGCCCTCAACATCAATGGCATGCGTCGACAAGGATTCTAGTCATTTCAGATTTGCGAGGATGGACGAGACGCCAGCAGCCATAAGCACGAACGACTCGAAGATCTTATAGGCCTCTATCATATTGCTTGCAGTGTATTCTACTCTCAATCCATTGACTCTACTTACTGTTGGCAGCAGATCCGCCGCGTCTGCAAAATGACTTGCAATGAAAGTCACACCGATCTTCACTGGCCTTTCAGCTTCTAGTGGTTTCACCTTGCCTTGTTTGAATTTCGCGATCCCCTGCTTAACACTTCTTTTCAGTTCTTTCTCGATTCTCTTCAGGCTTGGACTTTTGGCTGCAATCCTGCTTAGCGAATACTTCAAGGGCACGGTCTCAGCCCATGGTGCATATTTCTTGACATCATCTAACAAGAGCTGAGCCTCACCAGCAACCAGTATAACGGGCACATTAAAGTCTCCGGCTGCATAAGCATTCAGAAGAAACTCACTCACTGGAACACTGTTCACTTCAACCTTGTTGATGCTGCTACCACTATAGGTATGATCCCATGTGGATTTGGCCGTGCCGAATTTTGCATGATAACCGAGAAAAAGGGCGACATCGCATCCTTTTATATCAGAAACCATGCTAGCGGGTCGGGGAAAACCTCTGATAACCTCCACGTATTCAGGTAAATCCTCAATCAAAAGGTTGACCATTGGTCCATGACTATCAGCAACAACAACCTCGTCAAAGCCGTTCTCATTCAATTCTTCAGCTACATCTAACGTAACTTTTGTAGCAATCTTCCTAGCTTCATCATACAGTTTGCCATTTAGACTTAGATGTCCAGGAATAACGATGTGAGGCATTCCCTCCAAATCCACCGAAATGAAAGCCTTCATTCACTTCACCCTTTCCTAATCCTCATCATACGAAATAAAGAGTTTCTCTCATGAATATTCATTAATGGTAGGCGCGCGCTTAGTCTGAAATCGTAATATTTAAGTTATACACTTCCATTTACTTATCAAGGTGACAAGTTGAGGTATGTGACTGTAGGGAACTATCAGATTTCTGCTATGCTTTTGCTAATGGCTGTTTTGATTAGCCCTATTGCATTCGCTGCAACTTACTATCTGTGGACTACGAGAACAATACCTCTTTCGATCGATGAACCTTTGTCTATAACCGATTATCCAGACTCGATCCATGTTCGCCCTGGTGAGAACAAGACTCTCGACATTAGCATCCTGAACTCAGCGACTGTCAACTATTCGGTAACTCTAGTTTTCACGCTCAACAACACGGAATATCAAGAGTCCTATGTAGAGTTCAGCAATTACACATACAGCATAACACCCAGCATCAACCACATCAGAGCTTGGATTAACGTGGATAAGAAGGCGCCTCCAGTATGGCTTAGTCTCACAACAGATTTCTACAGAGAGTAAATGTACTTAGTTGGCTCAGTTACTGACATTCGCGCGAGAGATGTCAACCGATCAGTTGACATAAACCTAAACCACGGGTTTTCGCTTTCGCCCTTAATTCGCTTAGTGCTCCAATGACTGCACGGCACCATGCCTCTTCATGTTTCTAGACGTTTAATCAGGCAGTCCTGTCATACAAAAAAAAGATAAAGGCATATTAGATGACCTTGTGTTAACCTCAGACTATGGACGACTGGGTCAATAGGCTATTTCTGGAACACTCTGATCTGTTCTTAAAGCTTCTAAATCTTAGATGGTCACGAACTGAGGAGCTCGTCAACGGAATAGTGCGAGTACTCAGCAACAACGGGATTACTTCTGGAAATCTACTTGATCTCTGTTGTGGAAACGGGCGAATCTCAATTCACATGGCCAAGAGAGGGTTCAGAGCCTATGGAATTGACATTTCTAGAGCGTTCTTAGAAGATGCTGGAAGGAAGGCTCGCGAGAACGGCGTGTCTGACCTCGTGACCTTTGTAGAAGGTGACGTTAGGAATCTGAAAGACCTTATTAAAAGCAGCTTTGAACCGTTTGATGTTGTTGTCAATGCTTGGACATCTATTGGATACTACTCTGAAGAAGAAGATCTTAGTATCTTCAGGCAAGCCAGAGAATCTTCGAGAAAAGGTTCGATTCTAATAATCGCGGAAACTATGCATACTGAGTTCTTATCTCTAAAGTTTGCTCCCACTTCCTTTATGGAGATAGAAGACCTTATAATGCTAGAGAACAGAAAGTACGACCCAACAACTTCTAGGATAAACACAGTTTGGACCTTCTATCAGAGAAAGAAGAACGATCTGAAATTTATAGACAGCGTGGAATATCAGCTTCACGCCTACAGTCTTAGCCGACTCTGCGACATTCTGAGACAAGCGGGTTGGGATATTGTAGCCTCTTATGGAAGCCTTTCAACATTGCAGCAGATGACTCCTCTGTCAAGTCTCAATGTTGTTGCTCAGGCTATATGACAAGTATCATGTACAGAAAAAAGCGGTACAACTACGGAAGCGCGTTCCTAGCTTCCTGATATGGCTTCTACAACAGCTTTTATCAAGATTTTAGAGTTCTTTCTGACCTGTTCATGTCCGAAGAAATGTGTTTGCC
>CAYGAG010000058.1:0-815 GCA_964347765.1 uncultured Candidatus Bathyarchaeia archaeon
GGAATGCTTAATAAGAGCAATTCCACTGGTTCTAAAAAAGCATAGAAACATTAAGTTTATAATTAAGGGCACAGGTCCATTAGAGAATCATTTGAAAAGTTTAACCAGAGAATTAGATGTTTCCCGATGTGTCCACTTTGCTGGCTTAGTGCCACACTATGAAGTTGCCCAATATCTAAACGCTGCAGATATCTACGTTTCCACATGTTATATAGACTCCACCTCCGTCTCTCTGCTTGAAGCAATGGCCTGTGCACTACCTCCCATAGTTACTGATATACCTGGAAACAGAGAATGGATAGAGAATGGGGTAAACGGTTTCTTGTTTCCATCCAAAAATCCAAAGGTGTTGGCAGAAAAAATAATAGAACTCATAGAAAATGAGCCTTTAAGAAAACGTTTCGGAGAAAGGTGTCTTCAAATAATAAAACGAAAGGCAACGTGGAAAGAGTCTCTTACAAAGATGGAGGCTATCTACGAGGCGTTGTTGTGAGATAAAAGAACCATGCGCGCGCGCATGCGAGTACATTTGATTGAGAATCTTGAATTCTTTTCACACTTCTATTGGAGAATTTCATACGATCCAGTTCTTTCTCGCCCCGATCCATGACCGCATCATATACGTGCATAACTGATTCATAAAATCAACAATAAATAATACCAATAGATTTTTCTTGCCGAAAAATAAATTATAATCAATGGAACAAACCAGCAACGACATTTCTGGAGTGTTGATTCTTTCAGTTCTCATACTTTCAAGTCTCTTTCTGTTTGGGGTTTCTTTCGTACCCATGCAACTTGTTTCCGCTTATAAT
>CAYGAG010000058.1:900-5368 GCA_964347765.1 uncultured Candidatus Bathyarchaeia archaeon
CCCAACTCTGGAAAACAGGTGCAACATACTACCTCTACAGATCAACAGATAACGGTGATACTTGGAACATCATTCTTGATGGAGTTCCTACATTATGGCATATGGCTGAAGATGTAAACGGAAACCTCTACGTTAACACCTACTCTACTCTAGGAGATGATTTTGTCTATCGGTCAACGGATGTAGGTGCAACCTTTTCAGTATGGTATAACATAACTGATGAACCCATTGATCATATCCATTGTGTAGGTGTTGATCGTGCAAATAATGACGTATACATAGGGGCGGGAGACACCAACGAGTTCATTAGAAGATGGAATGGCTCATCATGGTCCAACATAACTACAGGAGCGGAATCCGGCAACCTCGCACAACCAACTGACATTTGGTCTGATGGCTCGCACATCTATTTCGGACCTGATGCAACTAATCCGATTGTGCGGATTCCCAGTGGCGGATCTTGGAGTGAACGAGAAGAAGTGTTTAGCACCCGACACTTGCCTTCTTCAACAGCAAATTGGGTTTTTGAGGGTGTGTATCATCCTGACAGTGGAATGCACATCGTCGGAACTATGGAAGGGCAAATCGTGTTGTCCGCAGATGGTGAACATTGGGTGAAAGCAGTAGATCATGGAGATACCTCGGAAGTGTTCAGTATTAGCAACCGACCTCCTATCTATTATACAGACCGAGAACAACATAAGCTGTATCGCCTTGACGTAAATCCTCAGGCCATCCACCATTTGTTCTATATGTCCTATCTTGACTACAGAGGATCTGTTACCAACGCTGAGAACTATCTGCTAGAACAACGAATCCCCAATGGAACAAGTCACATTGATCTAACAAATGTAGTCTTGTCTAATGTCCATGCGAGCATCATTGGATTAGATCGTAGAAATGCTCATCAAGACGTGCACAACAATACTGGGTTTGAAGCAGGAGACTATAGTGGATGGACTAAGAAGGGATCCCCTGACCCAACAGTAGTCACTGAAGAAGCGTATGAGGGAACTTATAGCCTTAAGGAAGTAAAATCTGCAAGTGATCCATTCGCATCAATCATGATTTTTGGTTCTCATACTTGTGCAGAAGGAGACATAATCCTAGCAAGTTTCTACACTAAGGCAAATACTACACTTACTGATGCCATACAAGTTAGTGTAGCGGAAGATGGAACCAACCGATATACTGCAACCTTTGACGTTTCAACCTCATGGGATCATCATACACTTCATTGGAGTGTTCAGGACGGAAGGGAAGGTGACTACGAGATCAAATTTGGGTTTCTCCAAAAAGATTGCACTACCTATCTTGATGCCACGATGGTAATCTACAGTCAAGTAGGAATCTCGTATTATGGGACAACGGAGGAAGCGTATATCTACACCCAAAGATATGCAATCCCTACACATTTCTATGAGACACAGAACACGACAAATCCGTCAATCACCATTGGATCTCAAGTAATCTCCCATTCAGGGCAGTTAACTAACGGAACTGAGTCTACTCCAACGACCCTGTCAGGAACCTTGAGTGGTGCAGTTCAGATCTTAGCAAACATTCAGGGAAGTGAGCAAGCAATTCTCAAATTAAACGGAACAAGAATGTTCTATGAAGACTCCGTCATACTGCAGGGAAAAGAAGGATCAATCTTCTATGGTAGATACTACGGAACATTCTCTCCAATAGTCACAGGCGACAACCTCATTCTTGTGACAAAGATAAGTGCAACGCTTTCATCCGTCTCTGATGCTGCAAACAAATCAATCTTTACTGTAACCTCACCAAATGGCACAACGACTCTTACCAAATTATATTGTGCGAACAGAGAAGAACCCTATGCTATTTACGCAGTTAACGGAACCCTTACATGGAATTACAACGCATCGGCTGTGATATCAACCTTGAATACTACACACGGAAATCCTACAAGAATACTGATCTACTGGAAGTGTCCAGCGGATGTAAATGACAATGGAATGGTTGACATATCCGACTTGGCTAGGATCGGCAAAGCGTACGGATCCACACCTTGTTGTTCCAACTGGAACGAAGATTGCGATATAGATGGAGACGAAACCATATGCATCAGTGATCTGGAAATATGCGTAGAACACTACGGAATAGATCAATGAGACTCTGATTTCTTCTTCCGAAATTAAAGAGAAGACATGTGATAAGACAAAAAAGGGAGTTTTGCTGGAGGTATCTCCAGTTCAACTGGAAATATGGATAGAAGAGACGAAACGTAAAATAATCTTTGTCCGAATGTTACTAGCACAGTCGCGCGCGCTAACAGTGATGTAGTGATGAAAGCTAGATTTGGATTTGACAAGATAGAACAGTTGATAGTGCATGATGAAAGACTGCTTTTCACAATGATCTCCTATGCTGTAATTCTCCTAATCTTCATAAACCTAAGTGAGTTTCAATCTCCAATGCTCGGCTTACTAGCATCCGCTATCTACTTCTTGATAAACGGAGTTTTTTTGGGACACGCCTTTTTTGAGAAAGAAGCCACCTTTTTTAGGCTAATGTTTGGCGTTCTGCTACTTATCATGCTTTTAGGGTTCATTGGTTGGCTCGCCGTGGTCATATATAACCTTGATGTCGTGAGATTTACTCTGGTTCTCTCTATCGTAACCACGCTGTCTTCTCTGTTAAATAGAAAGGTGAAAAACAAGAATGTCACGTAGCAAACAAGGCTTCACCAAGCTCGTGCGCGCTAGCGAACTACTTTACCTGTTTCTAATTGCCCTCTCGTTCTATCTGCTCTTCCTCTCTCGTACAGGGGAGGCTCATACAGTGTGGGAGGTTCTTCATCCTGCCTTCATTCCTACTTTGTTTGTTACCACTTCGCTTCTACTTGCAATCTTGTTGGCTTCCGAGAAAGTAGCCTACAGATTAATGTTCATAATTGTTCACTCTGTTCTCATCCATTCCCTTTTCTCCATCATCTTTCCAGCAGGTGACCTCAGTGGGCAACAAATCTATTTGGGCAAGACCAGACTTGTGTATGACAATGCTATTCTTCACGGGTGGTCTCCTCTGCCAGCAGAGACTGTTCAGTCACAGGTCTTTCAATGGTTTAGAGGAGAAAATTTCCAAGCCGCGTTGAGCGTTGGTCTTGCTAGGATGTTGAGTATAGACCTTCTTTGGGTTCATCTGTTCTTCGTACCTGTTCTGTGGGGAGTCTTCACACCAATCGCCGCGTATTTAACTACCTACACCTTTACAAAAAACGAAAAAGTTGCCGTTCTCGCAAGTCTACTTCTTTCTGCCTTCCCATACGCAACCTATTTTGGGGCAATCTCAGTGCCCAACAGTTTAGGATATATCTTCTTCTTCTACTCATTGTACTTCATTGTGAAGAACCTAGACTCTAATGACTCCAAAACCAAATTCTTAATGTTAACTTTCTCTTTCTTTTCCTTTCTCTCACATAGCTTAACCGGCATCATGTCATTCTCACTTCTCTTCTTATCCCTAGCGTTCAAGTCATACAGAGGCGAAAAACCTCCATCTGGAACTGCGAAAGCTTCGCTCATAACTTCCTTCATTCTCTGTACCCTTCTCTTACCCGTCTCTTTCATCTATTTAAGATTCTTCCGCCCATCCACCAACACAGCTTTCACTTTAGCGAAGGTCTTTGAATTGCCTATTGAAGAGATTGTCGGGCTGACCTTGTTGGGAGAGCTTACATATGCTTCTAACCTTGAAACTATACTTCTGGTTATCATCGGACCTACCCTTGCCCTTCTATACATGATATACCGTCTATACCGAAACAGAAAGAATCCAAATGCTGAATTCAGAATACACTTTTCATATCTCGTCGCCGCGTTTCTAATGATATTGATTGACTACAGAATCCTAAAACTCTTCATGGAAGGACTTCAAGGCCTCATAAAAGAAGAAAGGCTTTGGGTATTTCGAGGCTTCATCGGCGTTTCGTTTGTGGCCCTCGCCATTCATGGTGGGGTTTCTTTAGCCAACAAACTTCTCAAAGCACGTCATCCTTCAACCACATCCATTGCTGATCTAAGGAAGCTGTCGAAGCGCAACGTCCTCCATGTTTTGGCTCTTCTATTCACCCTTAATGTTCTAATTCCTACAATCTTAGGAGGATGGATCACTGTCTCTCTGCATGCTGCTTACCCTCAACTTGCTCCTTTACAAACAACATGGTACGAGTTAGAAGCAGTAGCATACATCGAAAAGAACACCAACGAAAAATACGTTGTAATTGGAGATATATGGACTATTTTTGCAGGTGAAGTAATTGTAGGAGTCACCAATCCAAGAGCCTACTACTTCTTTGAACGTGACAAAACTGGACATGACCTGTTTGCCAACATGAAACAAGACCCCTCTCCCCAATGGATGCTTCAAGCCATCAACTACACCCACACCACAATAGCCTACTTCATCATCACCGAGCCCAGACTTGGCACAGAAGAATACA
>CAYGAG010000058.1:5378-9592 GCA_964347765.1 uncultured Candidatus Bathyarchaeia archaeon
ACTATACGGCATTTTCGGCGAAGGAAAACTCCACGTCTTCCACTACAAGAAAGAAGTCGACGTTCAATAACTCGAAGCAACCAAAGGTCATCAATCGCACGCGCCCGTACGTTTCCTCCCTGATCGGAACTTCCTTTTCATGCACGCGCATGCAAAAGCACTTTTCTCGCAACAATCGAGAACGTCCCTCCTCTTTCCTGCTTAGAATTAAGAAAAACTACTACCAATACGCGCTCAATTAAGATGGTTTGGTAGTTTTTTTGCTGGAGCGCCTTTTTCGGCGAACAAGGAGTACGCCTCCGATAACAGCGCCAGCTCCGACTACTGCGCCGATACTCAGGTATGTCTGGAATCTCTGTTCTGCCTCGTAGGCTTCGTCGATAAGTGCAGAAGAAGAGCCCACATACGAAACTGCCTTTTCCCAATCTTCTTGATCTGCAAAAGAATGAGCAAGGTTAAGATTATCTTCAGCGTGTTGACGGATTGATCTTGCCTCTGGACTAATGAACCAGACTCCTTGTGCTTGTGCAATCTTATCCTCAGTTTCATCTATTTGATCAAGGTATGTCCGCTCATACATGCTATAGATAATTAATTCTGCCGTAGGATCTTCAGCACGAGGGTTCCACGTGTCCTCCAAACCGTTGCTGTGGAACACCGTGAAGAAAAATAGATGTCCGCCTTCTTCCACCGACGCTGGAACGGAAAAAGATATACGGATAGTGAAGCTTTGAGCTGGTTCCAGTTCTTTTCCCAGGTCATAAGGCTCGCCACTTCTCTGACTTCCCGCCAGAAAAGATATGTTTGACCAGTCAAATTGCACAGATGCCCCATGAACTATAAGTGAACTATTACTGTCATTCATAATCTGCAAATCAACATAGACATTGGAGGCCCCTTGGTAGACTTCTGAAGATGAGAACTGATAACTTTCGAACCCAATGCTATTTGCAGCATATACTGGATAAAACAGAGCCAAACTGTAAAATAGGACTGAAAATTCAAGTAACAAGAACCGACGTCTCAATCCTCTCACCTTTGTTGACAATGGCAGTCGCACAGGATGTCTGAACTTAAGAAGAAAAGCGACGGTATTAAAGGTTACTTTCAATTCATACTTATTACAGCTCCACAAGAAAAGCACTTTTCATACACGCATTCATTATTCATTTTGCGCGCGCAATACCTTAATTAACGATAGTGGATAGTTAGATTTCGTGAAGCACACGTGAAAGAAGGTGATGATTATTGACATATGACGTAGCTATTATCGGTGCAGGGTTTGTTGGGTCTTCCCTTGCAGATTATCTAAATGACAGATACTCTATCACTACCTTTGATGTAAATCCGACCCCCCCATTACTCCAAACCGTCAAGAATGTTGAACATAGAGTCTGTGACATAACCGATTACCAGGAGATTAAACGGAAAATCGGAGAACCCAGAGTTATCGTGCACACCGCTATTGTTCAAATTCCAGCGATTAACGAAATGAGAGATCGTGCCTATCAAGTGAACGTCTTGGGAACACACAACATAAGCAAAATAGTTAAAGAGACGAGCAGCGTTTCTGGTCTTATTCTTTGTGGGAGTTGGCACGTGTTTGGCGAACGCGAATACGAAACACCAGTAGATGTAGGTTTTGGCTATCGCCCAGATAAAGTTGAAGAAAGAGCAAAACTCTATGTTATCTCAAAGATGATCCAAGAAGGGATCGTGCGCTTTTACAACAGAATGGTCGAAGACAAAACATACGGCGTGATAAGGTTAGGAACAGTCCTGGGCAAAGACATGCCTGAAAAGACGGCTGCAAATATCTTCGTTACAAACGGCTTACAGGGGAAACCAATCACTCCCTATAAGCACACAATGCATAGACCCATGTTGTACGTCGCCATAGACGATGTATGTGAAATTTTTCGCCTACTCATTGACAATGTCACTCAGCGAGACAGAGGCGACGAAGCTTCAAACGATCACATTTTCAACTTGTTCTACCACGAGCCCATAACTATACTGGAGTTGGCTGAAACCGTAAAAGAGGCAATCATCCTTCATACGCAAGGAATGGTCGTTCCAAGACTCGAAATTATTGACACTGGCCTGCCTTCTCTTTTCAATGAGGATGAAAAACGAACCCTGAGTGTAGATATTAGTGATACACTGGACTTTTTTGGAATTGATGAATTGGAAAGTCCAAAGGATACCATATCCGAGATTGTGAGAAAGAAGAGCCAAAGAATGAATTTGGACCAATCTGAGGAATCACGAAGGAGAAAATCTTGAAATCATTTCCATGCGCGCGCGCAATTAGAGTGTTTGACCTCTTAATGAACCGAGTCGTTGTCAATCTTTGCTGTGAGATCTAGAGGTAAACGTAGGCGCAGATGGTGCGTATCCTCCTAATTCTTGAGGAATCGCGCATACCATGTATATGGTATATATATGTGCGCCTGTATAACATCCAATCGCAGAAAGAAGTGAACATAATTGGTATCTCGAGAAATCCCACCGATGAGATTGTACTTCCCCCCCAAGGATATAGACCAAATCAAGGTTTATACGGAGGAAATTTTAGCTTCTGGGATGCTCACGCTGGGAAAATTCACAAGAGCCTTTGAGAATGAATTCGGAAGCTTTCATCAAGTGAAGCATTCTGTTGCTGTAAACTCAGGAACAAGCGCCCTAGAAATCGCTCTGAGATGTGTTGGCATAGGAAATGGCGATGAAGTCTTAGTTCCCACAAATACCTTCTCTGCAACCGTCGCCTCAGTCCTTTTCGTTGGAGGAAAACCTGTGCTAACAGATGTAAATCCAAACACCCTATGCGCAGACGCAGAGGAAGTTGAGAGACATCTGACATCAAGGACTAAAGCCGTTATCGTTGTTCACATAGCGGGCCTAGTCTGCCCGGAGATAAGGGCAATCGGTGAAATATGCAGAAATCGTAGCATACCGTTGATTGAAGACGCTGCACATGCACATGGAAGCAAACTTGATGACCAATTTGCAGGATCTTTCGGCGACGCTGGATGCTTCAGCTTCTACCCAACAAAAGTTATGACCACAGGAGAAGGTGGCATGCTGACAACAAACAACGACGAAATAGCAGAGAAAGCTAGGATCTTGCGGGATCAAGGAAAAGAGAGTTTCGGAAGCGGCAGAATAGTAGCTCTCGGCTACAACTGGAGGATGAACGAAATCAGCGCCGCCATAGGACTAGTACAGATCGAGAGACTCGCAGAGATGATAGAAAAACGCAACAACACAGCAAGGTACTATGACCAAGAATTGAACAAGGTCGATGGCGTAAAACCACTAACCAAACCACGAAACAGCATTCATAACTATTATAAATACGTAGCCATCTTGGATCAAGGTATAAATCGGGACAGCTTTAAGGAGAGATTGAAGGTCCTTGGTGTGCAATGCGGTGGGGAAGTCTATTGGCCCCCAATACATCTGCAACCCCTGTATCAGAAACTGCTGGGAACGAGGAAAGGAGACTTCCCAATGGCTGAAGATGTATGTAGCAGAATGGTGGCTCTTCCCATCTATCCACAAATGACTGTGGGAGAAGCCGAATATGTTATTGAAAGAATCAAGGAAGGGTTATCGAAGTTTTAGGTGATCAGAGATGGTAGTCCTTGTGACGGGAGGATCTGGATTCATCGGTAGCCACGTAGTAGACAAACTCGTAGAGAAAGGATACAATGTACGGGTGTTTGATCAGATTAAGCCCCTTAGAGAGGATGTTGAGTGGTTCCGTGGAGACCTCCTCAACCAGAACGACGTATTGCTGGCTTGCAAAGACGTGGAAGTGGTGCATCATCTAGCCGCCATCGCGGACGTAGGCGTTGCGGTTTCCAACACGTATCACTGCATCAACATTAACGAAATCGGAACGGTGAACCTACTCAGAGCATGCGCCTCCCGCGAGGCAGAACGAGTTGTTTTGGCGTCCACGACGTGGGTTTACGGCAGAGCGGAAGGCGTGGTGGACGAAGAAAGTCCCCTACCTCTCCCGGAACACATCTACACGAAGACCAAGATTGGGCAAGAACAACTCGTCTACGCGTGGAACAAACAATTCGGATTGCCCTACACCATACTACGGTACGCTATACCCTATGGTCCTAGAATGAGGTCGAACATGGCTATCGCCATCTTTGTCCGGAGAGCGTTGAAAAAACAATCGATAACGATCTTTGGGG
>CAYGAG010000059.1:0-9547 GCA_964347765.1 uncultured Candidatus Bathyarchaeia archaeon
GTAAGACGGTGAAATAAAGGTCTCGTCCTTCTTCACAAATTCCCTGGCCTTTGGACCTGGTGGACGGACAACGATTTTGGGATAACGAGCCATCAGCCTCACCTAAGGAAGTATTCCCTTAATAGAGGAGATTCTTATAACTCTTCACACGGCTGCCATTTAGATTGCAGGGTTTGACGTGACGGGCGGTATATAGTGTTCTAAAACGAATAACACCGTAGAAAATATTGGTAGCTGTTTCGTCTTAGTGCGTTACTTAGACCCAGCTTTGACTACGGTTATTTCCATAGTTGAGATGTTTCTTGCTCCGCCTTCTTCTCTCTGAATTTCCTGTGTACCCAGAGCGATGCCTTTTATTTCTAGGTCTTTGACAAAGGCCCGACGAAGCAATTCGACGGTATCTACGGCTCGACTGATTGCACGTCCTCTAGCTTTGACTACGACTTCCTTTTCTCCGCTGTTGAAGAACGTGATGCAGGCAACTACGTAGTTCATCACTGGCTTTCTACCGATGAGGACTCTGTTCTCTTCTTTCACTTTTTCTTTTGTTGGCTTCGCCTTTTCTGGGGCTTCCTCGGGTTTTTCCGCTTTTTCAGCTTTCTTGGCTTTTTTGGGTTTCGTCTTCTTCTCTTTTGCCATCTTCTATCCTCCTTATCGACAACAGTTTCCGCGGTGAACTGACTATACATCAAGTTGAAGCTTCTTATACTTTTCCCACATCTCATCGATCCATTCTTGTATGATGATGACGTCTTCTCTTGTCAAGCTTCTAAAGCGCCCCTGCATTCTCAGATACTCATCGACGGGTTTGCGCTTGACCTTCTCTACCAACGCAGCGCTCGGACCGCTCAGCGCGAAATCCCCGTTTTTAATTTCAAAGAGAGCCCACATACCTGTTCGGACTGCTAACCGCCCCATCTCGACGGTTTTGTCGCTTGGAAATCTCCATCCTGGCGGACAGGGAGCCAGTATCTGGACGTATTTGGTTCCCTTCATTTCCTTTGCCTTCCTCAGCTTAGTGATCAAATCCTGGGGGTAAGACACACAAGCTGTTGCCACGTAAGGGATGTCGTGTGCCGCCATTATCAGCGGGAGGTTCTTCTTGTGCCGTTTTTTGCCGGTCGGCGTGGTAGTTGTCCAAGCGCCATACGGAGTGGAGCCACTTCTTTGTATGCCGGTGTTCATGTAACTCTCATTGTCATACATCACATAGATGAAGTTGGCTCCACGCTCAGCAGCTCCCGACAAGGCTTGGATTCCTATATCTGCTGTGCCGCCATCTCCAGCCCAAGCGAGTACCGTGACGTCTTTCATACCTTTCTGCTCATATGCGGCAGCAACTCCAGAAGCCGCCGCCGCTGCGGCCTCAAACGCTATGTTCAGACACGGCGATGCAAATGCTGTGAAGGGAAACGGGCTCTGGATCACTGATGTGCAACAGGCGGGCACCACAAAGACCGTTCGTGGACCTAAAGCTTTGAAAGCCAGTCTTATCGCTATGGAGTCGCTGCAGCCTGCGCAGGCAGCGTTGCCAGGTAGGAAACCCTCCTCTTTCGGTAGTTCCTTTAGCGTAACCAAGTCCTTTCACCTCCTCAGACCAAACCATTCAACTTCTTCATCAACTCGTCCAGCGTCGAGCGACTTCAATGACCGGCGAGCCATTTTCTCAATATCAAGATAGGAAACGTCTCGTCCGCCTAAACCAGCTATGAAATTTCTCATTAGCGGCGCTTCTTCCCGACCATAGAGTGACGCTTTCACTTCGGTGAAAAGAGGGCCCTCCATGCCATACGAGACTTGACGGTCAATTACTGTGAACATTTCAACATCTTCGGCCAAACTGCGGATCTCTGCTTTAGGAAAGGGTCTGAAAACGCGGACTCTAGCCAAACCCACTTTCAATCCTTCTCCGCGAAGATGGTCGACAGTCCTTTTAGCCTCACTTCCCATCGTTCCCATAGCAAGCAATATCAAGTCAGCGTCTTCACACTTGTAACGTTCCATGAATCCTCCATGTTGGAAGCCGAATTGTCTGCCGTATTCTTTGTCAATTTCTGGAATTCGTTTCTTGGCGTTTTCCATAGCTTGATACATGAAATGGCGGAACTCCATGTACCATTCGGGATAGACTATGTTCCCGTGACTCACGGGGTTGTCAACGTCTAACAACCAAGGAGGATCGTAGGGCGGGAGGAAGTCGTCAATCTCCTTCTGATCGGGGATTTTGACTGGCATAAAGGTGTGAGATAGGATGAACGCTTCCAGACAGACCATAGCTGGCAGGAGAACCTGTTTATCTTCACACAGTTTGTAGGCTTGGATTATGGTGTCAAAGACCTCTTGGTTACTCGCGCAATAGAACTGGATCCAGCCTGTGTCTCGTTGTGATAGGGAGTCGCTGAAGTCCGCCCATATGTTCCAAGGTGGACCCATAGCACGGTTCACTACGGGCATAACGATAGGAGTACGGGCGGCGGCGGCCCAATGGAGCATCTCATGCATTAATGCCAACCCGTGCGCGGCTGTAGCTGTGAAGGCGCGGGCTCCACCCACAGCTGCTCCTATACATGCTGCCATAGCGCTGTGTTCGGATTCAACTCTGATGTACTTGGCATCCATTTTTCCTGTTTCTACCAACTCAGCAATTCGTTCAACTATTGATGTCTGTGGTGTTATTGGATATGCAGCAATTACGTCTACTCTTGCGGCTTTGCATGCATAAGCAGCAACATGGTTTCCCGTATCGATCAGCATCTGAGAAGGCATCAGACGCTCTCCCGTTCCATTGTTATGGCGCCTAAACGACACTCATTTGCACAGACGCCACACCCCTTACAGTAGTCATAGTCTATCTCGGGGGTATCATCTGGCCCCCTTGTGATGCAGCCTTCAGGGCAGAAGATCCAACATAACAGGCAGCGAGTACATTTCTTTTCATCTATCATAGGACGAAAAGTCCTCCAGAACCCTGTTTTCCCTACGCTAGCGATCGTGGGAGAAGAAAGGGGGGTTATGGGCAGGTCTTTCATACTTTTGGGTTCTTTGACCATTATGACCACTTATAATGAAATAAGATAAGTGAAGGGAGGGCATGAAAAGGATTTCGATTTTCAAGATTGACAATCATCACTCACAGCTTACAGAAAGGTATATCAGAACGGATGTTTATTCACCGTCCTCAAAGCCTGCAGCAGATGGAGGAAGCCAAACATGGTGTATTTCCAAGAGGTTAGGTGGCATGGAAGGGGCGGTCAAGGAGCATGGACTGCAAGCGAGCTTCTTGCAAGAGCAGCAGTTAAGGAGGACAAGTACATCCAATCATTCCCTGAATTTGGCCCAGAACGCATGGGGGCTCCGGTCCGCGCCTACACAAGAATCAGCGACGGCCCCATCAATTTACACTGTGCCATCTACGAGCCAGATGTAGTCGCTATCCTGGACGCATCGCTGATAAAGACAGTCCCTGTAACCGAAGGGCTTCAAGAAGATGGTATTCTCACGGTAAACACGCGCGAAAGCCCGACAGAACTACGGAAACGATTAGACCTCCGTGGCCAGAAAGTCTGGACTGCTTCCGCAACAGACATAGCAGTCGAGATTTTGGGAAGACCTATCGCTAACACAGCGATGCTCGGAACTCTGGCTCGAGCAACAGGCATCGTTAGCCTGAAAAGCATAGGAGAAGCCGTCAAGGAAAGGTTCCCACTCAAAATCGCCGAGAAGAATGTCGTCGCAATGAAAAGAGCGTATGAGGAGGCAAGGTCAGGATGAGTACTCAAAAGAAGGGGTGGAAGGAGCTGCCAATTGCTGGTGTTTGTTGGATACCAAGTACGGAGTACCTCACGGGAGACTGGCGAACATACAAGCCTGTGTTAAACCCTGAAAAGTGCACTAAATGCCTATTGTGCCACCTGTATTGTCCAGATGGCACCGTTCTCTGGAACCCCGAGACAGAAGAAGTCACTTTCGATTATGACCACTGCAAAGGATGCGGCATATGCGCAAATGAGTGCCCAGTGGGGGCAATAGAGATGGAGCTCGAATAAGGGAGGATGAAGAAAGAATGGTAATAGCCAAGCAGGAAGTTCGTCCCCTAAATGGGGACGAAGCCGTAGCTTACGCGGTTAAACAATCAAACGTAGACGTGGTTGCTGCGTACCCGATAACGCCCCAGACTATAATTGTTGAAAGGTTTAGCGAATACGTCCACGACGGAGAAGTGGACACAGAATTCGTATGCGTCGAATCTGAACATAGCGCCCTTAGTGCCTGCCTAACGGCAGCTGCCACCGGCGCACGGACTTTCACAGCAACTGCTTCAGCTGGTCTGGCATTAATGCATGAAATCTTGTACGTTACGTCAGGATGCCGCGCACCAGTGGTCATGGCCATTGCAAATCGGGCACTATCTGCCCCGATCAATATCCACTGTGACCACTCAGACAGCATGGTGGAGCGGGATGCATGCTGGATACAGATCTACGTGGAGAATGCCCAAGAGACTTATGACTCAGTTATCCAAGCCTTCAGAATAGCCGAACACTCGGACATACTCTTGCCAGTCATGGTGATGCTGGACGCCTTCGTACTTAGCCATACGCTCGAAAGTGTCAGGGTGCTGTCAGATGAGACAGTAGGCAAATTCGTCGGCGCCAGACAAATACCCCTGGTGACGACCCACAAAAATGATCGCGCCCCATTCAAGCTCGACCCTGGAAACCCCATGACGATGGGTCCCTTGGATTTGTATGACTACTACTTTGAACACAAAATACAACAACACAGCGCGATGCAAAGGGCTCCTGAGATAATTAAGGAAATCAATGAGGAATTTGGAAGACTGAGTGGCCGAAGATATGGAAACGGTTTGATAGAACCCTACCGCCTTGAAGACGCGGAGATATCAGTCGTGTGCGCTGGTTCGACAGCCGGCACAGTCAAGACCGTTGTAGACCAACTACGGGCTAAGGGAATAAAGGCTGGATTACTCCGTCTACGCGCATATAGGCCTTTCCCGAAAGAAGACATAGTGAAGGCGCTAGAAGACGTGAAGGTAGTCGCCGTCATGGATAGAAGCCACAGTTTCGGAGCACATGGTGGCCCAATCTTCCACGAGATACGCCACATCCTCTACGACGCCCCCACACACCCTCATGTAGTAGACTACATATATGGTCTCGGCGGAAGAGATACCCCCCAGCACCTCATTAACCAGATCTACAAGGACCTGCAGAACATACTCAATACAGACAGAGTCGAAAAGCCCGTAGAATTCATAGGAGCAAGATCGTAAAAGGAGGCACAAAGAAATGACCTCAGAGTGGAAATTCACAACAAAGGACCTCGCCGAGAAGCCTGATCTCCTGATGCCGGGACATCGAGCGTGCGCTGGATGTGGCCCAGCAATCGCCTACAGACAAATCCTGAAGGCTACCCGAGGCCCAGTAATAGCCACAAACGCCACAGGATGCATGGAAGTTGTCACCACAATTTATCCATATACCTCGTGGAGAATACCATGGATCCACACAGCCTTCGAAAACGCCGCGGCCAACGCATCTGGAATTGAAGCAGCACTCAAAGCCATGAAGAGGAAGGGGCAGCTGAAGTACGACCACGTCGACATAATAGCCTTCGCCGGAGACGGTGGCACCTACGACATAGGTATCCAAGCTTTATCAGGAGCCGCCGAAAGAGGCCACGATTTCTTATACGTGCTCTACGACAACGAGGCGTACATGAACACAGGGATACAAAGGAGTGGTGGTACGCCTCATGCCGCATGGACAACAACTTCCCCGGCAGGCCGCGTAATTCCAGGGAAACCTGAGTTCAAGAAGCCGATAGCAGACATCATGGTAGCCCATGATATTCCTTACGTGGCAACGGCCTCGATTGCGAATTGGCGGGACCTTATCACCAAGGTTCGCAAGGGGCTAGAAGTCAATGGTCCAGCCTTCTTGCATGTACTGGCACCTTGTCCCCGTGGCTGGCGTTACGATACAAGTAAAACAGTAGAGGTTGCACGTCTGGCCTTGCAGACCTGCATTTTCCCGTTATGGGAAGCAGTTGACACCGAATACGCCCTATCAGCTCCGAGCAAAGTCTTCGCCTTGAAACCTGACCGCAAGAAGCCTGCAGAGGAATATTTGAAGATGCAAGGTCGTTTCCGCCATTTATTCACGCCCAAGTTTGAACACGTTCTGAAGGAGATCCAGAACGACATCGATGTGCGTTGGAAGCGACTGCTTAAGAAGTGTGATATCAGCTAAAACAAGTTAGCCCTGTAGAAATCCTCATATTGAGGCGCTTCCAGCTACCAGCCTTTTGCAAGCCCGTCATAGGCCAAAGCCGCGCCCTTCGCGTTCTTTTCTCCCTTTGCCCCCTGCCACTCTTCCTTTATCGCCTCTATAACACTCTCCAGCGTCACTTCCTGAGTTGCCCTGGAGAAGGCGCCAAGCATAGGGGTGTTGATAACTGGAATCCCCGCAACTGAGAGCCCCAGCTCTAGTGCAATTCCTGTGGCATCCACCACGGCCAAGCGATACCCTTTCAAGTCAACTTCCTCAGGCTTCTTAGTGGTGTTCATCACTACAATGCCGTCTTTCTTCAAGCCCTCAACAACGTCTACAACCTGCAAGAGAGTGGAGTCTAGCACTATCACGTAGTCCGGACTGTAGATCTGACTCCTAATCGCAATCGATTCATCGGAGATTCGCGCAAAGGTCTTCACGGGTGCCCCACGCCTTTCTGCGCCAAAAAAAGGAAAAGCTTGCACCTGCTTCCCTTCCTTGAAAGCTGCCCGAGCCAAAAGCTCAGCTGCCGTGACGCCTCCTTGTCCGCCACGACCGTGAATGCGGATTTCCTTCAGCATAAGCCTCTACCCACGATTTGATGAAGATGCCCGTTCAACAATATTAGTGTTAACCCAAGAAGTCTAAACGTAACGTGTCAACAATAGGCACAACTGCTCTATCTGCTTCGCCCCAACGACTTTGACGTTAGGAACTACTGTACTCGTCCACAGAGCTTCTGCGGGCTCCATGTTGCCAAGGGCTTCCCCCACAGCGTGTTCGACCCGCTCGACCAGCCTTGTTTGATCCAAAGCTTCACCAATCGGGTGATAGCCCCGAGCGATTTGTACAACGCCGTTTACTGCGTGCGTATCCGTAGTCAGAACTTCGCCATCAACAACACCCAGACCCACGAGCCGGGAAATGATCCTCTCACGCAACCCACTTACCATGTTATTTCCATCAATGGTTATGTACACGACTATTTGATCGGCAACTTTGACTGCGATCACACCTATGCCACCGGGCCCCATACCATCCCTGACGCTAAACTCTTCGGGAATAACCGTTGCTGCGCCGATTTCGAAGGGGAAACGCTTGCTTTCCAGTGATTTCTCAAGACTTGCCGCTGCCGCCGCTTTCAGAAATGCAACCGACTCGTCCGACTTGGAGGCGCCTTCTAGGCTGTTATGAGCATTGATAACCAAGGTTTGAGGTATCCCTGCCTTATCGCTCTCCTCAGAGATCATGGAATTCAACTGTTGAGGTAGATCCTCTGTCGTTTCAGGGGCTAGAGTCAAGGTGAAGATGGCACAGTCTCCGAATGCCTGACAGCTGGCCTTTGCCCCATCTTTTTGCCCCCGCGTGAAGGGTTTGGCCTGATAGCCAAGCGAGGAGAAAGACTTGACACAGTCGAGGACAGATTCCACCATCAATCTGTTCTGGAGTTGAGAAGCCAGATCTCTTTCATGCCCGACTAATCCGTGTGGGACTACGACTACGCATCGAGCTTCCTTTCCCAAGGCTTCTTGAATGAGATATGGCAGAAGGCTGCTCCCCACATTCTTGAACGGCCCTCGGTGGCACGCTGGAATAACCATGATGGCTTTCATCTTTTCCTCGGTTCTGAACCCCAGAAGGGAAACCTCTACGTTTTCGTCCACCCCAAGCTTCTCAAAGAACTCTTCAAGGGGTTTGTCGGCATCTATAATCCAATTCGCCAAGAAGGCCTTAAACAGAGAGAGGGTCTCTATGCCCACCGCTGCTTTGCCGGTGTGATCAAGAAGAGAAGTGAATAGGAATACCACACCCATAGCAATAACCATTGCAGACAGCAGAAAGAACAGACTAGGCGCTGAGATAGCATAACCCAGAAAAGGGCCGATCAGAAGAAAGGAAATCACGCAAGACGCAGGTTGAATGATAGAGGAAGCAAAGATTCTTCCATAGTCAGCAAGAGAGACGGTAGAGAATACCAGCAAACGAAGTGCAAGCACGGGACAAAGCCCAGAAAAGAAGAATCTGACCCAGACACTATTGCCTTCAACGAAGAAACTAGCCAAAGCTCCCAGAAACATGAAGGCCAACCATATCAACCAAGAAACAAGAGACAGGGCGGAACAACGTCGCAAATCAAAGATCGGATCCGCTTCCATGAAACTCCAAGAAATAGTCAAGTCTGACAACACAACTATAGAGAACAACATTGCACCGAAGAGCAGTCCAGTAGCAAGCGTTCTATATGATCCAAGAAGCGGAATGGCAACAGCAACTCCGCCCATCACGCATAAGACAGTGATACCGAGAATGACCTTGGACAGAGATGGTAGGGTGAACAGGGATGAGTAGTGTTTGACAGCTCTACTCATGTATTCGTCCAGTGAGCCTTTGGAAATCACTCCTACTGTCACCACAACTATAGTAAAACACTTAAGAGCCTACCAGTGCTCAAAAGTATTAGGACTGTAAAAAGTTTTTATCACCTAACCACCCTAACTATCGGTAGAGACCTATGTCCACGAGTCCGCCGCCCCCCACCGTGCTTCACATGCTTGAACGGAACATAGGCCGACGGGTAGCTGTAGTTCTAGATCCGTCTTATGGATTTGAAGGGACGCTTGCAGCGGTCACACACGAACCAGCTGGAATATGGCTTTCCAAGGCGGAACTCATAACCTTCAGATCTACTATTGCTCAGCCTGTTCCTCAGGTTGTGAGCAGAGAAGATAGAAGTGAAGTGTTCGTCAATCTGCGTTCAGTTCAAAGAATCGAAGTACTGCATGAGGTCTGATGGCTTTTCAAGGCTTAGCAATCTTAGTTCGCTTTGTACGTGAAATTGCTAAGGAATGCAAACTTCAAACCTGTTGATAGTAGGTTCAGAAGTATATTTGAGCCAGTATGCAAGCCAGTATTAGCACTACGGCAAAGATTACGGCGAATTCGGGCTTCACCCTTATTCCCCGGGTCTCTTCCTCGAAGAATCTGAGGAGCCCTGCACTGGCTGCGGGCATGGGAGCTCTTCTCTCTCTCTTTTTCTCCCTTTTACTCATTGTAACGATACCTT
Source organism: uncultured Candidatus Bathyarchaeia archaeon (assembly GCA_964347765.1). Classification (GTDB taxonomy): domain Archaea; phylum Thermoproteota; class Bathyarchaeia; order Bathyarchaeales; family Bathycorpusculaceae; genus CAYGAG01. The sequence continues at coordinate 9,358 of CAYGAG010000059.1, forward strand.
CTGGACGTCTGAACTAAACCACAAGCCTTCTGCTAATTAAGGTTGTCCTCATCAAAGGCTTTATTTTCTCCAGAACCGATATGCAGGTCAGGTGGCTCCATGTCCTTTGCTCACGAGCGTTATGATGAAACTTTCGAGCTTCTTCGGATGCATCACGAGTGGTTCCACGAGACGATACCTCTCATTGCAA
>CAYGAG010000060.1:0-9502 GCA_964347765.1 uncultured Candidatus Bathyarchaeia archaeon
CGGCTTCACCCAAGGGCTGTTCATGATAATCTTATCCGATTTGGTGGAGACGATGGATGACAAGCAACAGCAGGCACACAAAGAACATCTACTGACTCATCAATGGCCTTTAATGTACGGCCATGTAATGACAAGTTACGAGTTCCTGAACAGATTAGAACAATAAGATGCGCGTCTAGAGAGCAGAAATGCCAAAGGAGACAAAAGACTCACAAGATTTGATCTGAATACCTCTGAAGGCGCGAGTCAGGTCAGAGCTTTCCTCTCGAAACGACCGCATATCTGTCCATGCCCTTTATCGGTGGAGATATCTCCCGACATCCTGAGTTTCTTAGGAAAACAACGGTTTCTTGCTGTCTTGTTTGTGGTTCGCGAGAGAATCGGAGACGAGAACTTTGCTTGAGGCGGTGATTGAAGCAGGAACCGGACTTGGAGGAAAACCCTGACAGAATGATAGCTCAGTGAAACGGCTGTGTGATGCTATGGAGCTTTCGTTTCAACCTTCAGGTGGTGATGATCGTTAATCAGCTTTGCGAGTGCGATTGGCTGGCATTGAGGAGAGCTTCTTGCATTTTTGATAGACTTTCTCGAACGGTTTTTTCTAGGGTTTCTATATCGTCAACTATTTTTTTAGTTGTCTTGTCGATGCTGGTCAATTTTGCTTTGATGCCCCGGATTGTGCCTAGATCATTGCTAATTTTAGCAATTATTGAACTTATTTTTTCTATGTCAACTTCTTTGACGATTTCTTTACGCATTTCCAGTAAGATGCATGTTCTGGCGATCTTGTAGGCTACTTCCAAAGGCAACCCGTTTTCTCCGAATGTGCAGATCAACTTGTTCCTTTCAATTTCTCTGTAACAGCCTACGGCTTCAGAGATTATCGACTTCGTCACTGCAATGGCAAACCTTGCTTCTCTATTTTGAATTGCCTCATCCAACTCGCCTCTCAGCCCTTTCTGTGTTAAGCTATATTTCTCTCCTGCCTTTGCTTCGACTACGATCTTGGGTGGCTCTCCCTCTATGGTTGGATCGTTGAGTATTACCACGAAGTCTCCTTTCAGATTTCCGAGTTTCCCTTTCTCTGTGCTAACTCTCTCAACTGTATCGCCAAACGGTCTGGAGATGCTTGCCAGAAAGTTCTCAAGCTGGTCTTCAAATATGAAGCCTTTTTCTGGTGATTTTTCGATTACTTTTCTCCTTGTTACTTCTTCTTCTATCTTGGTCCTCAATTGCTGAAGTTCACTCATAATGTCTTCTCTCAGCCGGCACATCGGAGAATCCTTTGTATGAGGATCCAACATGCCGTACATTTGACTGTCTTTGCCTACAAAATATGATTCTATCGTTTCTCTCAGTTGCCCTATCGGGCTTTTCTTATTGTCTATATCTAAAATGTCGCGGGCCAGCTTTCCGTTGCTTCCAAAAACGTTATCTAAACATTGTTGCAGTCTTCCATTTTTTCCGAAAATGCTATCGAGTTCACCTTGGACACCCTCTTCTCCCAATTCGCGCAGTAAGATGGTGTCCAGTTCGTTGCAGAGTTTTTCGAATTCTCTCTTCACATAATCTATCTTTTCCATGACAGCAATGTCTCTTAGTGCTATAGCACCCACTTTCAGAGCTCTCTTCACGAAATCGACGCGAGAGCCCACTCTCTGGTCTTGCAAAGCCTCATACAACTCTGGGTCCTGTATCTCCAACCCTCTAATCACAACTCTCTTACCTTTCGCATCGAGAAATACTTCTGATTCCATCTGCTCTACTACCTTTTGCTTTGCCATTCTCTTATGATCCTCACTCTAAGGTTTAATGTAACCAATGATGCAATTCACGGAGTGAAAAGTCTTATGAAGTCAGAATATGTATTTTGGCAACAATTAGTTCATTATTCCCATACGAGTGGGAGGAGTCCCCCGTAAGGGAATCTGCTTGGGAATAGGACTTGAATCAGGCGTACCGCTGGTTTTCCACCTTTGACCATTACACCGGCATTCTTGAGTAATTCCTCAATGTTTTTGTATCCTGTTATGAGGGGATTTAGAGATGAGAGTGAGATGTCAAGTCCATAGTCCGTCTTGGAATTGTCTGCAGTCGCTGATACGCGTCCATGATCGATGTCTAGAGTGGCAACCCCCTCCTCACTTGAGATTTTCAGAGTGCATCCGAGACTTTGAAGTTCAGAATGGTTGAGTCTTCGCTCAAATTCCTGCTCCATCTTGGTCAAGAGCGAAACTGGGTTTAATACTCTTGCCATGCCAGCTCCACCGCCACTCTGTATTCGCATCTCACTGTTTCGCCAGAAAGCAAAGCGGGCAAACGGATGATCCGGATGGATAATGCAGTAAAACTCTTTCAAACCTTTGCTCTTTATTATTTCAAGCAGATGATTAAAGACAGCCCCAGAAGCCTCCTCGTTAGAAACGCCGATCTCATGGGCGCATGGACGGCCCCAATCGGTTCCAAGAGCGACGTACCCTATCACCCTGCCTTTTTCATCAGCAATGACTTCAAGTTTTGCTTCTGAGCCTTCTGGTTTCCATTCCCACATTGTGGGCGACCTCAGTTCGGCGCAAGTTCTTGTTGCGGTGTTCTTGTGATAGATCCGTGTAATCTGTTCCAGGTCAGCTTCTGTAAGAGATTTGAACTCGTACGGTTGCTTTTTCAACAGGTCTGCTTGTTTGGCTGTTATGACAATCTCTGTCTTCACCATAGCAGGCGAATACCCATAGTGTGGATAGAGCCAAGGTATTCCCCACAAGATCGTCAAGTCAAATCCCTGGGCTTCCATGTATCGCACAGCGTCCCTCATCACTGCTGAACAGTAGCCTTTCTTCTGATAATCAGGATGAGTTGCCACGGGGGCGACAATTGCACCATTGACTATCGCAGTGCCGATCCTTAAGGGCCGCCTCACTATCATCATCATACTCACAATCTTTCCATCCGCCTTGGCTACGCGCAGATCGCCCTTTTGGAATTTCGGATCCTCATTGACAATGATCCGTATCATAGATTTCTCCAGTCTAGCTTTTTTGAACGCTCTGTCCACAACCTCATAGACTTCCCCATAATTTTCTGGAACAGCAGCCCCATCTACCATTTCTTATCAAACACACAACAATCGATCAGTTAGACACATCATCAAAAATGCTCGCGATATTTATTCTTGTGCAGACAGCCCCATAATAGCGTGTCTATTGAACGCCCTGAAAATATTGCAATGCTTCAGAAACCACAAAATCCATTCGAAAAGGAAACAATATAGGAAACCGCCTTTCAGGCTTTTCTCTCACAGTGAAAAAGCGCCTACCCCCCCCCTAGGGGGGGGTAGGGGGGGATCTCAGCACTAGCGCGCATTCCAATTAAAGACATTTCATGAGACATTATTCCACGCTTTGCCATACGATCCGCAGATACACGTACGAATATTATCAGAACCTAGAGCAGAAATGCGAATTCTAAATTCATAGTGCTTTTAAGTTCTTGGCTTTCACAAAGATGTCGAGGCAGCACAGTTGAAAAGCGGAAGACAGATTTCAGGAAGAGAGAGAGACAGATACCCTTGGAAGCTTATGGCTTTGGCACTGGTGATCGGGCTATTAGCTGGGGCCATAGGAGCAGCATTGGGCGCTCAGATCTTCATCAAGCCAGGTCCCCCTGGACCTGAGGGGCCTACAGGACTCCAAGGAGAGCAGGGACTAGTAGGACCTGAAGGGCCGCAAGGCGAACAGGGAGAACAGGGACCTCAGGGCTTACCTGGGGTAAATGGGACCGATACAGTTCTGCAAATAGTTCAAAAGAGGAATGACACTGAAGCAGGCGTTGACGGCTATCCGTTGATGCAGTGGTACAATATTTCCGACTTCGACTCCTCAATGGAAATCGTCATTGGTGTTCAACAGGATTCCAAGATTCTTGTGCAGTTTTCAAGCTCACATAGGTTGGAGCCTCCTGCGTCGATTTGGATGCGAATTGTGGTTGATGGGACGCACAACAGCAGCAAATATACGTGCTCAACTGGACCACCGGCAAGCGGAATCTATATTATTCCGGGGCACATGGAATTTCTGACAGATTCGCTAGATGCTGGGTCACACACAATTAATGTGCAGTTCCTAAGAGAAGTCGGCTCTCCAGTCATACTTGACAGAACCTTCACTGCAACTGAAATCGCGACCTGAAAAATGCATAAGCAGAAGATTTGACTTGAGATAGATCCTGATTGACTGATGCGATTTAGCGGTTTCAACTGGAAGAGCGCGAAACAACCGATAATCTGGCTGAATAGTAAGTTCAGAAGACAGGCATTCTCTCAAGTGGTAACTATGATTCGGCTCCCGTCAAAACGGTTAAACAGTGGTCTGCTTGAGAAGCAACTTGCCCTTAAGAACGATTACACCGTTTCCTATCAGATCAACGGTGTTATTGGGTTTTAACGTCACAGAGAGTTCTCCGCCTCTTTCTGATGCTTGATAGGCCATCATCTCGTTTCTATTCGTTAGTTCTGACCAATATGGAGCTAGCACTGTGTGAGCCGATCCGGTTACTGGATCTTCGTTTATTCCTACCCATGGAGCAAAGAAACGTGAAACGAAATCGTATGGAGGCGATCCTTTCGATGTCACAATTACTCCCTTTATTTCAGGAGAAAGGCGTAAAGATGACATCAATCTGTAGTCCGGCGATAGACTGTAGATGTCTGTCTGAGATGGAAGGTGAATCAACAGGGACTTCCGTTTCGTGCTGTATCGGACATCTATAAAATTCTTAACACCAATGGCTTCTAGAAGCAGTTCCGGCGGGTCAATTCTTGTGGGATTGTCTGAAGGAAGGTTAATGCAGATTCCTTCCTCATTTTCCATTGCAGTTAGAACGCCGCTTGCAGTCTTGAACTCTATTTTTGCTGAGTCTATTTCGATTTCTTGGAAAAGCACTACGGCAGTGGCTAATGTTGCGTGACCGCAGAGAGGAACTTCAACCTTCGGCGTGAACCAACGAAGGGAGAACACTTGGGTTTCTTGAAGAGGCTTATTCTCAAGAGGATGCACGAAAGCGGTTTCTGACAGGTTCATCTCAGCTGCTATGCATCTTAAGATTTCATCTTTCAGTTTTCTGTGCAAGATGCAAACAGCTGCAGGATTTCCTTTGAATATTTCGTTTGTGAAGGCGTCAATTTGATAGATCAGAATTGGTTCGGAATCGGCACTCAATTTCGATTGACCTCAAGACGCATATGTGATATCCAGTACTTGTATCAGACGGTTTTAAGCATTAAGCTGAAAAGCTTCACGTTACTATTCGCCCCCTCCGCATGCTCAGTATCGTCAGAAGTGTAGCAATCTCTTGAATCAAGATGCTCTGCAAACGGTCTGCAAACTTTTCTCGATGAGAGATTAGATCTGCTCGTGCGAGCCAATTGAAAGAAAGGGGTATTTTTGATTCTGATTAGGGCAAAACTAGTCTTCGAGGTATATACTAAGTCCTCTTGCCTTCAAGAGTTTGATGAGACTAGGTCTGCTGATTATTCTAAGTAGGGCATAACCAATAATCGCCATAGCCACCAGGCTGCTAATAGTAATGCTGATCATCATGGCACCCCACACCGGTAAATTTAGACCAAAGACCTCTGGTGGTGGAAAGAACACCCATAGGTAGCCACCTACGATGACGCCGATAGGTAAAGCTCCTACAATACAAGCTAGTGAAGATCGTCTTCTAAGCAAGAACACAAGGGTTGCGGCGATTAAATTGGCTATAGGTCCAAGCACAACATCTTGTGGGCCTAGCCAAAAGTATGCGTTTCCTATGAGGCAACCGGTAGTTACACCAGCAATCAGCGGCCAACCGAACAAAGCAGCGAGAGGTATTAGGCAGTCAGCTATTCGAAGTTGCACAGGTCCAAACGATATCGGAGCGAACGCGATGAGAATTGCCGCGTACAGACCTGTAAAGATCACTGTCAAACTCAGATCAGTGGACTTCAGATTTTCACCTCCCTACACCGGGGTTTTATGAGCGGAACGGGTGGGAGGACCCACTCACCCGCTTACGCTTTCTCTTTGTTGTCTATCAGACTAAAAGCTTTTAGATAGAACTGAATCAAGAGCTGAGTCTCTTTTGGCTTTCCAAGAAAACTCAGAAGACAGGAGAGCAGAGCAAATAAGACATCCTCTTGGTTTCAGGAATGTGCAAGCCTATGGACACGTCCCTGAGATGGACCAGCATCCTTGAAAAACAATACAATAAGTGAGTGTTCGTTCAAATACATCAGTCGCCACCGCACAAGGCTAATGTTTCTCCTAAGACTAGCTTCGATTGATCAAAGCTCCTTATCTTGAACAGTCCTTCATCTATTGCGCTTGTAGACTCACCCTCTTAGAAGGTAACATTTAAGCGATAGTTTAGGATAAGAAAGCCCCTTCTACGGAGGGATCAATGTGACTTCAAAGGTTGCCATTGTCAAGTTTGAAAGAAATGCAGAAGCGAAATCATTAGAGGAAGCTCTGGACTTAATCGGCGGAATAGAGGATTTGAACGCTTCAGAGAGAGCAGTAGTTGTGAAAGTGGGAGTTTTCAGTCACAAAGCAGATAATCACACATCTACTAGCTTTGTCGACGCTATAATCAGTAGTTTCAACAAAGCTCCAAAGGTCTTCATTGCCGAATCAGATAACTACCAAGGAACAGGTTTAGAAAGACTACAAATCTACAAGGAGCTTTTCTCAGAACGAGTCATACCTGTCAACCTCTCAGACCTAAAGGATGCTCAAGATGTGACCCTTGCCGGTCAAAAGATGAAACTTTCCACGCTTCTTTTTAAGCCCAACGTATTGGTTAACACACACATAATGAGAACTTTTGAGCGGGGAAGCATCCTGAAGAACTTGTTCGGTTGTATTCCTATCCGAAAGAAGGCAAAGTTTCATAAAAACGAAATCTTCTGCTCGCTCTTGGCAGACATCTACGAAGCAATAGGTGGAGCAGACCTATCTGTGATGGACGGCACCTATCTCTGGCGTGGTGCAGGTGACCTCAGAGAGCCTATGAACACCCTTCTCGTGGGAAGGGATGCAGTAGCAGTGGAAACTGTCGGAGCAATCTTAGCCGGTTTGAAAACTGATAGAATGCCCGTAACCCATGAATTCGTGAAGCGGAATCTAGGAGTAGGAGACATAGAAGACATTGAGATTTTAGGAACACCACTCGAAAGTGTACGAGAAGAATCAAAATTGGCGACCAAAACGCTGAGAAAGAGATGGAAGGAGCGTGGCGGTGCACCTAGCATTTGGGCACCCACAATTGATAGCTTAATTGAAGATGCGTTTTTTCAACTGCCGCATAAAAGGACAAGAGAGGACGTGGTAAAAGCTTTCGAAGCCAAGGGAATCTCGACAAAAGGATACACTAATGTGATCGCAACAACCTTAACCCGAAGGGTTAGAAAAGGCAAGTTGAAGACTGCCAAAGAACTTACGGGATGGGTCTACTGGACAGAGTAGTTTCGAAAATTTAATGAAAAGATACGGAGTCACGAGTGATGTCTCCGCCGAAGGTGGAATTCAAATGTCTTGCTCACTTTTGGATTCTCTCGACCCACTTACTGTGCGCCCATGCGGACTCTATTGAAATGGGCACATTGTAAGAGATAGTTAGTATTATTGAGCTTATTCGCTGCCTGCGAACGGCTTCTTTCTCTACATCGACAGAGATTTTTCAAAAGCGAGTACAGGCGCAGATCAGATTCCAAATTGTCCAAAACTCAAGATCTGAATCTTTTCTCATGATAAGGGCTCAAGTGGTCGAGAAAATTGAGTGTTAGAGCAGATTTGAGCAGCTTTCACGATATCATCTTTCTCTCTTTAGAAAACTCTTCATATTCTTTGCTGTCGATTGCTTCCTTAAAGCATTGAACTATACGCCACACTTCGTGATACCGGTTGTACAGTGGTACGGGTGCAATCCGTATGACGTTGGGTGGGCGAAAGTCCGAGACCACTCCTTTAGTGCGAAGCACTTGGCTTATTCTCATGCCTTCTTCGTGTTCAACTGCTACGTGCCCTCCTCTTCTTGAGGCTTCTCTCGGAGTGCCAATGCCGAAATTGTAGGGCTGCTCAGAGAGTAGTTCATCAACCAAGAACATAAGATATGAAGTCAGCTGCAACGATTTGTGTCTGATGCTTTCTATTCCAGCTTCAAGAATCATATTTAAGGAGCCTTCTAATGGCCCTGAACTCAGGATTGCAGGAGATGATATCTGCCATCCGCCTGCGCTCCTCGAATGTTCAAACTCCAAGTTCAAATCAAACTGTCTATCCTTCATATAGCCAAACCAACCTGCCAGAGCAGGATCAAGGTCGAAATGCTTTTTATTCAGGTACAAGAAAGCAGTGCTACCGGGTCCGCCGTTCAGGTATTTATAGCTGCACCAAACGGCGAAATCCACATCCCACTTATCGAAATGATGCGGCATAACACCAACAGAATGGGAGCAATCGAAGCCTATCGCTATGCCTCTTTTGTGTGCCTCCTCAGTAAGATACTTCATGTCAAGAAGTTGACCAGATCGATACAGTACTGATGGAAGAAAAGCCAGACAGATAGTCTCATCCATCAGAGAAATGATGTCATCCTCATCAAGGAAGCGCCCATCACTACTCTTTGCAAGAACTAAACCATCTTCCGAGCTAAACCCCCTGAGCTTAACGATACTTCGCAACGCATAGATGTCGGTTGGAAAAGTGAGTTCGTCCGCAAGTATCTTCATTCTCCTAGAATCTGGCCGATAAAATGTATTTACCAGAGAGTGAATATTGACAGTGGTTGTTCCAGTGGCTACAACTTCTTCAGCCTCAGCTCCGACAAGCTTTGCACATTTAGCTCCAAGCTCCTCAGCGAAGTAGAACCAAGGCTGTTCAGCATCAAGCCAGCCTCTTATCCCAAGAGTCTTCCATTCATCCAACACTCGAAGAACTGAAACCTCAGCAGTCTCAGATAATAGGCCCAGGGAATTGCCATCTACATAGATTGCTCCTTCAGGAACATAGAAGAGGCGGCGGAAATTGGCAAGATGGTCTCTTGAATCAAGCTTTTGCGCGAAATCTTCGCCGACTTCGAACTTGTTTAGAGACAATGTCTGTACTCCAAATCTTAGACAGCTAAAAGTATACTTAACAATCAATATGTAATTTCGCATTCGTAAGTCTAGGGTCATTTCAGCAGGCCCGCACATTGCTTGTCTAAGTGTCAAACTCGACTTACGATTTCAATAGGTCGTTCAAAAGATGCGTCTGCAACTTTGTCTGTGGGTGCCGCTAAACTGAGTCTCTAGCTTTCTGTTAGATAGCATCTTGGGGATGATGTTGATGGTTAGGCAAGTTCCTTGCCTATCGTTCTGTTCTATTGGTATTGGCTGGGTTAATCTGCTAATATAAAAACAAAATGCTTAATAATATAACCCTAAGGATCAAAATTTAAATAATCGTGTCGAAATGTGAATCTG
>CAYGAG010000061.1:0-9418 GCA_964347765.1 uncultured Candidatus Bathyarchaeia archaeon
AAGATGAATGCACCGACTATAATGCTTGTAATGACTACTAGGATTTGATCAACATCTTGCGACGGAGTTTCCGCAAGAACAAAGAAAACGGTTTCGATGGCTTCAGTGTATCTCCAGTTATAGAATAGATCAGGTGCTTTTTCAAGATCATCTTTCGAGGCTTCAGCCCTAGTTTCATCTTCTGCGAGCACTCTAGCAGCCTTGTTGTAGAACGACATGAAACTCATCCTGGCCCTTGCTTCTTTACAGAAGGCGCAGAAACGATTGGTTATGGATCGCATAGAACAGATGATCTTTGGAAAACCTAATTCTAGATTTGATGAATGGTGGGAAAGACTCAGCCAATGACCTATCTCATGTCTCAAGATCTGCAGAAGAAACATATTGCCGCTCTCTTCCGTGTTTGTGCATAGACTCCCTTGGAATCCAACAATTATTATGTTGTTGAGGAACCATGAGACACCAGCTTGAGGAGCATGACCAAATGCTGTATCGTTTCTAAGCTGCAGAAAAACAACAGGGATGAATGACTTGTCCGCAGGGTCTGTCAAGTCAAAGTAGTCATCCACGTGATCGAAGAAGTAACATATCAGAGGATCATGTTCACCAGAATCTGCATAGAAGTCGCATCGCAGATTCCGCGAAGCTTCCATAACAATATGAGTTCCATTCGGCAGAACGAAAGAATAGTTCAGAGGGTCCGTCAATTCCTCAGTCAGATCTTCAATAAGATTGTTCAGTGCACTGTCCATAGGCTTCGATTCCATCGTGATTGTCCAATCTGTCCAAGGCATCAAGTCCTCAAACGAATCTTCCAACTCGTTGAAGGCCAAGTGTTCCCCCGTTCCGTTCAACCAGAGTATTCTAACATGATAGTCTTTGCATGTTTGTGTGTCTGCTTCGATCATCCGAGAATCTTCTGCGCCTAGCAGGTTTGGAAAAATGTCGGATAAGCTTCTGCTGAAAAAGCTGATGGATGTGTCGGTCAGCATTTCTTTTGTGGGCGTCTTCTCCATAATTTCGCTTACATCGAAATAGAGAGCTCTGCGGATTCCGCCGAAACTGGGCGGGAAAGCCCAATAGTTGATCGGAACACCCGTAAGATAATCTGTTCTACCCAGAAAGAGATCCGGTCTCTCCTGAACGTGAAACCATGAATAATGACTAGTATTGCAGGGAACCCATAGAAACATAATGAGATACCCATGCTTGGGAACGGCAAGATCTTCGAACTGCGATATTATTGTGTCAAACAGCGATATGTTGTAGTAATCAACCCCTTTTGACCGATAGGCATCGTTGCGTAGTAAATCTACCATGCTCTCAGCGAATTCTCTGAAGAGAACAGATATGTTAAGGTTCCAAGTCATGGCGTTCGGGTGAGCAAACTGTATGACGCTTCGATTTGCCCTCTCCACGAATTCGCTTTCATCTACAAATTCCTGGGGAATACCAAGAAACACTACCTTCATATCGGCGGTTTGATTTGCCTGAATTTCTGGGAGGTCTTGCCCTTCCGAGAGTTTGGCAATGTCGGCCCAGAAGATGCCTTGCCAAAGGATTAAGACAAAAAGAAACAGGACACGCGTGCCCATTTATATCAACCATTCACTTGCCTAGAACGCTTACGTCAACCTCGAAAGTCCTAACACTTGCCAGTATTAAAGTTGTTCTTTGCCTGTCCGCAAGAATTGGAGCCATCGTGTTTCACGCTATGGATATGCTGGATAAAGGACAGTATCGATTGAGGTGATCCACTAAACGGTGAACGGGTCTTCCAGAACTGTGTGACCTTGGTTCATCAGACGTTTAAAGGTGAATAACTTATATACTTCTTCATAGCTTTTCTAATATGTAATGTAGGATGCGTCGGCATGCTAGAGAGTGGGTTGAAAAGTATCCAAGCATCAAGAGGATTTACGGGGCCATCGCTGGGCCTAGAAGGTTAGGAAGCGAAAGCACGGTTGAAAGCTACGTTAATGGTGTCGGAAAGTTTGTGCGTTTCCTAGACTTGCAGGATCCAGAAGAGGCTTTGGAGAAGCTTTTGAAGGGAGAGATAGATGCAGCTGGTAAGGTTGACAAGTTCATAGATTTTTCTCTTGAGAATTATGCGCACAAGTCTGTTCGGGCCCGACTTTTCGGAGTGAAGAAATGGTTTGAACTCAACGGTGTCAAAGTGGACTGGAACAGAATAGAGTTTCCAACCAGCGCGGAGACCAGGGAGACGGATAGGGCCCCAAGCAAGGAAGAGTTGAAGCAACTTCTCAACCATGCTAGCGGTTCCAGAGATCGGGCTGCCATACTCATCTTGTCCAGCTCTGGTTTGAGAGTAGGAACATTGCTCAGCCTTTCCGTCGGAGATGTAGATATGGGTTATCCTGATGTGGCTCGGTTGAAAGTTCAGAGAAAAGCTGGAAGAAAGTTCAGCTCGAAAAGGTCCAGGCGAACAGGAAGATTCTACAGTACATTTGTCACGGCGGAAGCTCGGAAGGCCTTAAGCGAGTACTTGAAGGAGCGTGAAGCGGCTGGAGAAACAGTGTCAGAGAAGTCTCCGTTGATAGGGGATTCACATCACAAAGGACAGTTCATTTCTATTGAGGCTTATGAGAAGGTGTGGGCCAGGCTTCTCAAACGTGCTGGGTTGGACATGAAAGGCGAAAGATGGTACAAGCTTCACCTTCACACCTTACGCAAATATTTCAGATCTAACTGTGTTGGCGTCGATCCGAGTTTTAGGGAGCGATGGATGGGTCATAAAGGCGGCTACTTGGATGAATCTTATTTTAGGGCTGAAGAGGAGCGGCATCTTGAAGAGTACCGAAAAGCTGTTGCACATTTGACTGTTTACAGTTCAGGGTTGGAGGAGAAGCAGCTCAGGGTCAAAGCGATGCTGGATTTTGCGAAGCTGCAAGGCTACGAGCCTGAACGGCTCCGGCAGTTAGAAGAGATCTTAGCGAGAGCTCGCGATGTAGATGAGGGAATCATTCAATTCAGAAAGTTCAGGGAAGACGAGAAAGGCACTATGACGGATGGCAATGGACGGTATGTGGTTGTCCAGGGAGAAGCAGAGTTACTCAGAAGACTAGAGAACGGCTGGAGTCTAGCTCAACCGTTGAACGGAGATAATTACTTGCTGAAACTGTAGCGCGCGCGCTTTGACTAAGAGTATGCTTCTCCAAAGTTTCTAGCAATCAACCCTATGTCTCTCATATCCACTTTATTATCAGGTGCAAGGTATTCTGGTCCTGTAATGTCAGCATGAACGTTCCATCTAGGATGTCCAGGTTCCGCGTCGAACGCTATTGCTGCCTTGGCGACGTCTTCCATTTCAACCTTCAAGTCATGGTTGATGTCACATGGATTCCAATAGAGATTCATTAATGGATACCTGTCAGAGTTGTTCCCATCGATAGTGTAAGGTTCGTCACCAATACCCTCCCTATTCAGATCTGTGCCATTGTAATCACTCCAGAAGTTTCCCTCACACCTACTATCCCAGATATTGATAGATGCAGGCGCCCAATCGTCCCATGAAAAATCGTAGATTTGCCTAGTGTTATTGATGAAATTGTTGTGGTAAAATATCTGCCTTTCAGAGTGATATGTCCGCAGACCAACGGAGTTGTAGGAGATTCTGTTTTTTTCGAAACGGTTAGGATATAAAGTTGAATTGCAGCGTCTTAAGGAGATGCCGTATCTGCAGTATGAGAAATTGTTTGCGATGATAGTGTTATTGCCAGAATTATATAGCCAGAGTGCGCGGTAGGATACGCCTGTTATAGTGTTACTGCAGATGGTGTGGCCTCCAGGGTGTACAATACCGTTAACAATGTCGATTCCGTAGTACCCACCATCAATACGGTTGCCAATAACATCACAGTATCTGGATTGAAGTATTTCCATGGCTGTCCACTTTCCTGAGCCTTTGAAGAGATTGTGCATTATCAAGTTATTGTCGCGGCAAACATAGATTCCGACTACGCCGTTCGAGTTGATGAATATGTTATCATGCACGTAAGAATCTTCTGAATATACTATAGCACCGTAGTTGGTGATCTTGGTGAGATTGGTTGAAGTGCCAACAATCGTGAACTCACTTAGCTCTGCCCCCTTTGCGCTGATCTCAAAGACAATGTCACCTCTACTCTCAACAATCGTGTCAGATTTGTTCTCTCCCGTCAACGATACAGTCTTGTTCACAATAACCTTCTTATGATAGGTTCCGCTCTTGACAAATATCCTGTCTCCATCACTGGCTGCGTTGACGGCTTCTTGTATCGTCGCGTAATCATGAGGAACTATTATAGTCACTGCGAAGGGCACTGTCTCTTCAAGCCAGTATCCCTCGTGCCAATGGATGGTCTGAACATATATCTGAAATTCGTACTCCCCTGCGGATAGGTTACTCAAAGAATGTGTGTAGCTGTCCGTATGCACCCACATTAAGATATGTTCCCAAGGTGCTGGAAGATACACAGTGACGTTTGTAGAGAAGACGTTGCCACTACGCTCAACAGAACCAAACTCCTCCACAAACGGAGGTTCAGTAGCGAACGTGAAACTCACGGTAACGTTTACCGGATCGCTCACACCTGGATTCTGAGGAGCCACCGCCACTTCTAGATCCCACCACTCAGCCATAACAGGTCGCAAATCTAATATCACCAGAACATTCGTCAAAAGCAGTATGAACAAAAATCCAGAGATTGTTCTTCTCAATTTTCTCCCTTTTAGATTAGGTTCAACTATCAAATAACATTTACGGACACTCTGTTCTATTCCATTATTTATAGAAGAATTAAGTCTGCTACGTGCGCTATTAGAGAACGGTTGGAGTCTGGCTCAACCACTTGACGGAGATAAGTATCTACTAGAATCATCATGACACGCGCATTTCCTCTTCCACAAAAAAAAGGGGAGGCAGGTGAACCTATTTCTTCCGGATCTACACCTAAAGCTTGACGATTCGGTTGCTACCTTCAATGACGAAGATGAAGCCTTTCGGTTTCAGGAGTTGTGGTGCTAGGAATTTCAGGTTGATTGATTGGCTCTCTCCGTTGTTGTGATCTGCGCCCAACACATCAGTTTTCCATTCGTCGCTGGAAACCAGTTGAGGTAATACGAAACCTTTCTCTGTCTGCCACGCCCATACCAGTGGAAGCTGAATCAGCTCATCGTCTTCTGATACTGCGTACAGTTTCACTTGGTCTATATGAGAGATCGTCTGTGGGTGCTCAGTCAATCGAAGCGTGTACGTGGACCATGAGGCTTGAGGCGTTGCGGCCAGAGTGTGGGTTGCCGTTATGTCGAGGCCTTCAGGGTTATGTATGTTAAGCAACCCTTCACAAACGTATTCCGTTCCGTCCCAGACGTACAGTATTGGGCAGCCACCTCCTCCGCTGCTGATGTATACTGTGCGGGTTGAAGACCAGCCACTCCACGCCCCATAAGGATCCTGCGCTCGAACCTTAACATAGTATGTTCCTGTTGAGCTCCAACTGTGTGATCTGGAGGCTGTAGAACCGGATGCATACCAGCCTGTGGTTGTTGTTGTCCCATCGCCCCAGCTGAACTCATAACGAATGTTGTCCCCGTCAAGGTCAGTCGTGCCGGTGGAGTATGTGTAGGATGAGCCCAGGTATCCATATGACGGCCCTGATGGTGTAGAGGGTGTGTTTGGCGCTCTATTAGCAATGGTCACAGTTAGGGATGAAGACCATCCGCTCCACGTCCCAGGTACGTCTTGGGCGCGAGCGCGAACGTAGTATGTTCCGGGAGGGTCGCTGGTCTCCCATTTCACAGTGAGGCTTCCAGTCTGACCGGACGCATACCAACCTGTCGTAAACGATGTGGTCGGAATCGGTCCGCTGAATTCGAATTCGTAGCGAACATTGTCGCCGTCAGGGTCGGTCGTGCTGGTGGAGTATGTATACCATTCGCTTCTGTATCCAGATGTTGGGCCTGACGGTGTGGATGGTGTGTTTGGCGCTCTATTCACAATGGTCACTGTCAGTGGGCTTGAGTAGTAGCTCCAACCTCCGTATGGATCTCCAGCCTTCGCTTTTACTTGGTATATCCCTGCAGAGCTCCAGGTGTGCGCCGCGTGGGCTTCCACTCCGGAAGGATATGGTCCAACAGTTGTTGTTGGCGAGCTGTCTCCCCAGCTAAATGTGTAATAAAGCGCGTCGTTGTCGGGATCGGTCGTAGCTGCGTGGTATGTATAAGAGTAGCCTCTGTATCCGGATGTTGGGCCTGACGGTGGGAGTGGGTCGTATGGTCGATGGTTGTAATAGTAGATGCGCGTGGTTGTTGTCTGGGATGCTCCATTTGTAGCCTCAGTGGTTACGTGGATGTAGTAGTGAGCGTTCAACGGTATGTCAGAGAGGTCATAGGTGAACGTGAATGTTCCGCCCTCGTCTTCAGTTTCAGTGAACTTTTGTGAGGCCGCCATTGGACTCCAATCGTATCCTCCCACAGGGTTTCCGGAGTCATCGACAAGCTTGGTGAAGACGTAACCTGTTTCTCCGTTGAGTTCCTGCAGGTTTAACAGATAGGCTTCTGGAGGTGTGATTTCAGCTGTTGCTGTGCAGGGCACTCCTGGACGGAAGGTTTGATCGTATGACGGATGCGTGATTGTAACGGAAGGTGGATTATTGTGGACAGGTGGGTCGGGCTCAGTACTCCATGGAAAATTCAATGTGAGCGATATAGTTTCATACGTTCGCAGGCTGGGGAAACCTAAGTACCAATCACAGTAATCAACGCTGAAAGTTATAGGGATGGAATGCGAACCTTGAGTAAGCCCAGGTATCCGTAAGTAGACCTCACCCATGGCTCCAGTCGTTATGGCAGGATAATGTCCAAATATGTCAACGATTGGCCATTGATAAGTTGGGTTCGGCGGAGGGGACTCAAGTAAACCGAAGAATTTTGCTGCTAGCTTGCTTATTTTGGCCATTGTTGCATATTGAGAGTATGGCGTGAAGCCTACTATGGTTATTGCGCAGTCAAGGATGAACTCGGCGACATCAGTATTTACAGTGTCAGGGTTTGTAATGTTTGCTCCTGTTGGTTCCGGGTCAGTAAGTGCTTGAGCGCCTGCAGCACTTGTTGAGATACTGAGAAAGCCGGGGAATATGATGAAGTGTTGGCCGAAGATGCCGACCCAGTATCCATCGTCAAAGCCTGAAATGGTGACTTTCAGGTATAGGTCGTAGTAACCATCAGTGCGGTGGTGATAGTCCCAAGCTACGATACTGCCGGAGGTCCAAGCATTATCATGGTCTGCAGTGTTTTTCTCAACACCGCCCATCCCATATGACATGTACAGCATGTCGAAGTAGGTTCTGGCTTGACCTGTCGCTCCGTTACCAAGACTGGGATCGTTGTCAAAGCCGATCCATAGCTTTGTTATATACCAGTTTTCCGGGTCTGACTCGTATATTATGGATAAGTCGAAGCACGCGAACTGCCAGGAGCCGATTGGATCGTTCCATCGACAGGCTGGGTGAATCCGCACGTTTGTCTGGTCCACAATGTAATCGCCGTTGTAGTTGAAGTCTCTGAGGGTCCACCATGCTCCTGTTCTCTTGTTGAATATCTGGGCGTCGATCATGCAGTGGGCGAGTTCGTCGTGATAGTACCATAGGTTGATGAAGGTGTGTTCCTTCAGTTTGACTGGTGGTCCGAAGTCGCTGTCTGAGGTTTGGTCGAATAGGTTGAAGTAGCAGTAGGAGTAGGAGGAGCCAAAGTATCCTGCTGCCAAGAGTTGGCGGCTTCCAAACTCGTAGCCGAACGCGTCTGAAGGTGGGTTGACCTCGTTGTTTCGATATCCCAGCTCTGGCTGTAGAGGGTCTCCAGGACCGTTATAGCCATGGAAGTCTGATGTTTTCCAGTCTATGGAATTGGTTCTTCCTATGGGCTCTGCGTTTTCCCAGCTGGTGTGGAACGGCAAGATGATGCGGTGTGTTGAGGCGCTCTGGACAGGTGTGACACCGGTTCTGAATGTGAGCATAGAACACATGAGAAGAAGTATGATTGCTGCTGCGAAAGATCTTGTTCTCTTCATTTCTTTTCCCTTTTCTATAAAAAAGCATATCATGTATCCAACGTTATATAAATTCGATGATTACATAAGCAACTTGCCTCGCGCAATGAGTAGTCTTCGTTTGTAGATGGCTATGGCAACTGAAAGCACGATGAGTATAAGTAGCATTGATGTCCATGTGGAAAACTCTGGGATTATGTCCACTTTGTGTGTTGAATGTTCATATGCAAAGTAAATCCATATGTAAGTGCCATTGTCATATACTGTGCCGTTAAAGTAGAGGACTTCTGTCAATCCGTCGTCAATTATAACAGTGTATGGAGGAGACATCAAGCCTTTTGGAACACAAACTCTACAGAAGCCGAAGGTTTGAGTTGCAGTCATGTTAGAGACATACATTCTGATTGTGCTGTTGGACTCGAAATACCTGAAACTGTCAAGAGTGGAGTTGGAGATGACGTTGACATACTTTCCCAGAGTTGTGTTGAAACTATGAAAGGGCCCCATTAGAGGATAGTGGTCTATGTTGCCTTCTGTAATATTGTACCAACTGTCGCCTATTCCATCACGGTTTGAGTCAACTCCAGTATAGTCGCTCCAGTAGTTTCCACCAGAAGGATAACCATCATCCCAAACATTCGTTGACGCGTAACTATACACTTGGAAGAAAGTGTTATCCACAAAGTTATTATGGTAAATAATGTTGTCTGAAGACTCATAGAGACTGATGCCTCCCCCGCTCCCGCAGTTTGTTATGTTGTTTCCAACGATACTATTGTTTGAACCAGACAAGAGATCGATGCCTTTGTAGCTGTCTCTTATGTTGTTTCCAGAAATGGTGTTATGAGAAGACTCGTCGCGCAACAGGATGCCACTCCAGTAGTTTCTGGTTAATTTGTTTCCAGATATTATGTTGTTATTTGAAGGACCCCCCGAAATCACATGGGGATTTGAAAGGATACCATACTCATTATTTGTTACGTTGTTTCCAGATATGGTGTTATAATGTGAACCAGTAGAGATCCAGATGCCGTAGTGGTTTGCGGTTATGGTGTTTCCAGAAATAGTGTTGTATGAAGAAGAAACGAGGTAGATGCCATCGAGGGTGTTAAAAGGGTCATAAGGTGATCCCCATATTACGTTGTTTGTTATGGTGTTTCCAGAAATAGTGTTGTATGAAGAACTCTCGCCCCCTATTCCCTTAAGGCATAATCCAACAATATTGTTCCCAGAAATTATGTTGTTTCCAGAATTTTCTTCGAGAAAGATGCCATAAGGAATTGGATCTAGACCCTCTCTAGGTTCCGTTATGTTGTTTCCAGAAATGGTGTTATGAGAAGTTGAGGGCCCTATGTAGATGCCATAGTAGTC
>CAYGAG010000062.1:0-157 GCA_964347765.1 uncultured Candidatus Bathyarchaeia archaeon
GTCACCGCCCATGCCAAGGCGGTCGTTGGGTCCATCGTGTCTATAAGCGTAGAAGTTGCAAACATCGGCAAATCTGATGAAGATGTTGAAGTTGCGGTTTCATACGACTCAACCCTCATAGGTTTTAACGATACCGTCATGCTACCTGCGCAAAGTA
>CAYGAG010000062.1:257-4206 GCA_964347765.1 uncultured Candidatus Bathyarchaeia archaeon
CGCGACTGCAACCATCCCAGAAGATGGAGATCCCAGCGACAACTGGAACACCACAACTTTTTCAGCAGTACACGATGTGGCCGTTGTCAGCGTCACCGCCCCAGCTAAGGCGGTTGTTGGGTCCATCGTGTCTATTAGCGTAGAGGTCGCAAATGAGGGCTCCTTTGCCGAAGTGGGTAACGTCACAATCCTTTACGACTCAACCCTCATAGGTTTTAACGATACCGTCATGCTACCTGCGCAAAGTAGTACGCTCGTTCCGTTCGACTGGAACATCACAGGCTTAGCGCAGGGTACGTACACTATAAACGCGACTGCAACCATCCCAGAAGATGGAGATCCCAGCGACAACTGGAACACCACAGCAATCCTTTTGGCGATACACGATGTGGCTGTCACATACATCTCAGTATTCCCCCACACGGTATACGTGGGAGACCTCATGATCATTGGGGTGAGGACGAGAAATCAAGGTTTGTACAACGAAACCTTTGAGGTTGAGGTCACCTACGATACAAGCACCATCGAGCAACCTAGATCTGTCGCGCTGCTTTCAGGCGCTACCAATTACACGGAGTTCAGCTGGAACACCACGGGCGTTGTCCCAAATTCCTACACGATGACGGCCAAAGCAAGCCTGGTGACAGACCAGAACTTGACTAACAACCTAATGACCAAATCAATTGTTGTTAACCCTCCTCTGACCGGAGCGATCGCTGGCACGGTCATGCGTGCTTCGGACGGACATCCAATAGTAGGAGCCTCCGTTACTGCTGAAGGCTACAATGCCACCAACACCGACGTTTACGGACACTACAACATCACAGGTGTGCCTGTAGGAACCTTCAACGTAACCGTAGAGGCGACAGGATACTTCAGCGACTTTAGGCTAGTGACTGTAGAATCTGAAAAAACCACCATCGTGAACTTCACTCTACAGGTGAGTAGCGCGCGCGTACATGACGTAGCTGTGACCAGCATCACCATCAATCCAACGACTGCAAAAGTCGGGGAGAACGTTACGATCACAGTGGTTGTCAAGAATCAGGGAACGGAGAGGGAAACTTTTAGTGTGACGGTTTATCGTGACGCAGCAGAGATCGAAACCAAGGAAGTCACCGACTTAGATCCAGATGCTGAGAGAACGTTGACTTTTGTGTGGGATACAACAGGCTTGGATGCAGGTGACTATACCATAAAAGCTTTGACAAGCGAGGTACCTGGAGAAACCGATGAAGCCGACAACACCAAGACCTATGGGGCTTTCACCTTATCACCGCCTAGCGCTGCGTGGCCACCCATAGAAATAGTCATTGCAGGAGTAGCGGCGGCAATCGTTATTTTAGCAATAGGCTCCTATGTCATCATGATGAGGAGGAGAAGACGCCGCAAACGGTAGGAATGATCCTTCCCATTCCTTCTACTTCATTGAAGTATATTTGTCGTGCGAGACAGAAAGTTTCTTAAGCAAGCCTAAAGTCATAGCTACAATCTCGCGATATGAACTGAGTGAGAATGAAATGTTGCGGGTGTTCTTAATCCTGCTCCTTATGATCAGCCTAAGCATGAACACAGTTGCGGTTGCTCAAGATCAGACACAAGATCTGGCAATTGTCAGCGTCACGCCATACCCAACCGATGTTGAAGCAGGCAGCCTTGTAAACATCACAGTTGTTGCTGGGAACCTGGGAACCGCGTCTGAATCATTTAACGTAACCGCTTACTACGAAAACAACGCTATAGAAACCAAAACCATACTAAATCTGGCACCCAACACAAGTGCATCTCTCACCTTTATCTGGAATACGACGGAAATCCCTCCAGGAACTCACACGATAAAAGCAGAAGCAGACCCCTTACCCCAAGAAACAGCTATAGAAGACAATTCGTTAATTTCGTCTGAGAGAGTCAGAGTTTTCAAATCTCCATACATCGGGATCGTCCCTTGGAGCACTGTGAACCCTGCACTAGGGCCTGGCACAAATTACACCATCTCCATCTATACTGACTACGCTGGTCACGATGTTTGGGGCTACGAGTTTGAGCTAGCCTTCAATCCCAACATCCTACAAGGTGTAGATGTAGTCAACGGAGACCTCATCACAGAGGACGTGGCAATCACCTTGCCGTTCGTCGGAGAGTTTAACAACACACTTGGCATGTTGGATCTGACTGGAAACGCCTTCCATTCTGATCCGCCAGCCCCTGTACCTGTGACTTCTGGCCCTGGCATACTAGCTCATGTAACTTTCTCGGTTATCGCCTCTGGAGACTCCTACATAGCCCTTGGAGATGAAACGAGACTTATCGGATATGATCCTGTGATAGAGGATGACTACAACATCATAGACTGGGTCTTCCCGCAGCCTGGCCATGTCTTGAACGGTTACTTCTCTAACACGGTGGAAGAGGTAGTCCACGATATGGCGGTTATCAGCGTCACAGCATCACCCACTGAAGTGGAAGCGGGCGATCTTGTAAACATCACGGTTGTCATTGAAAACCAAGGAACGATGCGCGAAGATGTGACTGTTAGAGTTCTGCGTGACTATAAACCTGGCAATCCACCATGGGTCATCAAAGACGGCACGAAAACCGTCAATGATGTATCAGCTGGCGCAATCGAATCCTTAATCTTTGCCTGGAACACATCTTTCATAATTGGGAACCATACCATAGCAGCTGAGGTAATCCCACTGCTCGGCGAGGAAGATGTCGAAGACAACATCCTCCAAAGCGACGAGGTCATCAAAGTGAAGCCCCCTGAAGAGCCGCCTATACCTATTGACCTCATAGTCGGCGTTGTGATAGTAGCGGTTGTAGCTATCTCGCTTGTCTGGTACGCGTTCGCCCGCAGACGAAAGAGGAAATCGAAACGGGCGCCCAGCTATTGAGACTTGCCTGTAGAGTAAGACTAATTAGCTGGGTTTGCTTCATGCTTTTCAACGCTCGTCGCAATGTAAGATAGAGTGGCGAGTGTACTCAGATTCAGAGGTGCTCTTGTGACGCTTAGAACTTTCATCATTAGAAGGCTCATATTAGTGGTTCCAACCTTTTTTCTGATTTCAATAGTCGTCTTCTCCATAATTCATCTTGCACCCGGTGATCCGACGGTGATCATAGCTGGCAGGCACACACCCTCCCCAGAGGTTAGGGAAGAAATAAGAAAGGAATACGGGCTTGATCAGCCAATCATCAATCAATACATAGTTTGGCTCGGCAAATTGCTGCGCGGCGACCTTGGATTCTCGTACCTGAATGAAGCACCAGTCGTCTCAATGATAGGCAAACGAGTGCCGCGCACATTGGAACTCATGCTTGTAGCTGAAGTTATCTCAGTGTTGATCGCAATTGCTCTTGGAGTCATTGCCGCCGTCAAACACTACTCAATAACCGATGCCCTATCTTCACTGGCGGCGCTAATCGGCTACGCAGTACCTAACTTTTGGATAGCATTAATGGCAATAATCGTTTTCTCATTATGGCTAGGAGTGCTTCCCGTCGCCGGTATAGGCACAACTGGTGCAACATTTCCCACGCCTTTCCACGCGCTGGCTGACCACCTAAGATATCTCGTACTTCCAACCTCCATCCTCGTTCTGGGATGGACAGCTTATCTCTTCCGAATGATTAGATCAGCTATGCTAGAAGTCATGGGGCAAGACTACATCGTCACCGCCAGAGCCAAAGGCTTGAAGGAGAGAGTCGTAATCTACAAGCACGCCCTAAGAAACGCCCTCTTGCCCGTAGTAACATATGAAGCCTATTCTATGGGATTCCTGCTCAGCGGAGCAGCAGTAATCGAGACGATATTTCGCTGGCCAGGCTTAGGCCAATTCATGGTTACAATAGCAGACAAGAGAGATTTTCCTACGCTAATGGGTTTAAGCATTATAATAGCTCTAATGGTTCTTCTCGCAAACCTATGTGCAGACATCGCCTACGCAAT
>CAYGAG010000062.1:4306-8362 GCA_964347765.1 uncultured Candidatus Bathyarchaeia archaeon
AAGGTTTAACTTGTTGGAGAAATCTCACATGACTAGTCGCTCACGCGGGAGCCCGAAGGAAGAGACTGAGGAAGTCTATGAACCATCCAAGGCCACACGGCTCTTTATCGTGTGGAGAAAACTCAGAAAGAGCAAGTTGGCAATAGCCGGCTTTGGCATCGTTCTATCAATCTCGATATTGGCGATTTTTGCCCCTATAGTCGCTCCATACGATCCGAATTGGATGGGCTATTCGACACGTCCTCCATCCCTCAACCATTGGATGGGAACGGACACCCTAGGCAGAGACATGTTCACCCTAATCATATATGGAGCCAGAATCTCTCTATATGTTGGTCTCGCCGCTGTCTTCCTAGAAATCGGCATTGGCCTAGCGATTGGAATGGCCTCAGGTTATTTTGGAGGAATCGTTGATGAGACACTGATGCGGTTAACAGATCTGATACTGACTTTGCCAACACTTCCACTCCTAATAATAACTGTTGTTGTATTTCAGTCGCGAAACATCCACACAATAGTACTCGTGATGGGGCTATTTGGATGGCCATTCATGGCTAGGGTAGTGCGAAGTGAGTTCTTGGCATTGAGAGAGACCACTTTCGTTGAGGCTGCAAAATCAATGGGGGCAACTGATTGGCGAATCATTATACGTCACATCCTGCCCAACATCCTGTCCACAATCATCGTCATTGGAACCATGGATATACCTTGGTACATTTTTTGGGAAGCAACTCTAACCTTCTTAGGTTTTGGTGACCCCTCTTCAGCTTCATGGGGAGTGCTCTTGGAGAGAGGGTACCTTAATTTTCACTATGCTTGGTGGATGATAACCTTTCCAGGATTGGCATTGTTCTTCACCTCATTAGGGTTTAACCTCTTTGGAGACGGGTTAAGAGACGCCTTGGACGTGACAACAAGAGGCCGCTAGCCAATGAACGAATCGGCGCTTCTAAGTATTAACAATCTGAAGACGTACTATCTCATAACTGAAGGTGCCGTGAAAGCAGTAGATGGAGTCAATCTAACGATAGACAAGGAGGAGGTTCTTGGGCTTGTGGGTGAATCTGGATGCGGAAAGAGCACCGTAGCTCATTCTATTATGAGATTGATTCGACCTCCAGGTAAGATTGTTGGAGGTGAAATATGGTTCGAGGCCCAAGACCTCTTGAGAATCAGCGAGGAAGAGATGAGGAAGATCAGAGGAGGGAGAATTGCCATGATCTTCCAGAATCCTACATCTTCTATGAACCCGGTATATACCGTGGGAAGTCAAATCGGTGAAGCCATCAGACTTCACCAAGAGGTGGAAAGGCATCAAATAAAGGAAAAAGTCGTTGAAATACTGCACAAAGTAGGCATACCCGACCCATCAAAGAGGATGAAAGACTACCCACACGAATACAGCGGAGGAATGTGTCAACGCGCCATGACTGCCATGGCTCTCTCATGCAATGCAAAGTTGCTCATCGCAGATGAGCCGACGACAAACCTAGACGTTACTATACAGGCCCAAATCCTAGAGCTTATGAAGGGATTGAGGAAAAGCTTTGGCGCCTCAATCTTGCTAATTGGACACAATCTGGGTGTGATAAGTGAACTCTGCGATAGAGTTGCTGTCATGTATGCCGGAAAGATTGTCGAATACTCTGATCTGGAAGCAATCTTTGAAAAGCCAGAACATCCTTACACCCAAGCCCTTATTGAGTCGATTCCAAGACTTGACATGGAGACGGAAAGACTTCGTATCATCCCTGGAACGGTGCCTCGTCTGATTAATCCACCCACCGGATGTAGGTTTCACCTTAGATGTGAACACACGATGGCAGTCTGTCGCGAACAAGAACCTTCGCTTACTGAGATTGGAGAGAGACACACAGTAGCATGCTTCCTGTACACTTCGGAAGGAAAGACTACTAATCAATGATGATAGAGATGTCAGAAACGATACTTCAAGTCACAAAACTAAGGAAATACTTCCCTGTAAGAGGAGGAATACTTCTCAGACAAGTAGCAGCGATACACGCAGTCGATGACGTAAGCTTTGACGTGAAACGCGAAGAGACCCTAGGGTTAGTTGGAGAAAGCGGTTGTGGAAAAACAACTCTAGGTAGAACGATTCTGCGGCTCATCAAAGCCGACGCTGGGTCAGTAAAGTACAGGGATCGCGATCTGTTCGAATTGAGCAAGAAAGAGATGGGAAAAGTGCGACTCGAAATGGCAATGATATTCCAAGACCCCTACGCATCCCTAAACCCCCGAATGACTGTTGCAGACATTATTGGTGAACCATTTGATATTCATGGGCTTGCTAAAGGGGAGGAAAAAAAGAAGAGAATTATGGAACTGCTGAAAAGAGTTGGACTGGCCCCTTTTCACATGTATAGATATCCACACGAGTTTAGTGGAGGTCAAAAACAGAGAATCGGGATTGCCAGAGCACTGGCTGGCGATCCAAAGTTGCTCGTGGCTGATGAACCCGTATCATCGTTAGACGTTTCAGTCAGAGCTCAGATACTCAACCTGCTGAAAGACCTGCAGGATGACTTGGGACTTACATATCTCTACATATCGCATGACTTAAGTGCAGTCAAGCACATGAGCGACAGAGTTGCGGTGATGTATGTGGGCAAGTTGATGGAATTGGCCCCCGCCAAAGAAATTTACAAAAACCCGCTGCACCCTTATACTAAGGCACTATTATCTGCTATTCCTGTCCCGGGTAAAAAGGCTGTGAAAGACAGGATTATCCTCAAGGGAAGCGTTCCAACACCGATTGATCCTCCACCTGGCTGTAGATTCAATCCTCGGTGCTCCTACAAACAACCCACATGCGCAAAAGAGGACCCCGAGTTTATCGAAGTCAAAAAGGGACACTTCGTAGCTTGCCATTCAAGGAAGTAACAACCCGCAGCTAACTTCACTAGAGAGGCACTTGAATGGCGGACAATCTAGTCACCCAGAGATTTCGACGCGAACGCTCTGGCAATAAGCTCTTTGCACATACTGTCTGTGTTGCAGAGTTCTGTGAGCCCTTGATCGCAACTCAAATGGTTACCGATTAGCCCCCTCTCGACAAGATTTATGATAAGGTATCTCTCAGTTCCATTCTCTCGATGTTCCAATTCAACTACCAAGTTTGGGTAGTAAAAGACACTCTGGCTCATAACCTCAATTGAGTCTATATCAGCATTCACGTTTAGACAGAGGCTCAGAATATTCTTAGTGGCACTAAGTCGTGCAACCTTTTTAGACAGTTCTTCCTCATTCCGTCTAAGATGGCCCAGCACCGGCAATACCATTGAGTATCTTCTGGTGCGCAGACGACTCTTACTCAGCGTTGATCTGAGCTCGTAAAGCTCTTCTTTGACGCGGTTAAGACGTTTCAATAGCCCGGTAAGAATGGCATCAAAATCCGCGTGGAAAACCGGGCCCACAATCTCTTCCGACTGGGGTTGGTGGTTTCTAATTCGATACTGTAAATTGTTGGGTCTAAATAACATGAAGACATCGCTTTCGTTCTTGACGGCTCCACAAAACATCGCGTTTAGCGCCGTTTCACCTCGGCCCGTTTTGCCATAGCTTCGAATCAAGTCTTCTCTTGATCGGCTGTAGGCATATCGTATTCTATGGTAGGGCATCCAGACCATGCCTTTTAGTGTGATATCCTCTAGGAGTTCCTTCCTAAAGAAACCCTTCTTTTTCGTGATCTTATCTATGAATTTTCGGATTTTCTCGTCTCCAAACTTGGACGGCGGAATTACAGATAGCAAGTCCTAAACACTCACTCTTTTCTGGTTCTTGATTCCATCCTAAGATTTTCTCTCATACTTGTTAAAAACTCTTTTAGAACCGTAAGGCAAATCTCAAGCAAATAAGAGTAATTCGGTGTCATTTCCGTTTGCGCGCGCATCTTGCTGTCTCGCGTTAGGTTCCTTCATATGTTTCTTCATCGAATTTTGACAGGAGTTCCCAACCGACAGATGATAAGGTCTCGTCTGGATTCTTCACCAAAATCCTCTTCATATGAATTCCGCATCGCAAGCATTTCCTCTTGGT
>CAYGAG010000062.1:8372-9173 GCA_964347765.1 uncultured Candidatus Bathyarchaeia archaeon
GACTGTGCACACGCCCGCGGAACCGGCCGCCACGCGCCATCCTATGGATCGGTTCTTTCCACGTAAGCAAAACCGATTCGCCATAATCTTCCCACTTATGTAACCCAAGTCTACATAACCAGTAGAAGGTCCCACGGGTCACCACAACAGATACCCACGATCAAAATAGGTGCAAATCAGATTTCAACCTTTCGCGCACGCAAGAAAGAGAGGGATTGGGGTGGAGATATCTCCACTCTTTGATTTACTTAGGATAAGACTCATCAGGAACTAGGTCTCTTCCTCGTCAGAAAAGAACAGGAACAAAGGATAAAAAAGGTGGTCTCTGATATTCTTCGTGTGAAGAGGATGGTGTCAGAAGACGTCGAAAAAATCCTTGCTTTAATAATCGTTACACTTTCCTTTCTTTCTCTACCCGTTCTTTTGTTCGTTTTCGTTATTGTACTATACCTTGATGTAACCTATGCAGTTCAGTTTTATCACACAAGAAGCATCATGGATGCGTTGGCCTTGGTTGGCCTTACAATCATCAGCGGTGGACTGTTCTTGCTTCTTCGAGCTTTAACCAAATGGATAAGGAAAAAATGAAGCGTTGACGCAAAGGAGGAAAAGCGGGGGAATGAGTTGACGGAGTTTAGTCACAAAAGAAGAGTCCTGGCGACATTGTTTGGAGGAAAGGTAGATAGGGTTCCTGTGACCTCGCTCGCAGGCTGTGGGGGAACCGTAACAGTTGACATGCAGGATGTTGTTGACGTACATTGCCCCGAGGCACATAAGAATGCAGAGAAGATGGCGAAACTT
>CAYGAG010000063.1:0-9133 GCA_964347765.1 uncultured Candidatus Bathyarchaeia archaeon
CATTATTTTAGATATTTAAAACAAGTTTCTGTTCAGCAACTTCTTAGTTTGAATGAGAGAGACTTTCGTTTTCTTCTAAGTCTCCAATGGAAACAAAGGGGGGCCGCTCTTTCAGATTCTGAGCTTTCACATTGAATGATTCATACACATATCCCAAATGAAACACTTTCTATATGGATTACATCCTCTCCTTTTTCCTGAATTCGCCCAGATTCACTTTTGTGAATTGTCTGCATGGTCAACCTGGCTTTAGCCGCTTCTTAGGCGTTTTCTCCCCAAATTAAACCTCTTCTGTTCTCTTTTATGTGAAGGACACACCCCTAGGTTTCCACTGGAGATTGGGAGCTGCTGCATATACCGACGCTTTCGAAAGTTTGCGAGACTTGTGAAGTATGTGATTAGGAAATCGGTGAAAATCTTAGCTCTTTCGGGCATACGCTAAATAGTGGCGCTTTCAAGGCAGATCTTCTCACCGCAACACCTATAACTTGTGAACTGTAATTTGTGGAGTACCAATCAAGGTGTTTCTTCCGATGCCGGCCAGAAAGATGCGCATCGAACTCTTCGATAACGAAGGTAACCGATACACAATTTCCTTTGAAGGTAGAGTAACAAGGAATAAGGCCCTTCGTCTTCTCGATTTAGTAGAGTTGCTGGGGGGCATGCCTGGTGGAGAGAACGGCTCAGGCGTTGGCACACAATGGAAAGAGCTCTCCAAATTCGAGAAGGTCCGCCTAACCGTCGAGAAGCATTTACCCATAACATGGTTTTCCTCAAAAGAAGTTCAATCTCTCTATGAAAAGGAGTTGAGAGAGCCAATAAGCCTCAGTACAGTGGCAACCTATCTTTCTCGAATGGCGAGTAGAGGGATGTTGCTTAGAAGATATGTTTCCAATCGAGTCAATTACAGGATGGCGGCGCGTGTTTCTGGAGCTGATTTGAGAAGGGAGGTACCCCAAGAGATTTGAGAAATCTGAGCAAGGTAGTCATGACACGAAGAAGTTAGTTCTCTCTTTCTTCTGTCTTCAAGAGCTTCTTCATAGCCTCCTTAATGTGATATTCGAAAGGAATTTTCCCAGTCGCTCTCTCTAAATAGCCTTCTTCGTAAAGTTTCTTCATCAGTCTTGATGTGTGTTCTCTGCTCAATCCAATCCTGCCTTTGATCTCAGGCGCTGTCTTTTCCCCCTCCAACGCCAGTATATTCAACACAGACAATTCTGTGTTAGTCAGAGGAGCCATGGCTTTCTCCCTCCGTATGGGAATCACCGCACTAACTTTTGTTTCGGGCATTTTAGGCAAGTGTGTAGATTGATTCTTAACCTGAGAGATCTTTTTGTCGAGGGTCCCATATGATGCGATAAGATCTTGCACCCTCATCTGAATCTTGTCAAGATCTTTGAGCTTTGCTAGGATCTCCTCCCTACTACTCGACATCTCTTGAATCTCTTCTCGCAAAGATTGAGCGTACTCCTCGACTCTTTCAGCTTTCTTCAGGGCTTTGTCAGACTTTGAGGAATTGGCCTCTACTTTATATGCGACTAATTCGAGATTGTCAGCCTCGCGGTCGAGTTGTCTGTTGAAGCTGACAACAATGTCTTCTATTGCGTCCTTCGCCTTCTCGTATGCCTTTCGGATCCGCCTAATATGCCTGTAATATTCAAATGCGGCAGCAACAGTTACAACTAGCAGTGTCGCCGAGACAATGAACAGAGCTTGGGTCAGCAATCTCCTCTCCAGGTCCAGCGTGAGATTATGTGTGATCTGGTTATGTCACATCACATATCACAGTTTTGCGGATCACATTTAAAATTTGTGGTGGCCGTCTGATCAGTACATTGCATGATATCACAGATCACAGCGTCCAAGTATTTCCATTGTCAGTCATTCTGGCTATGATTTGGGGGCATTTTGCAGCTATCTATACTCTAGGAGGTTCTTTGTCGGCGAGGATTGCCTGACTCTATGGTTGGTTCCGAACTTCATAATTACATTCGTGATCTGTGATGTCACAAGTCTCACATCATGGTGTTGCTAGCTGTTTGAGCCCCATTTCAAGCTCTTTCCGCATGATTTCCATGATTTCCATTTTTTCTTCAGAGTCTTTACTGCCGTGCGAAAGCTTTCTGTATGCTGACATGTAAGAGTCGAGTTTGTTTGCTATCTCAAGATAATTGTCCAGGGACGTACCGTCGAGTATACCCAGATACCCTAGAAGAATGAGCGTATAAATAGCCTTGATTACGTTGCTTTTTGCTTGATTTAGCGTCCTGTTAAACGCGCCTCGACTTATTTTCGACTTTGTTAGTCGCAATCGGGCCTTTTCGTCGTATTTGAGTCTCCTTCCGGCCGCGTTGTCAGATAAAACGTCAATTAAGAGGGTCTCTAGCTGTATTTTGGTCAAATGACCGCCCTTAAGGAGAATTTTCGCAATCGGATCCTCTAGAGCTCGTATTATTGAGGCTTGGACACTGGCTTTCGTTTTCAAATACCTAGCTCCGCAAATAGTGCTGGTTGAATACAGTTTTGTATACGGGTGACTGATTTAAAGGTATTGGGCGACTCACAGAAAGCATGTTTCTGAAGCGGAAGGGTTTTATGCCGAAATAGAGATTTGGTAGTGAGTAATGCCTTTGAACTCACTGTATAAGCCTGCAGAACGCTTGAAACACGTGAAAAGCTCTGGAATACGCCGTTTTTTCAGTTTAGCCAAGGAAATTCCAGATGCCATCAGTTTAAGTATAGGGGAGCCGGATTTCACACCACCTAAGCATGCTTTAGATGCCGGCTCGGAAGCAGCAAGGATGGGCAAGACCCAATATGCGCCAACTAATGGAATTCCCGGGCTTCGTGAAGCGATAGCTCAAAAGACATATCGCGATTACAACATTCGCTATGATCCGAACTCCGAGCTACTAGTTACTGCCGGAGCCACAGAAGGGATCTTTCTGGCGTTGATGGGTCTGCTTAATCCAGGGGACGAGGTGTTAATTCCTAATCCTGGATTTGTCCTTTATGAACCGAGTGTTCGATTGGCAGGCGGTATTCCCGTTTCCTTTCCTTTAAGAGAAGAGAATGGCTTCAAGCCTTCTCCTGACGATGTGATGTCACTGATCACAGAGAAATCACGCGTGATCATTCTGAACTATCCAAACAATCCAACCGGCGCCGTGCTTTCATACGATGAGCTTGCTGCCCTGGCTAGAATCGCTGTGGAACGTGATCTGGTTGTGATCTCTGACGAAGTATATGAAAAGATCGTCTACGATGACGTACAACATTATTGCCTTGCGAAGTTTCCAGAGATGCGAGATCGTACACTTGTTGTGAATTCATTTTCCAAGACCTATGCAATGACTGGTCTACGCGTAGGGTATACCTGTGGACCTAGGGAGCTCATCTCCATTGCATGGCTGGTCCACCAGTATAGTGTAGTGTGTGTTAACACTTTAGCTCAATATGTTGCATTGGCTGCTTTGACAGGAGTACAAAGCTTTGTAAGAGATATGGTTATGCAATTTGATAAGCGACGACGGTTAGTGTACAACAGGTTGAATGAGATCAAGGGTTTCAATTGTATGCTTCCGAAAGGGGCTTTCTACGCCTTTCCAAATGTAAAATGGTTTGGTAAGTCCTCAGAGGAATTTGCTGAATTTCTTCTAAAGAAGGCACACGTGACAACCGTTCCGGGCTCTGCCTTCGGCAACTACGGTGAAGGTTATATCCGACTCTCCTATGCTGCTTCATATGAACAGCTAGAAGAGGCTTTGAACCGCATAGAAAGAGCAGTCAGCAACCAGAATTAGCTCCTACTTATCATTGGTCATTTCTCCCCCTATCTTATGCGGATCTATTCTGCTTTCTCAATTGTTTTTGCCAAATATTTCTCTCAGCTTCTTTGGACCACTCAGTAGTTTATGAGCACGATGTTTCGATGTCACGTGTTGCAATGGCAAAGCTGAACGATTTCGGCGTGGTCTAGACACATGTACGTCTATGACCTTTCTGAATAGTCATAGGTGTGGTGTCGATGTGGCATCTGCAAAGGATTTATGAGCTTATGTACTACAAACTTTCTATAGTTCGTCTACGGCCTCTGTTAACTTCACGAACAGATCAGGACGCAAATCCTTAAAAATCGGGATGAATGTCTCGACTGGTCTGATTTCAGGATAGTTGACGTCGCCTACCACTAAATCTTCTTTGTCATACTTCGCCTTTACCAAAACCTTCCCGTTTGGTCCAATGAGCCTACTTCCTCCCCAAAACTGTAGGCCGTCTTCTATTCCTACGAGATTCACGTAAACGACGAAGACATTGTTTTCAATAGCCCTTGCAGCAGTCAACGTTTCGAAGAATGCCCGGCGCGCCGCTGGAGAGGCAGATATACAGACGACCATTTGGACTCCTTTCAAACGTGTTAGCCGAATTACTTCTGGGAAGAAGATGTCGTAGCAGATGGCTAATCCTATTTTTCCCAATTCAGTCTCAAATGCTGCTACTTGGCACCCAGCGCGGAAGTATCTTTTCTCTTCAAAAACACTGTGAGTAGGGAGGTATATCTTCCGGTATTTCCCAATCAGTCCTTCTGGACCTGCGAGAACGGCGGTATTGTATACGGTGGCCAGTGTCTTCTCAGACAGCTCAGCCATACCGAATATGATATGGATATCTTCTTGTCTGGCTATCTTCTGCAAGGTTCTTGTCGAGGGTCCAGGAATAGTCTCGGCCAATTCATAAACATGGTCCCTTAGGGTGTAACCGGTTAACGAGAGTTCTGGAAAAACGATCAGGTCAGCGCCTTGTTGCTTTGCTTCTGCAGCCTTGTCCTGCATCTTCCTGAAATTCCATTTTTTGTCCCCTCTTCTGCAACTAATTTGCCCTAAAGCTACCTTTATCCGCTCTTTCATAGCTCTTCGTCCTCTCTGTTGTATGTTACAGGAAGCCTGAAATCGGCTCCGGGTGTACGGTACTGAATCTTCGTCGTGAGCGGCATTCTCCTTTTATGTACCGTGGATATCCATCTAGACTTCACTTCGGCCACAAGTTTTACATTTATGTCTAATTGCTGGGCTATATCTTTAGTTTTCATGAAGTGTTCTAATCCGTAGAGGATGAGGTCAAGAGTTCCATACTCCATTCCGAGTTCGTCTTGGGCTAACTGGTCAGGCCATAAGGTTGGCGATGCAGGTTTTGTCACTACAACCTCGGGCAAGTCCATATAGCGGGCCAATCTTCGGACCTGAGTCTTATACAAGTCCATTATTGGTGATATATCTGCTGCAATGTCTCCCCATTTTGTGAAGTAGCCGATCATTGTCTCTGATTTGTCTGAGGTGCCGCAGACTAACATATTTTTGTGGTTTGCATAATAATACAAGTAAATCATCCGGATTCGTGATTTCACGTTGCCTTTGGAGAGTCTGTCCGTTGACTCAAAGATAGGTATTGATGTATATAGCTCCCTTAGAGCTTTCGTGATATCTATGGTTTCGACCTTGAATCCGAACCTGCTGGTAACAATCTTTATATCCGCTGAATCTGTGGCGCTGTATGTCTCATGTTCAGGGAGGAAAAGTCCTAGAACTCTGTTTCCACCTGTGGCAAGTGCGCAAAGAGCTGATGCCGTACAGCTATCGACTCCTCCAGATATACCCAAAACGACGCCTTTTCTTCCAGAATTTTCCATATAATCCTTGATGAACCGTGTTATCTTCGTCTGAATACTCTTCCAGTCTAAGTCCAAAACAGATGGTTCAAGTCTCAAATAGGCATCCCTGTGGGATATATGTTTGCTCAGGCAAATATTTAAGGACAGACATGGATAACGACAGGTATGAGTGTGATGATATAGAAGGATTTGACATATGGGACGAAGAAGAAGAAAAGTCGTTCGCATGCCGAAGAGACGTTTGCCGAAATTTTTCTCTTGTCCTGCATGCGGAAAGAAAGCCGTTAGAGTGGAGCTTCTTCGTGTTGAGGCACGTGCCAATGTACGCTGTGGCAGCTGTGGTATAAAGGAAGAGTTTGAAATCAAGCCTGCCCAGAGTTCGGTCGACGTTTACTGCATGTTCTCGGACAAGTTCTATGGCGACTTTAAAAAGCCAATAGTTGGTTAGGTGATCTCGATGAAAGGTCAAGTCGAGTATTATTTGCTTGACAAAATAAAATCTGAAAACTCCATCCATATCACGTTGATAGATCCTGAAGAGGTGACGCCCGCGAAAGCTTCAAGCATCGCCCTGAAGGCGAAATCCAGTGGAACATCGGCTATAATGGTAGGAGGTTCTACGTTTGCATCGCCCACTCATCTTGATAGAGTAATCAGATCCGTCAAACGAGTAGTGGAGATTCCCGTGATTCTCTTTCCGAACGATGCAACGAGTATAAGTCGGCATGCTGATGCGATTTGGTTCATGTCTCTCCTCAACTCTATTGATCCCTACTACTTGATGGGTGCACAAGTCTCAGGGGCACCAATCGTCAGGAAGTATGGTTTAGAACCAATCCCCCTGGGATACATCATTGTTGGTGAGGGCGGCACTGCTGGGGTGGTCGGGAGAGCTGTCCCTGTACCTTACGATGAGCCCAAGATCGCATTAGCCTACGCGTTGGCAGGTCAGTATCTAGGCATGCACTTTATATATCTGGAAGCAGGTTCCGGAGCCAGAAAGCCAGTACCTCCTAGAATGATTCGCTTCGTAAAAGGATCTATTGATGTTCCCTTGATTGTAGGCGGGGGCATAAAGTCCAGAAGGCAAGCATTGGCCGTAGCGTCTGCAGGGGCTGACATAATAGTCACCGGCAATATCGTAGAAGAAGCTAGTGTTAACCATAACGTCTCTGAGATAATTGAGGGCATTAGAAGCCTCAAGGCGTAAGATCTTTGACAGCTTTTGAAGAATATTTTCAAGCACTGAAAGAAGTCTTAGATGACGAAAACCTATATGATGTTTGGCCAGATTTTGAAGTTCAATCTGATGAGCACGAATATGCGTGGACAACTTTACGAGGTCTAGGCGAAGTCCTCATCCTGAACTGTGGCGTCTGCGACGGCCCATCCGATCTGAGGCATGCAAGCTGCAGAGAGTGCGCTGATAGGAGGAGTGCGATAGCAATGGAGGCCTACGAGAAGGCAACCGGACGCAGAAAGGAGAAATGGGCCACGCTCTTTTTGTGTAGAATATACACAGAGTAATGACTCGTGCTCAGAAGGTTTTGCCTTCTTCGTGTCTGCAAACCAAAAGAATCTGTCTTAACACAGGACGGTCAGGTTGGAAGATGAACTGCAGTATGCGCGAAGCATATAGACTATACGTGGCCGGCCTTGAGGCAAGACTGGAAAATCTGTATAGTCTAAGCAGAAGAGCCCGGGAACGAGGATTTGATCCAGCACTGAGACCAGAATGCAATGTAGCCAATGACTTGGCTGACCTGGTGGAAGGGCTTGTAGGTCCCAAAGGGGTCGCTGGAAGCATAAGGGAACTAAGCAGCAAACTGCCAAGAGAAGAATTGGCCTTCAAGATTGCAGAAGAGATTGTATATGGTAAATTCGAGCATATGGAACGTGAGCCCGCTGCTGAACAGGCTGTGCGCACAGCATTGGCAATTCTTACGGAAGGATTAACCGCAGCACCTTTGCAGGGTGTAGCTCAGGTTAAGATCAAGACAAATAGGGATCGAAGCGAATATCTTGCAATCTATTTTGCGGGGCCCATCAGATCTGCTGGCGGGACTGACCAAGCCCTAACGCTGGTTGTCGGGGACTTTGTCAGAAGAATACTTGGTCTGGATCGATACAAGCCCTCCAAGGAAGAGATTTCTAGGTTCATTGAAGAAGTGAGGCTTTACGAACGTTCCGTAGCCCGCTTCCAGTATCATGTTTCTGATGAAGAACTGCGGAAACCGCTTCAGTGGCTACCTGTTGAGGTGACAGGTACAGAGTCTGATCCTGTAGAGGTGTCTACTTTTCGAAATCTACCACGCATAGAAACTAACCACGTGAGGGGTGGAGCCCTACGTGTAGTAAATGACGGAATCGTAGGACGCGCAGTCAAGGTCTGGGCAATCATTGAGAAGCTTGGAATCCAAGGATGGGATTGGCTGAAAGAGCTTCCTAAGACCTCTAAGAAAAAGTCAGCTGGCTTCATGAAGGATGTCATAGCCGGCCGGCCAATCTTTTCCTTTCCCTCCAGACAAGGAGGATTCCGTCTGAGATATGGTAGATCGCGAAACACTGGTTTGGCAGCAGTTGGCATCCACCCAGCAACAATGCA
Organism: uncultured Candidatus Bathyarchaeia archaeon; assembly: GCA_964347765.1. Lineage (GTDB taxonomy): Archaea > Thermoproteota > Bathyarchaeia > Bathyarchaeales > Bathycorpusculaceae > CAYGAG01. Next base: position 8,274 of record CAYGAG010000063.1, read on the forward strand.
GGTGCTCCAAGGTTTTATCGCTGCAGGCACCCAACTCCGATTACAATTGCCAGGAAAGGGCGGTATTGCTGTTCCTGTCGATACAATAGAGTCCTCTATAGTGAGGACGAAAAACGGTTCGGTTGTCCGCGTCTCGGCTGAGAACATAGAAGAGGTAAAACACAACATAGAAAAGATCCTGTTCTTGGGTGATATACTTGTCAGCTACGGGGATTTTCTGTACAATAGTAGGAATCTTGAGACCTCTGGATATGTCGAAGAATGGTGGGTCGGAGATTTGGAAAAGAAGATAGTAGAGGAATTCAACGGAGATCCTCAGAAGGCAGCTGAAGCTGTTGGGATCGCATCAGAAAGACTGACAGAATTCCTGGGGAGGCCTTTCTTGTCTAAGCCTAATCTCAAAGAGGCGATAGATATTTCGTCGATCCTGCATATCCCCCTTCATCCATCCTTCACGTTCTTCTGGTCTAATCTTCACTCAATTGAGGAACTTGTAGAGTTGAGAGTTTGGCTTGCCAATTGTGAGATTGACGAAGAGGGCGGCGTTATCCGCAGAGTTGCAGGAAATGCAAAGCCTTCTATAAAGAGGTCTTTAGAGAAAATATATTTGCCCCATATTCTGGAGGATGACAAGATCGTTATTAAGGGAGATGAGGCCTGGGCATTTGCCCTTTGTTTAGGCCATAACGTTTCAGACGTAGATCCTTATTCTAGTGAGTCTGTCTTGGAAGCTATTTCAATACTCTCTGGAGTGAAGCTTATGGACAAGGCGCCCGCCTTTGTTGGGGCGCGTATGGGACGGCCTGAGAAAGCTAAGAGACGCCAGATGACGCCGCTTGTGCATGTGTTGTTTCCTGTAG
>CAYGAG010000064.1:0-215 GCA_964347765.1 uncultured Candidatus Bathyarchaeia archaeon
TCTTGAGCAGACATATTATCAGGGAACTAGACGCGCAAGAAATCATCCTTGAAATGAGAATCACTGATTTAATCTCAGACTCGATACTCAAGGAGTTTCTGGAGATTCTGCTGTCCAGCACCGACAGAGAGTTGACGGTGTCAAAATTCTCTGTCGGCCTCGCCAGTCTTCTCGAATTAGGTCTTCAGAAATACCCAAAGATTCTGAATTCTGAA
>CAYGAG010000064.1:342-8881 GCA_964347765.1 uncultured Candidatus Bathyarchaeia archaeon
TTAATGACCCGTGGGTATCAAGATGCCTTCTCTGCCGGTTTTAAAAGGTAAGTATCGACCAGTTCAGTACATCAAAGTCAAGGAGAGATTACTTCTTCCTTCACGACTGAAGAAAGGAGATAACATCATCATAACGCGAAATGAAGACAAAGTGGATGAAAATTCGTTGATATTGCTCGGCAAAATCTTGGAGCATACATCCACACCCGATTATTTCGCCTCAAATGTTTGGTTGGATGCCAGTTATCCTTACGTGATGCTGATTCCCGGTCGACGAGGCACCGGGAAAAGCTACACCTTGGGAGTTCTTGCGGAAGGGCTGTCGCTGTCGAAGGAAGAAACCAACATAACAACCAAAGAGAAACGGCAAACCGTAGTAGTCATTGACACACTGGGACAGTTTTGGCAGATGAAATACGCTCCCAAAGGCAGGGATGAAGAGGAAAAGAGACAGCTTCACTTGCTTAGCGCCTGGGGACTCAAACCGCTCGGAATCGAGAACACGCAAGTCTACGTTCCCTACGGAAAAAAGGTCAACCCGGAATGGCGAGAATTCCAAATAAAATTCAGCGAGATCGAACTTGAAGAACTTGCAGGGGCTCTCAACCTCGACATCTACCAGGATAGAATGGGGCAACTGCTGAATCATGTATTCACTCGGGTCAGAGAGGAAGGATATACAAAGGCCAAAATAGACGAGTCCACTGGAGAACTAAAAGTCTCGGAAAAATCGCTGCCAAATCCAGATTATGAGATCCAGAACTTCATCGATTGCATCGACACCGCCGCCGACATCATCTCACCACAAACAGGATATCACCTTCAAACGCGTCGTGCTCTAAGAAGCCGATTGGCTGACATGCAAAGGTGGAAAATATTCTCGAAGAAGGGCACAAGCATCTCTGAAATCTACAAAAAGGATTACCTCACTGTAGTTAACCTGGAAGGAGTTGGCGAAGACTTCAGAAATCTGGTTGTCGGCGTCTTGGTTCGCAAGATCTTCCAAGCACGTGAGACCACTCGGAGAAGAGAGAAAATCCGGGAGATAGGCGGATCCAGTAGTTTGACCGCGGAGGAAACTCCACCAGGATGGCTGATAATAGATGAAGCACATGAATATTGCCCCAATACTGGAACCACGGCGTCGAAGAAGATCTTGATCAAATTTGCGAAGGAAGGACGAAGCTTGGGTCTTGGCTTGATTATGGCGACCCAGCAACCTTCCGCACTCTCACAGAAAATATCGTCTCAATGCGAGTTGGTAATCAGTCATGCACTTGCGTTTATGACCGATATACGGGCTTTGGTTGACAGGTTAGTGAATCGAATAGTCCAAGAATACCAGAGAAGAGCGGAAACGTACTCTTTCGAGGAGCAGATACGACTGCTAAAGCCTGGAACCGCTATCCTTTCTACCATGGGAGTTTCACGTATCTTTCTAGTGATCATGCGGCCAAGATTAACAATTCATGGTGGAAAAGTGCCTAGAATGGAATAGACAATGATTTCATCGAGACGCCTTCTGAACTTGGATACCCAAGTCAGGATACTGAAAACTGACATTCCCCGACAATTCACTAACCTACTCAGGAGATCAGATCCCATAGCTGTCTACATCTGCAGCCCTTGGATATCTGAGTTCTCTGAACCATCTATGGATTTCGTCAAGATACTCAAACAGAAGAAAGCCGCCGTGAGGATTTTCACACGACCTCCAAGCAAAACGGAAACGGTAGATTTGCTTCGCAACCTCATGAAACAAACGAAGGCTCAGATTTTTGTGGCGCGAAATCTCCATGCAAAGGTGTATGTGATTGAGGGACCGAAAGAAAAGTACGTCATACTTGGATCTGCAAACTTCACAGAGGAGGCAAGAGGTAACATTGAAATCGGTCTTCTGGTTGAAAACAACGATTTGTTCATGAAAAGAGTAATATATTCGCTGCTTTCATATCTGAGACCGCTATGTCGGCGTTGGCGGTAGGAAATGGACCATAAGGATTACGGATTATCACGACCGTCTTTTCAACTTGATCCAGAACTCGACTGCATGATCTTCGCTGGCAGAGGGGATGTAAAGAGCAAACTAGAAGGAAGGATAAGGCGCGGTCTTGCCACAAACACAAGTGTTCACACTTTCATTTACGGCGACTATGGTTCGGGCAAGACACATACACTCCACTATTTTCACAAGTACGTGTCGGATCAACATGGCGTTGAGGTTCTACCCATTTTTGTCCCCCAACCTCAGGTTGATGCTCGATCTACGCCCTCCGATCTTTTCAGAAGCATAATTACTGCCATCTCGCCAGTCGAGATATTCGAGTTGCTGTCGAAAATCTGGGACGCGCATCAAGATGAGCTTCAGCAACATACTGAATTGTACAAGAGAATTTCGGTTCTCCAGAAGTATGTTCAGAATCGGGATCTGTCTTACATCATCTACAAATACATCATTTCAAGACCCGCCGAAGACTATTCGGTTATTAAATGGTTGTCGGGAGAAAGATGTACATCTCGGGAGAAACAAACGCTAGGCGTGATCTCAGACAACTCGGATCCTAATATCGCCATCAGAACATTACTGACTCTCTTTGGACTCTTCAACAAGTACGACAAGAAGTACATGCTGTTGTTGCTTGACGAGTTGGAAACTCTTCGTGTTCTGTCACGAAGAAAACTCGTAGATTTCGAGACTTTCTTTAGGCAACTAGTGAGCGAACAACATGGAATCGCAACGGTTATGGCTCAATCAGTGGAACAGACTCTTGAAGATGGACTCGAGATATTCTTGGGAAACTCACCGGTTGGAAGCAGAATCGGGTTCCCCCAAAACTATGTCTTTTTGAAACCTTTCGATGACCCTAATGATGTACAGAATTTTATGAAAGAACTCATCGCCCAACTAAGACCCACTGATGCTGATGTTTCAAAATTGGTTGAAACCGCTCAGAGAGAAACAGAAGAAACAGTCACGGAGAACCTTTTTCCATTCACTTCAGAAGCCCTCGACCTAATGTGCCAATCTATCTTAGAGGCAGGACCCAGTCTGTTTCCCCGCAACATTCAAAATGCTGCGACTCAGTGCTTGGGAGAGGCGATGAGTAAGAACAGGAGAATTATCACCACTGAAGAAGTTTCAGTGGTCATGGCTCTTTGAAACGTCTGTGAATCTTTATGTATTTCGTTCCTCTGCCCGATGTAGAAATAGTTAGCAGTTTCTGTTCCGCAAGCTTCGTCATGTAGGTGTTGAAGAGTGTCAAAGGCAGAGAAGCAGAGAGTTCTATTGCCTTGGAAGCAAGGGTTCTGAAGACATTGAAATAAGACAAGAGGATCACTCCTGACCTGGAGTAGAACCTGGCAGCTTCTGGAAACAGAGCTTTGAACCCTTCAAATTCCAGAGTTGGAATACCCTCCGTTGATAGATTGATGATGGTCTCGAGGAGATTGATTTCATCGCTCAAAGCAAGCTTTGATACGTCCCTCATATTTCGCTCTTCGTATAGGGGATCAACCAAGGTCTTTTTCAGTCGAGATCCCTTTTCAGTGAGGTAGAACCCTTTCTCGCTCTTTTCTACGTAGCTAAGATCCTGGAGGAAGTGGAGGCGTGGAGAAGTCTGCTCCTGACAATAGATTTTCACTGACGGACCCTTTCTTTTAACTCTCAAGGCTGTTCGGTCCTGTTCCTTCTCGATCTCAAGTCTGCGGATTTTTTCTTTGATACTTTTCCGCTCTGATCTGATTCTGCTCTGTTTGAAACTGTTAGGTTCAAATTCAATCTTCTTCTCTAACCACGTGTCTACCGCGGACAGAAAGTGATTCGCCAAACCAGTTTTGGGCACATTTTCCTCAAGCAGTGAAAGCAACGGCAGGATCCTGTCAACGTCGAGTTCCATCAGTGCTGTTGAGAAGATTAATTGCTCATCATTTCTCAAGACTGCTACAAAGCCTTCTCTTTGCAGTTCCTCTTCAAGTCTATCTTCGTGGTAGAAAAACGGTTCGCCATTGTCATTGCATGCAAGACTAGCCAGTATGTAACCATTCTTAGCCCACCGAGTTTCTCCTTTCCTAATGAACTGTAGGTTCTGAGCGAGCGTTAAATGATTAAACGATATGACATCTCTTTCTGCCCGCTTCGCAGTAGACCCCATTCCGGTTCCGCTGACTCTTCTCTCACTTTTGGGGATAATATTCCAGTTGTACTTGTCACGGTGTTCTACAATCGCTTTTCGATATTTCTTGATGAGAACATCTCGGCTCATTCTCGTTCGAGGTGTCGTCAGCCAAACAAACAGCCTGATAAAGGCTAGTCGTCTGAGATCTGAACTCAAATGGATGTTTCCGCTTAACATGATTCTAACCCCCTCTGGGATAATACGGTCTTCCTATTCTTCTCGACTCACTCTTTTTCAGAAACAAAAGTGAGAAGACACCTAGAGATCTTGCGGTGTCTGCCATAAGCTTGTCCTGGGTTAGCAGTGTTGCATTAAGGGCCTTTGCCGTCTCGATTATTATCCTGTCGACAGAGTTCGTATAGCGAGCTAAGACTTTCTCCTTTCTCCCAGGTTCCCGACCGATGTTATCTTCAATAATAGCAAGTCCGTGGCGTCTGAGTCCTTGCATTCTCAGCAGTTCAGTCAAAGCGGATCTCGATGCTGCACGCATTTCCATTCTCTTCTCCCAACCTGCAAGCTCATCTCTCACTGCCTTAGGTATGTATATAGTGACTCTCTGAGATTCTCCGCGATCCGGTCGACGTTCAAATATCGCTGAAACACAAAGATCGACTAGTGCGGAAGTGTCCACAACTAACCTGTCTAGGACTAGAGGAAGTAACTCCTGCGCAGGTGAGTTGCAGAGGGGGCATTCAATGTGTAAGATTGTGCATGGTCGATTGTGTTTGGGAAGGAAGTTGATGTTTATCTGGTTCAGCTTGAGCTTACAGTGGGGGCATACGACTAAACTGAAAGGAATCAGCGTTCTAACAGCTTTTTCAGCAAAGCCTCGGGTTATTAGCTCCTTGTCGGATTCTTCTTCGGATGCTCTTAGAGCGTGGTTCAACAGGGTAAGGACTATACCTGGCTGCTTCGTTCGGAGTGTCCTCAAGAAACCTATGCAATCTTCAGTAAGAGGATAAGATGATTCAGTAACTCGTTCGTTATCCACTAAGGGTGCAAGATCAACTGCGCTCAGCTTGGACTCATCTACAATGCAGTTGCGTAATTCTGAAAAGAATTCTTCGAAAGTGCCGCTCTCCAAAGATGAAAGTCTGAACTCCGAATAGTTGGAAGCCTTGAAGTCGGAAAAGTGCTGGCGGTATATACTGTAGTCTTCATGGTCCAAGGCAATCATGATATTCGAATATTCCCCGATTGTTCTCAAATGCTTTATAGTCTCTACCTTGGCATCCTTGCTCATGTAGTTTTTCGGCGGTTCACCAAGAATATCTTCAACATGATCAATGAGGAAAATAGGAAACCGCCGGTCATTCATTTTGAAGAACGCTTTCAACAGTTCACTGAGAGTTGTTCTCGAAATATCCGCGTCTTCTTTCACAGATTGGATCCAACGTTCCTTTGGGTAAGGTAGTCTTCCATACATCCACGAACTGATTCTCGATGGGTCAAAACCAAACTGCTTGGCAACCCAACCAAACCTCACGCCACTGGTCAACTCATTTATAGATCTACTGTCCTTGAGATTTGAGATCTTATCCAGGAAATCCTCAATGAACCCGAATCTGGCCAGCGCTTCAAGTATCCTCAAGTAGAATTCGTATTCTGATGCAACTTTTCGCAGATCGACGTAAGCGACAAATGGTTCTCCAGTCTTAATCAGATGCCATTGAGTATGCTTTAGGAAGTGAGTTTTCCCCGCCCCGCTTACGCCGTAGAATAGAGCGATAACCTTCATTTTCATGGGTAGCCAGCGAGTTAAGAAATTTTGGAGCCAGTTCTTCATCTCTCCTCTATTGAAATAGATCTCTGGTTCGACACTCGGATTGAAAACAAGGTTCTTGCGCTTGAGGCAGGAGATCACAGGTTGACTCTCCAAGAGACTATTAGATGATTAGTCTAAAAAGTGATTGCCAGATCCTACGCCCGTTTGTTCCTAACGCGCGCATGCATGCATATGCGAGCATTATCGGCTACTCTCGAGAACCTTGGGCCATACCAGGATATCCCAAGCAGGGCTTGGCGCGGTCACTTCGCCGCGAAACATGAAATCGGTTGTTCGAGGGCATACGGATCTAAAGAAGCAGTCTGAATCGCACTTTTTCCGTCTACAGTTCCGACCTATCTTCCATATTGGTTCATCCAGTTCGAGTGGGAGCAGATCAGATTTTCCTGCAACAGTGAGCCAGGCATCGTGAAATGGTGGCTTGACTTCGGAGAAAGATCCTTCGAAGCTGCCCTTGACTATTCTTACTAGTCCTAAAGCAATTCCGGCACTGATGATATTCTTATCGATTGGCAATGGGATCCCGGCCAATTCATTCCTCTTGAAAAGCCACATGCCACTCCCGAGCTCGATGGCGTCGCCTTCGCACATTGTTCTGAACCATAGCTTGATGACCTTGTCTCCATTGGGTAGACCTTGGTGCTTTTGCTTTTTCACCCACTCGAGAAACGCGTTTGGATCTCTCTGATGTCCTAGTTTCAGGTAATTGGCTAGGAGTTTTCGCGGGTCGCCATCCGTATTTTGCAGGAAGTACTCCGCAGCCCGGAAAATCCTTTGCGCCATTTTTTCTGGCGAGGCTGGGGCGCGGTAGATGTTCACATAATATTTGCGGAAAATTCTCTCAAACTGCGTTAACCCCTGCTCAGTTATGCATTCAGGATACACCTCTGCGGGATGATCCTCAAAGAACCTTCGTGAAGCCGCCCAAAGGTCGTCAGCTATCCTTCGCAAGTTGTAGTCGACTAGACAGGTATAGGTAAGGTATAAGGCATGCTCAAGACTCCTCCGCTCTACTCCTTTCGGTAATGTATGTTCTGGACCGCGAGCCATACGCAAGAAATCTTGCTTGTTGATGCGAATCTGATCTGAGACCCTGCCTAGTTGCCCGAAGTCTACCTGCGCAGAAAGAGACCTGATCTGATACACTAGCCAACCACCTGGATTGTCGTCATGTGAACTCCACAAGTGATTTTTCCCTTGGGATTGCCTTTCTGACGATGCTGCACAAATCTCCATAGCCCCGGCTCTTGACAAATACGAATCGTTCGTCCCACAGATTCTTTAGAACTTCACGGTAACGCTTTCCGGCTATAACTAAGATTCTATCGTAGTTCTTCAGAAGAGGACGTAATTTCTTTTCGACCATAGGTTGAATTCTCTTGATATCTTCTTTTCTTTGTAGAACCTCATCATATCCTCCAATCGTCTCGTCTGGATATACCAAGCCATATTTCGCGGAAATGATGACATAGTCAAAATCCATGGTTTCAGAATATTCTCTGACAGTCTTGAACAACCGACCTTGATACAGTTGCTTAGCTTGCCTCCTAATGGAAGCAACATCTCCGAGTTTTCGCTTGGTGCATCCTGTTATCACAAGGACTTTGTGTCCTTTTCTGAAGCTGGTCAGATCCGTTTCTTTCTGATTTTTCTCCTTGATGAATCTGTGCCAAAGGTCTGGATTTTTGAGAATCTCATGGAAGATGTACGTGTTATGAAAACCGCGGCGGCGATTCCGGTTATTTCCTCTGAAGATCGCAACCTCAATTCCTATGTTACTGCAGATCGGACAATCGCATTTTTTCCATGGCTTTTCCTTTAGAGTTCTTCTGTAGTAGCCGATTACCTCTGGTTTTCTCCCTGTAGCCTTGTTAAGTTCTGCCAAGGTTGAGAGCACACATTCAAGCTTAATCTCACCCTTGCCATACATCCTCAGTTTTCGGAGAGAGTCTTGCTCTAGACTCTTCAAGATCTTGTTTTCTTCTAGAGGTTTCCTGTCACTCTTTGAGGGCTTTCTACCCACAAAGGGTATCCTGATCGCCGCAAACCCATTTCCATCCAGACTTAAGTAGTTCAATTGCGTACTAGGTGAGGATAACCAAGCTTTCCTGAGGTATGATGCAGAATCGAACCCTACTTGAATGCCTAACTCCTCAAGTTCTTGGAATTTAGGGAACAACGCAAACCTTGCCAATCCGAAAAAATGCAAATATTCGGGGATGATTCTTGATTCTTTTATTTTATCGATTAATTCGTCAATCAACTTCATTATGAATTTCGTTGGAGACCTCACCAAACCTCCAAAGGCAAGATGCTTAATGTCATGTCTGAGATAATCACCATACATTTTCAAGTAGTCGTTGACATCCGATCCTTGTATTGCCACAATAAGCTGGAAATCTCTTTTGAAGCTTTTTGACCATTTGTGATAAGATTTGACACCGTTCTCGTATGTCAGCCTCATCCTGAAGTCTTTATCTTTCTCAAACTGAGGAACAACGAGGTGGTCGACGGTGACTCCGTAACTGAATCCTAGGTCACTGTAATATTCCAGGGTTTCAAGAGGGTCATATGGCGG
>CAYGAG010000065.1:0-8870 GCA_964347765.1 uncultured Candidatus Bathyarchaeia archaeon
TCCTTATTAGAATAGGCGAGTTGGAGAAGAGCCTCCACAGTTTTTCCGATAGCCTTTTCTTCATTGTATGCAGGAACGATTACTGTAACTAATGGTGTTCTGTCCGCAGAATCGGAGTCTGAATCTTTCTTTTCACGTCTCTTGTGAAGATACGCTCCTCCAAGAGTGATCGAGTTTCGAATTATGAACATGACCAAGGAGATGAAAAACAAGTAGAAGGATATTTGGTAAAGGAAGTTTGGTTGCAGAATTAGCAGGCAGATCTGAACAACTATGATGAGTATCGCTGTCCCTAGAAGCATTTTTACCACTGATAATCCAGAATGTTTGATTGGAGAAGAAAATTTCTTCCTGACATGAGGATACCACAAGAAGACAATGATTGTAGTGAAGACGCAGATCAATAGAGAGATATAGGTAACCATGTAGCCTAATTGACTGAAAAATGCAAGTATTGAGCTTAAGTCAACCGAGATGAAGTTAAAGAGCACAGAAATTGCCAAGAAACCTGCTGCAGCAAAGAGACCTGTTGAAGCTGATGCACTTTGCAATTCTTGAATTCTCCTAGATTGAGGTTCTGTTGCGGATAATGAAGACTGTTCTGAGTCGAACTGGGTGATTTATAGTCTGTTTGGCCTCGTATGCAGTAAAAACATTCTGCTTGACAAATTCAGATAGAAGATATGAACACTCATCCAGAGTAGAACACTTAATACATGCTATGTTGGGATCAACAGCTCAGGTGCACGAAGGTTGGAAGAATGGTTAGGCTTCTTTATCTCAGAATGTATTTAACTGACTAGTCTGGGAAGTAGTTTTTCAACTGTCTCTTTGATCTCTGTCCACTGTGATTTTCCTCTCACGACAAACTTCTGTCTTCTCTTCCATTTGTCCTCCGCTTTTTGCCAAAGGTAAATGCAAATCTGTTTCCGTCCAAAGGATTCCAAAGCAACAACTGCAGACCACCATTTGTCAGATTTGAACAATGTTTTCCCCTCAATAATCTTCAGTGTCTCAGATACAGGAAACTCCTCTTTTGACAAACTATGTCCTCCCAAAGTCTTGTTATTCTATAAAGACAGCTATTCTTATAATTTTATGGTCCATCTCTTGCGCTACTGCGGAGAAGGTTAAATACAAACTTGAAGGCGCAAGAAAGAGAAGTTCAGAGTGAATGGCAGATATGAAGATGAAGCCTTGCGTGCATTACTACTCAATTAAAGCCCAGCAGGCATCGAGACACGCTTGTCAGCGGTTTTAAATGAAAGGGCGGATTTTATAGACATAGAAATAAGACTAATATGGTGTACTATCAATGAACTTGACGTTTCGTGACTATGGTCCGGGCGATGAAGAGGCCTACGTCGACATTTGGAATGAGTCCTTTAGAACATACAGTTGGTATTCTGAGCATCCTCCAGCAACTGTTGAGAGCGCAAGAAAAGAGATTGAGAAAAACAGAAAAGAGTCAACGTACAAGCTCATTTTCGCAGTTTCAGAAAATCGTCATATCGGGTTTATTGAGGCTAATGTAGAAGATGTTAAAATAGGGAGAATTCTTCCTTACAGGCCGTGCATTTTGCCAACTTATCGTCTACCAGAGGTTGGAGCTGCCTTAGTGAGAGTTGCTATGGAGCATCTTCAAAAGCATGGTGCACAAAAAGTTAAATTCTCAATTATGGGACTTGACAGCGACACATCACAATACATTGATCTGTATCAAAGTCTAGGTTTCAAAGTCTGGCGCAGAGCACAAAGCATGCGAAGAAGCCTTGACAACGTGCCAGACCCTATATCTCATCTTCCGTTAAGACTCTTAACTGCAAGGCAAATCGGTGTTGACACCTTTGCAAATATATTTGCTGAATGTTTCAAAGAAGCAAGCGACCGAGACGCCTCCCAAATCGCTTCCAACATTGAAAAGACCAAGCAGTTTATTCAGCAATTATTTGAACGGGAAGGGAAGCACCATGATCCAAGCGGTTGGATCGCCGCCCAAATGCAGGATAAGTTCGTGGGCTTTGCAATAGCGATACGAGAGAGGAACGATGGATTAATCGCAGAGGTAGGCGTTATTCCGCAATTCCGTCGACAAGGTATAGGCACTTTTCTCACACTAAAAGCGTTGCAGAGGCTGAAAGAACGGGGATTTGAACAAGCATTTCTAGGAGTTGACCTTCAAAACGCAGCCGCTATATCGCTTTACGAAAAACTCGGCTTTGAGAAAGTTCCATGGGAAATTTCTGAACTTGAAGCGGCAATATCATAAAGCCCGATGTCTGAGCACATCTACACGTCTTTCTCCCTCTTAGGCACGTTTTCTCGATGCTTTGCAGAAAGAACACAGAATCGCGACTTAACGCCGCTATTCCAACCCGATATTTGAACCTAATTCAGGCTGCAAGCTCAATAGCGACAGTTGTTTTAAGAACCGCGTGCGGCCGGGTCTCGGATCTCTGGTGCCTTGGTGATGTCTCACAATCAGCCATTTTCTGAGTAAATATATTGATAAATCTTAGAGTCATGTTTACTTCAGATGTGGATGTGATGACTGAAACATTCATCATGAAATTAAGTAAGATACAGCCTAGCCAATTGTATATAAGTTCGGAAAAATTGTCGGAAATAATGAAAACGATTGACTTCGACGACCTAGAGTCTATTGAACCCATACCAATCAAGAAACTCGGAGATGACATTATCTTCGTCGATGGCCATACTCGAGCTTTTGCAACTTTTTTGCACAGCATTTCCGAGGTTCCTGTTTACTGGGAAGATGAGAAACTTGACTGGGATGCTTATGAAATATGTGTTGGGTGGTGTAGGAAAGAAGGGATTCTCACAATAGCTGACCTAGAGACCAGAGTCGTGCCCCATAAGGATTATGAAATCCTATGGTACAGACGTTGCGAAAAAATGCAACAAGACCTAGCCAGAAAGAAGGGTGTCTCAGAAAGGACATAATTTGCATGTCTGGTTTCTAGAGACTTTTTTATATTGAGGTAAGCGCCAAGTAGAGATTTCACCTGTAGAATTCCTTATTTTTCTGCTTCTTATCGCTTCATGCCCTCTTCTCGTAAGAGCGGATTTACCACTCAGGTTTTAAGAACCAAAGACCCCTATCTGATATTATGAACTATGAGAATAGAAAGATTGCAGGGTTGCTTCTGTTCATCGGTGGTATCGAGTGCGTCTTGGGAATAATCATGGCTGAAGCACTCTACTCTGGGTATAGTACCTCTGAGAATTACATAAGTGACTTGGGCGTTGGGCCTTCTTCTGTAATCTTCAACTCGTCAGTATTCCTGATGGGCATGTTGGCTGTAGGCACTGCGTACTTCATTCAACGGGCATTCAACTTTAGGCTTTTCTCCACCATGTCAGCCGTAACTGGTATAGGTGCAATGGGTGTTGGAGTGTTTACAGAGGATGCTGGAGTGATACATGGCGTTTTTTCTCTGATAACGTTCCTCTTCGCAGGATTATCCGCTATTCTGTCCTACAAACTACAGAAACCTCCTCTATCTTACCTTTCTATTGTGCTTGGAGCGCTCTCTCTCTCCGCACTTGCCCTCTTCGGTTCTGGCATTTACCTGGGTTTAGGGAAGGGCGGAATGGAACGTATGATTGCCTATCCAGCCTTGCTATGGGCAGTTGGCTTTGGCGGCCATCTGATCGGCTATTCCCAGGACAAGCCTAAGCGCGCGCTCTAATTCAGGAATTCCGAAACCCGGCTTACACTGTTCTGAAGTGGAAAACCTCCAGGGCAATAATGAAGGCTAAGCTTGAGCCGTACCTGGGATTTCTGCATTCAGAACAGGTCAGCAAGCCTTCTCTGGTTTGCGATCTAATAAGAAGTGTTTCTGCCAGCTAAGATTCTAACTAGCTTCACCCGCTCTCTGGCCCACTGATCGATAGTACAGCCTTGGGCTTTTCCTGAAGTCTTTTCCCGAAGCGCATGCGAATGCATTTGGCAGTCATTGTGAAACCTAAGTTGTGAAGTATTCTTATGGCAGTGTTGCTCGTTTCTGGTACTCCAACGTAGATTTTTGTGCCAACTTCAATGCTGTTCATGCATGTCAAAAGTAATTCTCTGGCAATTACTGGAAAGCGTACACCATGTGGTTTACAAATCCATGGTCCAATTCTATATCCAGTTTCCATTTCATAGGAGATTATGTATCCAAGAATCTGGGAGTCTTCCTGAGAGTAAAAGCAGAGTTCTGGACTGGCTTGGTATAATCGTTTCAAAACCCGCATTCTATCTCCGCCGAAGTATTCCCTGTCGAAATCTGCTATTCTGGGCATTTCCTTCACACTCATTCTCTCGATGCTCAATCCAGATAGTAGTTCTTGTCTCCTGCTGGTTCCAAGAAATCTAATACTGTGAAATTCATCAACGAATCCTATTCTGCGGTAGAGATTCGCGATCTCTGGAACTGCTTCCAATCTTATTGTTTCTACACCTAAGCCAAGCAGATACCTTATAGAATGTTTCATCAAAAGTGTGCCAACACCTCTGCGTCTATAGTTTTCATTGACAATCAGGACACCTATCCATCCGATTTTGCCATAGTTTATTGAGAAGACTTGCCCTGCGAATTCTCCATTAACTTCGGCCAAGAAACATCCCTTTGGTTCATAAGCGAGTAATCTCTCAATCATTCTGACGCTGTAGTTCCAATGCTCATCCTTGCATAGCTCGCAAATTGATGCAACATCTGTTCTTCTGGCTAATCGAACAATGGTTTGGCTCACAGAACTCACCGACACTTCAGTATAACAATCGAAATATCAAAGTGAAAAGTTTGTGCCTATATATAGGCGACAGGTTAAATATGCTAAGTCCTTGTGAATTTTCTCGAGGTCGAAAACCCCATGAAAATTAGAAGTGTTGACTTCCTTGTAACGTTCAAATGCCCTTCAAAGTGCAAGCATTGCAGTTACAAGGCAGGACCAGAAAGAACAGGTCACATGAAGTTAGAGGATGTGGAAACACACCTGCAAGATCTTACAGAAACTCAGCCTCTGCAATCGGTTGGCGCTCATGGTGGTGAACCGTTCCTTTACTATGAGCTTTTAAAAGAGATAATAGAAAAAGCGAGGATGCTAGGAATCCATCGGACTTGGGTCATAACAAATGGTTATTGGGCCAAAAGCAAATCCGTGGCGAAAGAGAAACTCGTTGAACTGAAAGAAGCCGGACTGACACGCATCACTTTCAGTGTTGACGGTTTTCACCAGGAATATATCCCGCTTGAGAATGTCAGAAATGGAATCGATGCTGCTGCAAGCTTAGGTTTCGACAGAATATGTGTCGACGCTTATTTCCTAGCTGAGCCACCTATCAACAATTTCTATGATAATCTGACTAGAAAAGGGCTAGAAAGTTTGGCGAAACTAGACAACGTCGAGATACACAGACATGGAGTTGGTTTTGAAGGGAGAGCAGCTGCAGAGCTAGCCAAATATGTGAATTCAAAGACAGGAACACCGCAGGGAAAGTGTCAATTGCCCTTTTGGATAGGGGGTGACTTGGAGAATCCTGAAGGAATTGAGATCGATTTCGAGGGCAATGTGACGCTTTGTCCAGGCATATGTATAGGTAACACTAAGACAGCGCCTTTGACACAAATACTTGAGAGCTACAATGTAAAAGAGCACCCTATTCTGTCAGTAATAGCAGAAGAAGGACCTGTAGGGCTCTTGAAAATGGCGATCACCAGAGGTTTCGACAGGCGCAAAGCATTCATTGATGAATGCAACCTCTGCTACGAAATGAGAAGATTCCTAAGACCCTATTATCCTCACCATTTGTCCCCAGAAACGTGTTACTGAACCTTGTGCGGAAGGAGCTTGTTAGAGTGAAAACTATGACAGAACTCAGCAAGTAGGCGAGATCTTAAACATATGCCTTAAAGCTAGGAGAGCCTAAACGTGAGAGTGGCAGATAATGTCTACGCGGTTTTGGGTCTGACTCACCCAATTGGAGTGAATACCGGCTTTGTAGTCACAGAGAGAAGCGTTGTCGCTATAGACGCTTCTATGACCTACTGGTCTGCGCAAACTATATTAGGTTATATAGAGGTCGCTGCAAAAGGGAAATCCAACAATAGACTAATACTGACTGAGGGTCACTCAGATCACATTTTCGGTGCTTGTGCCTTCAAGCAAAAGGGCTACACAGTAATAGCTCATAAGAAAGTTCCAGAATATATTCAAGCTTGCGTAGAGAAGCATGGCATTGACTATGTGCAATTGATGATTAAAGGCAAAAATGAAATGGCTGAGAAAGCTTTCGACAAGCAACCTCAGGGTTTCAGGATGGGTGAAACACTATACTCCAGAGTTGAGCTTGTTGAACCTGACGTTCTGATTAATCGTGAAACCAAGCTCATCGTAGACACCGAAGAGCTACAGATAATACCGACACCTGGTCACACTGAAACGAACCTTTGCATCTACCTAACAGATAGCAAGGTGCTCTTCGCAGGAGACACGCTATACTCAGGATACGCGCCCGTAACCCGTTTCACCACTTCAAAGCTCCAGAAACGCTGGCTCGAGTCTCTAAGGCGGCTAAAGTCCCTCGACATAAGCACTGTGATCCCAGGGCATGGACCACCATGTGGCAAAGGAGTGATTAAAAAACATATGCAGCATCTGGAGAGGCTAATCAAAAGCAGGAAGTGTGTGCGCACGCGTAAAACGCTTCCATAGGCATTTCACAGAACTATATTTCCATGTTAGTGCATGCTTTACGAAGCGCGCACTATATATAGGCATGAGCTTGTATGGTGCGCGGCGCACTACCGTTGAATGAATTGTTCAAGAGGATTAGCTATGAATGGATGTATCCAAATCTTGAGGCAACTATTGAGAGATGCAGAGTTGTATGTGGATTTGATCACCATTGCAACTCAGGAAACCCGAGTCTGCGTGAAACTGTTTGACACAATGGAAATTGCAACGATAGTCGTGGCAAATGAAATAAAGGTTCTAGAGGGCTCAGCGAAACCTGACGTCACAATCATTATGAAAAGCACAGTGCTCAAAGATATTATGGATGGGAAGGCAGATGCATTTGCGCTCGTAGGCAGAGGTAGAATGGACGAGAAAAGACCCATCGAGTTTGAAATCCACACAAAAGAGCGCATAAAAGAGATATGGGAAGTAGGAAAGGCACTTTTGACATACTTCTTTACCCCGGGTAAAATAAAAGTGAAAAGTCTTGATCTGGAACGAGCTGGTCATGCCCATGGCGCACATCCAATTCCTCTGGTCTATTGGAATGGGATGCGATACAGCTGGATCTTGGTGAAGGCTGGAGAGACTCTGAACAAGGAAGGAGAAAAAGATCCATGGCCGCAGGCCTTCACTGTACTAGAGGGCAAAGGAAAGGCGATAATTGGGGACGTAACGTTTCAAATAGCACCTGATAAAGCGATATATGTACCTTCAAACAGCATCCATCAGATAGTCTCTGAAGAAGATTTGAAGTTGTTGTGGCTAGCTTGGAATGCTTGGTAGCAATGCGCAAGCTTCTATATCCTCGTATCAGAGGCTTGGCTAGGCTCCTGATTTAGCTACACTCTATTCCTCAAGCGCTTCTGATCGACTTAACACCACTCTCCCTCTTTCTGTGAGTTTGTAGTAGTGTCTTTCAGGTTTCTTCAACACTTGTTCAGATTTGCTTCGAATTATCAGGTCAGCATCTTGAAGCTCAGTTAGGTGTTGATATACACTTGGAATCTTGACCTTAACTCCGAGATCCTCCAAAGCTCTCCAGATCTCATAACCGTACGATTCTTTTCTCGAGATTATCTGTAATACGCGTAGCTTTGTTTCGCCTAACGCAATCCCATATTTCCTTTTCTCCACCAGCCTGAGCAGTTTCTCCAGTTTCTTACTTCCTTTAATTAGGTTCTTTGTCACTTCTGGATATTTCAAGCCCATCCCTGTGACTACGCAAACAACTTTCTCAGAGTGATCTATTCTTCCTTCGTCAACGAGTCTCTTCAGACCTGCAATGGTTGTTGCAGCAGCAGGTTCGGCAAAGATGCCTTCTAGCTTGGCAAGAAGACTCACAGCGTGTATGATTTCTCTGTCCAGTAAAGGCATTGCTGTTCCTTTCGATTCTCGAATTGCCTGAATAGCCATGGAGCCGCACGGAGGATCTTCTACACAAATGTCAATTGCTATCGTTGAAATCTTGTTAACTGGGATAATTTTGTCGTCTCCTCTTTGAAGCGCTTCAACAATCGGAGGGCATCCTTTCGATTGTGTTCCAACCATCTCTACAGTCTTCTGCTTCAAGAAACCCATTTCATAAAATTCTTTGATTCCCTTCCAGATCATAGAAAGATGGCCACCACTACCCATAGGAACAATAATCTTGTCAGGAAGGCTCCAACCCAGTTGTTCGCAAATTTCATAAGCTGTCGTCTTTTCTCCTTCTAGAAAATATAGGTTGTATGGCATGACGAAATGACCCATATAATCCTGAGTCGACAGTCTATAGGCCTTCCAACATGCATCTTTGCTATCTTTCGCGATCTCGATATCGGTTTCATAAGCGATTGTCTGGTAAAACTTGCCAATATCCACTCTCTGCGGAAGAACCACCTTGCATCCTAATCCTGCTCTTGCTGCATAGGCTACAAGAGACGCTGCAAGGTTACCCGTTAACCCGCAGCACACCGACTTGCGTCCTTGCTCTCTTATTTTTGAGATTTCGACAGTCGTCCCTCTATCTATGAAAGAGCCTGTCGGATTGCTTGTCTCGTCTTTGATGTAAAGATCCCGCAAACCAAGCCTTTGAGCTAATCTTTCGCACCTGTGAAGGAATGTTCCCCCTTCACCTAGAGTAA
>CAYGAG010000066.1:0-4080 GCA_964347765.1 uncultured Candidatus Bathyarchaeia archaeon
GTGGGATTTGAACCCACGAACCCCTACGGGACAGCCGCCTCAGGGCTGCGCCTTTGGCCATGCTTGGCAACCCCCGCCTGAGTCTTTTGTCGCTTACCCTAGATTTACAGTGGAAATTAAGTCTTGCTTCCGCCCTGTTTCTGATCTTTAATAAAAATAAAGAAAGAAGAGTGTGGGTTTTCAGATTATCCGGAAGTCTTCTTTTATCGTTGTCAATACTACGTGTGTATTTGTCCTTTCTACAAATGGCAATGCGAGGAGACGTTTTGTGAACTTACTCAGTTCTTGGCGATTCTTGAATTTGGCGACGATAACCGCATCTATTGTACCTGTCACGTCATATACGCAACAGACATTCGGGAGCCGTGCAATCTCATTCTCCATCTCTAGAAGCCGTCCTTTCGAAACCGTGATCTCACTGACTACGGTTAACTCGTACCCAATCTTCTCCTGATCCAGCAGAACAGAGTATCCCGTTATCACCCCTCTCTCCTCCATCCTTTTCACTCTGGAAAGAACCGTGCCTATTGAAACTCCGCAACTCTGCGCGATCTTCCGAGAAGAAAGCCGGGCATTGTCGGTCAACACTCGCAAGATCTTGATATCAATCTCATCCAGATCCATACTCATTCAGCCACTGCACATTCATCCGAATACATCCTACCTCTATTTAACATTTGCCCAGCAAATCTCTGAAAAGGTTTATATACTTTCAGAAACACTCGCCTATAGTGCAAATCCATTTGGGGGAAACACAGATCGCGCGTAACAGAGCATATTCGACCCAACACTACGATACTTGCCTCAGACTGATGAAACACGCTGACCACATTCTTCTCCACTTCACCGACCTTTCAGGGCTTCTGAAGGGCAGGACAGTTCCAGCTGAAGAGGCGGAAAGAACCCTCAAGGAAGGCGTCGGCTTCGACGGCTCGTCTATAACAGGAGGAGTTCGCATACAAGACAGCGACATGATCATGAAACCTGATCCAGCCACATTCGCTGTCTGCCCTTACTACTTCTACAATAAGAGCGTGGTCAGCTTCATATGCAACATGCAACGACCCGACGGAGAAAGATTCGAAAGCGACCCCCGCTACATCTGCCAGAAAACAGTTGAAAAGGCTGAAAAGGAAGGATACAAACCTACAGCAGCTGCCGAACTGGAATTCTACCTTGTACAGAAGACTGATGAAGGCAGAGTCGATCCAGTAGAGAACCACCTCATTGACAAACACAGATACTTCGACATAGCTCCAGGTCGAGACATCACGCAAACCTATAGACTAGACCTCTCCCATGCCTTATCCTCCTTAGGAATAACTGTGGAAAGAGAGCAACACGAAGTAGGCGCCGCCCAAAACGAAATAACCTTCAGACACTCAGACCCAACCATCACGTCAGACAACATAATGCAATACAAATTCGCAGCCAAAGGCGTAGCAACCAACAGATACAACTGGGTCGCAACGTTCATGCCCAAGCCATGGCCCGAAAGACCAGGCAACGGTATGCACATCCATCTAAGCCTCTCTAGCACAGAAAATGATGGAAACATCTTCTATGACCCAGAAGGCTATGCACAACTCTCACAGAAAAGCCTGTACTTCATCGGCGGCATTCTCCAACACGCAAGAGCCTTGTGCGCGATTGTAGCCCCGACAGCAAACAGCTATAAGAGACTCGTCCCAGGCTATGAAGCACCCATCTACATAGCCTGGAGCAGAAGAAACCGCTCCGCCCTCATAAGAATACCAGAATACTTCCGAGACCAGGAAAAGGAAGCAAGAATTGAATTCAGATGCCCAGACCCGTCATGTAACCCCTACCTAGCCTTTGCAGCAATAGTTCAAGCCGGACTGGAAGGCATCAGGAAAAAAACCAGCCCAGGAGAACCTGTAGAGAAGAACATCTACCACTTAACACCATCCCAACGCAAGGAACTAGGCGTAGGCGTCCTTCCAACAACGCTGGAAGAAGCGCTAGAAGAACTGGAGAGTGACGACTTCTGTGTAAAGGCCTTAGGGAAAGAGACTGCTCAAAATTACCTGAAACTGAAGAGACAGGAATGGAAAGAATACGAACCTCATCAGCCAACAAACAAGACAGAAGTCACTCAGTGGGAAATCAAAAAATACCTTTATGCGTAGCAGACAACAATCTGAGATTTACAACAGAACAAGAAGGCATTCATCTGTGTCGAAAGGGATACAGCATTGAAATATGATACTATACTCGTCCTTGACTTCGGCGGACAATACTGCCACCTAATAGCCAGAAGAATCAGAGAAAACGGCGTCTACTCTGAAATAGTTCCCCACGACATAGAACCTGAAGATATCCGACTCCTGAACAAAAGATTACGAGTAAAGGGCTTAGTCTTCTCAGGAGGCCCCGCAAGCGTCTACCAAAACAATGCCCCACGACCCAGCTCAGAGATTCTAAATCTCAACCTACCAATTCTAGGCCTATGCTATGGACATCAACTCCTAGCCCACATGACCAAAGGAAGAACCGAACCCTGTAAGAAGAGAGAATATGGAATAGCCTACGTAAACATCGACAAGCCAATCGGCGTTCTACAAGGACTAGACAGGAGAGAGAAAGTCTGGATGAGCCACGGCGACACAGTCTTCGCCGTGTCTTCTGAATATGAATCAATAGCACATACTAAGAACTCTCCGGTCGCTGCTTTCAGACATAGAAAAAAGCCAATCTACGGACTCCAATGGCACCCAGAAGTTGTTCACACAGAACACGGAGAAGAAATGCTGCGCAACTTCATCTTCACCGTCTGCAAATGCTCACCAAACTGGAAGATGGAAGATCTAATCGAAAAATCTGTTCGAGAAATACAGACAGAGGTCGGTAACGGAAAAGCCATAATAGCCCTCAGTGGTGGAATAGACTCCAGCGTAGCAACAGCCCTTGCTGCAAAAGCCTTGGGCAACAGACTTACAGCAGTCTTCGTAGATCACGGATTCATGCGGGTGAACGAACCAGAATCTGTCAAGAACACATTTGAGACACTCAGAATGAAACTCGTCATAGCAGATGCCAAAGACAGATTCCTCAAAAAACTCAGAGGAATAGTCGACCCTGAGCAAAAGAGAAGAATCATCGGCGAAGAGTTCATCCGGGTCTTCGAAGAAATCGCGGGTGAGACAGGTGCAGAATATCTGATACAAGGCACAATATACCCAGACAGAATTGAATCAGGGTTTAGAAAATACTCAGATAAAATAAAAACACATCACAACGTAGCCGGCCTCCCCACTCACATCAAATTTCAAAAGATCGTCGAGCCCTTACGGGACCTCTACAAAGACGAAGTCAGAAAAGTCGCCAAAATGCTCGACCTGCCTACAGAAATCGTCTCTAGACAGCCTTTTCCGGGACCTGGACTAGCAGTTAGAATCATCGGCGAACTTACAAAAGAGAAACTCGAGATCGCAAAGAAAGCAGACAAGATCGTCAGAGACGAAATCGAAAGAGGGGGAATGTCGGAGAATCTATGGCAATACTTCTCAGTCTTGACCGACACAAAGGCGACCGGCGTCAAAGGTGACTCCAGAGCCTATGGTTACGTCATAGCCATCAGAATGGTAGAAAGCCGCGAAGCAATGACAGCCAGTTTCGCAGATATCCCCCACAAATTGCTAGAAAAGATTTCAACACGAATAACGAATGAGATCCCACAAGCTACTCGCGTAGTCTACGATATAACCCACAAACCCCCAGCAACAATAGAATGGGAATAACCCTCAGACCCTTGACTTCTGCATCAAATCCTCAATCTCAGCCTCTTTCAGCAATCTTACATGTTCAGCCAACTCAGTGACGACGGTATCAAAAACCTTCCTGCCCTTTTCTGCAGAAGCTGTTTTCGACTTCGAATACGCCAGAACTTGTATAATCTAAAGTGTCCAACGGAAGCGTGACACCCTTCCCAAGTACAAACTGTTCATGCACCTCTTCATCAACAGCCTTATCCATATCTACAAGATGCGGATGCAAAGCTAGATTCATCGAGGTCTCCTCAGCTCCAGCATGACCCCTTTCGTCCGGCGCGAAAAGACG
>CAYGAG010000066.1:4180-8669 GCA_964347765.1 uncultured Candidatus Bathyarchaeia archaeon
ACGCCAAACGCGATCACTGGCAAACAAAGGACTCTAGTCCGTCTAGCCGTCTCTTCTGCAATAGCTTTAGATATTAGATGATCAGTTCCTAGCGGGTTTTGAGGTCCATGCTGCTCGTTGGAACCCACAGGAAGAATCACAAGATCATTCTCAAGAAGATATTTTTTCGCCTCAATCCAACTCATCTCATGAAGCAAAACCTTCACAATCATCTCTCCTCGCTTCACGAAATCGTTTTATTGCCAAGCGTTTGAATATAAGGTTACAGTTCTGGACCGTGAAACACTTGAAAGCTGTGATTCTCGCAGGAGGCTTCGGCACTAGACTAAGACCACTCAGCTGCACTAGGCCAAAAATCCTGTTCCCCATAGTCAACAAGCCTCTTCTACAACGGACCCTAGAAAGCCTAGCCCAACACAGAATCAAAGAAGCAATACTAGCAGTAGATTCTCGGACAGAAAACTTCATCAAACAACATGAAATCCCAAGATGTGGATTACGCTTGAACTATTCTGTAGATCCCTTGGCAAAACCCCTAGGAACTGGAGGCCCTATAAGAAGAGCAGAAAAACTCCTCAACCATGACTCGTTCTTAGTTCTCAATGGAGACATCATAACTGACATAGATTATCGAGAACTCTTGAAGACGCACGAAGAGAAAGAAGCCATAGCCACCATAGCTCTCCACAAAGTGAAAGACCCCTCAAGATACGGAGTCGCGCAACTCAAAGACAAAGACAGAATCCAAAGATTCATCGAAAAACCTCCTAAAGAGGAAGCCCCAACCAATCTGGCAAACGCAGGCGTCTATATTCTTAGCCCAGAAATCTTCAAGTATATAACTACAGGAAAAAAAGTATCCATAGAAAGACAAATCTTTCCTAGACTTGCGAATCAAGGGAAACTCTACGGACACATCTTCGACGGTCTGTGGATGGATATGGGAAAGCTTGAAGATTATCTGAAGATAAACAGGATTCTGCTGGATTCCCTTACTAATGATAGAGAGCACAAGATTGGAGGTGAAGTTGAGGTCAAGAGGCCTGTGGCTTTCGATAAAGGATCTTCTGTCAAGGAACGATCAATCATCGGACCTTACACTGTCCTAGGCAGAAACGTCTCGGTTGGAGAGCGAGTTTGCATACAGCACACCGTGGTTTTCCCTGGAGCCCAGATATCTGATTGTTCCTTTGTTAACCAGGCTTTAATTGGTGAGAATGTGGTCCTTGGAAGAAAGGTCAGGATAGGGCAGCGATGCGTGCTCGGCGATTATGTGAGAGTAAAGGATCACGTATCGCTTGCAGAAGGGGTCTCTGTATGTCCCGGTAAGGAAGTTTCTGAAAGTGTATTAACCCCTAAGTATATCATGTGATAGGATAGGAAATGCGATAGCATGTCGGGTTCAAGACGTCTATTTGGCACAAACGGAATACGCGGTATAGTGAATAAAGAGCTGAGCGTAGAGATAGCAGTGAAAATCGGCGGTGCAATAGGAACATTTTTTCAGCAGGGCGATATTGTTGTGGGACATGATGCTCGGACCAGTGGCCCAATGCTAGCGAAGGCTGTTATGGCTGGTTTGAACGCAACCGGTTGCAACGTCCTCTTTGCGGGAATGGTACCGACTCCAGCACTGCAATACGCAGTAAAGAATTCCAAGGCGGACGGTTCGGTTATAGTGACAGCATCGCACAATCCACCCCAGTACAATGGAATCAAAGTCGTGTGGAATGATGGAATAGAACTCTCACGAGAACAAGAAATCGAGATTGAAGATATATTTTTCGACGAGAAAACAAAATATTCGAAATGGAATGATCTAGGCACGATACGCCAGCTCCATGGAATAATCAATGACTATCTAGAGGCGATAAAGCAGCATGTAGACTGTGACAGAATAGTCAGTAAGGGATATCATGTAGTCGTTGATGCTGCAAACAGTGTAGGTAGCCTTGCCGCACCGATTCTGCTTCGAGATCTAGGATGCAGGACAACAACAATAAACGCGAATATCGACGGAACCTTTCCAGGAAGAATACCTGAGCCTCGCCCAGAAAATCTTGGAGACTTGGCCTCAACGG
The DNA here is from genome assembly GCA_964347765.1 of uncultured Candidatus Bathyarchaeia archaeon. GTDB lineage: Archaea > Thermoproteota > Bathyarchaeia > Bathyarchaeales > Bathycorpusculaceae > CAYGAG01. The sequence continues at coordinate 6,262 of CAYGAG010000066.1, forward strand.
TGAAAGCATTAGGCGCGGATCTAGGTGTTGCCTACGACGGTGATGCCGACCGTGCAATTTTCGTCGATGAAAGTGGAGAGATTCACTGGGGAGACAAAACCTTCGCCTTGGTTGAGAAACACTTCTTGGAATCCAATCCTGGTGAAAAAATCGTTACGCCCGTGAGTTCATCAACCTTAGTCAGAGACGTAGCTGAAGCATATAACGGCGAAATTGTGTGGACCAAAGTTGGAAGCATAATTGTTTCGCACAAAATGAAAGAAACGAAGGCGAGACTGGGCGGGGAAGAGAACGGTGGAATCTTCTATGGTCCTCATCAATCAGTCAGAGACGGAGCGATGGCCACAGCACTAATACTTGACATTATGGCCAAGGCTAGTCAGAAGCTTTCCAGCTTGCTTGGAGAAATGCCACGATATTTCCTCAGGAAAAGCAAAGTTCACTGCCCACATGAGCTAAAGGAGAAGGCTATGGAGAAGCTTATTGAACAGGTAAAAATATTGAATACAACCACAATTGATGGAGTCAAGATTTGGTTCGAGGACAAAAGCTCCATCTTAGTGCGGCCTAGTGGAACAGAACCCATCTACAGACTCTATGCCGAAGCAAAGAAGGAGAAAAGAGCTTCACAGCTTGTCGAGAAGTACAGTTCACAACTCGAAAAAATAATTGGAAACATGAGGAAATAAGACACTTCTTTCAAACTGAGGAGAATCTTAATGTCTCCAACAATACTAGATGTGAAGAAAGGAGACCTTGCAAACTCCAGGCAGAGAAGTGAGTACACTATCTGCATCACAGGTTGCCGTCGAAACGGAGTTCTCCATGCGTGCCTGTTCGCAAAAGCAGGGTTCAACATCATATGTGCTGACACAGATCGGGCGACAGTAGACCGCATTGGTACAGGAAAAACGCCATTCTTAAAGCAGGAAATCAGCCCTATACTGAGAAAGCATGTCAGAACCGGCAACTTAGAAGCAACCTGCGACCTGAAGGCTGCTGTTTCCAAGAGTGACATAATAGTTTTGATAGTCCAGCCGTCAATACGCAAGAAGCGAAGGATCAGCCGCTTCGAGATGGAAAGAACATGCAAGAAGGTCGGATCAGGTCTACAGCGAGGCAGTCTAATAATCGTAATGAGCCTAGTCAAGCCCGCAACTACAGAACGCTTTGTAAGAGATATCCTAGAGAACACCTCTGGACTCAAAGCTGGAACCAGTTTTGGACTGGTCTACGTCTCACCTCCAATTTCAACTCCAAAGTCCCTAGAAGAACTAGCGAACTGCAAGCGAATTGTAGGTGCAACGGAAAAGAACAGCTTAGAAGTTGCCACAATAGTCATGGAAACAATCATGAAAACCAGTCTGAAAACAACGGATAGTCTGAAAGCTGCTGAGACAGCAACGCTCTTGAAGTCTGTACAGTACTCCACAAACGTTGCTTTGGCTAACGAACTTGCCCGTTTCTGCGAAGAGGCAAACATGGATTACTACATGATTCAGAGATTAACAGAATCAAACCCGACTGACAACTTCTTTGCTCCATATCTCTCCCGCCAAGATCAATACAGGCAACCGCTTCATTTAATGAACGAGGGAGCTGAAGACCTCAACATCAAACTCCAGATTCCAGCTATAGCCAAAGAGATAAACGAGGGAGCCCTGAAACACGCGGTAGATTTGGTTCGACAATCATTAAGAAGCTGTGGAAAGAGTCTAACGAGAGCAAGAGTTACTATATTCGGGATTTCACAGACACGGAATAGAAAGGATATCCCCAGTACGTCCGCCACAAGACTGGCGAAGACTCTGGAAAAAAAGGGCTGCAGAATCAGCTTTTATGATCCCTATATATCAGGCAGAGAGAGCATTGACTCCCCTTACCCCTTTAAGAAGAGGCTAAAAGACGCTGTGGCAGGCGTAGACTGCATAGTGATACTTACTGGTCACCGAAGGTTCAAACGGCTAAGCCTCAAGAGATTGAGAATGATGGCTCGAATGCCTGCTGCAATAGTAGACCTCGAGGGCGTCATTGACCCAGAAAAGGTTGAAAGGGAAGGGTGCATATATCGAGGCCTAGGGAGAGGGGTCTGGACAAAATGACGAAACTGGGCGTCGCGATCATCGGGACCGGGTTCTGGGGAAAAAACCATGCCAGAGTATACAAAGAACTGGAGGAAACAAACCTTCTAGCTGTCTGCGACATAGATGCTGAAAGAGCAAAAAACGTTGCCAAGCAGTTCGGCGCAAAACCCTACACAGACACAGGAAGAATGTTGAAGAGAAAAGATATTCAAGCAGTGAGTATTTGCACATGGTCTACTAGTCTTTCAAAGGAAGCATGGAAGGTTCTAACAAAAGGAAAACACGCCTTGGTCGAAAAGCCAATGGCGACGAATGTAAAACAAG
>CAYGAG010000067.1:0-8205 GCA_964347765.1 uncultured Candidatus Bathyarchaeia archaeon
TCGATAGTGATGTCTTCACCGTAAACATTTCTTGCATGTGCTCCGTTTCTGAGCATGACTTTTTTTCCATAAATGTCTTCGGCATGGGCGTCTTGACCAATGATGACTTGCTCTGCCTTTATGGGTCCAACTACTCTGCCTCTTCTTCCTATTCTCACGGATTGAGCTGCAACGCCCTCTTCGGTGACTATTGACCCGCCAACTCTGACGCGCTCTTCTGCTGTGACTTTCCGTGAACGTAGCGAACCTCCAACCTCTATGTTCCTTGCTGAAGCTTCTTCATCAACTTCCACCTTACCTCCAACCTCAAGGTCTCCTGAAAGCCTCAAAGACTTGTCTGCCTTCACCTTGCCTCCCACTTCAACGTCGCAGCCTTCGCCAGAACCACCTATCTCTACTTTTCCTCCTACGCTTATTTCTCTGAATTCCAGGTCTCCCTCAACCTTGAACGAGCCTCCTACGTTCACGTCGCCACCCTTGCTTCTGTTGGTCAGTCGAACGACTCCGCCGACATTGATCTTCTCAAATTCCAGTGAGTCAGTTGACTCGAAACTTCCGCCCACGTCTATTCTACCGATCTTGCCGCCTCCAACTTTCGCGGCGCCTCCGACGTTCAGTTTCTCGATGTCGACTTTGGAGCGAATTGAGACACGTCCGCCAACATCTATTTTCTCTGCCGATGCTTCCCCTGCCGCTCGGAAGCTTCCGCCCACGTCTATATCTTCAGCCCTTACATCTCCATCAATCTCTAGACTGCCGCCTACATTCACTACCTCGACCGCTAGATCTTTTCTGACGTGCAGTGCCGAATCTACATCTACACGTTTTGCCGTCATTTTCCCGTAGACTTCTAGGCGACCGTCTTCCACTTTGACATCATTTTCGATTTCCAGATCTCCATGAACAGCCACGTTGTCTTCAGATTCCAAGCTCTCTGCTGAAAGATTACATTCAAAGGTGTTCCAACCCTCACAATAGACTGCGCCAGAAACCTTTAGTGTAGGCGGCGTTCCAGTGCCTTCGACAACTGCATGGCAACTTACCTCTAGGTCTCCTTCCACTGAATCCAGCTTGGTTCTGCTTCTTGCAGGAACGTCTACTTTGCTCACTGCTCAACTCCTCTGACATATGAACCCGTGTCGTCGATACTTAAAAAGGAAACTTACATCATGTAGTCACAACTTGTGACTATTTTCACACACTATATCACTTTCTTCGTCTGTAGAGCCAGATAAAAAGGGAAGGTCTGCAGGTGGTATCTCTAGCAGCTCCTCTAAATCTGAATTTCGACTAGGACTTGAACGGAATTATGTGGAACAACCGAAGTTTTTGGCTATCAACGCTATGTCTCTCAAGTTGATTTTCTCGTCGTTGTTTACATCAGCATCAGGATTCCACCTCTCGTGTCCCGGATAAGATCCGAATGCTTTTGCAGCAACACCTATGTCTTGCATGTCAACTCTGTTATCGTCGTTCATGTCTCCAAACAGATGTCCAAGCCATCTGTATTCAAATGCTCCTTGGTCTCCCCATAGAATTCCTACAAGTTGTCCTGAATCATAGAAAGGCTTGATTCCGGGATAAACTGCATCAGTACACGCTGCACCCAAAGGCACGGCAGAAGGTCCGCCGTGCCGCCCTTGTATAAACTGTATCACTTGTTGGGCGCCAGGAGTCCCAGAGCATACCTCCAACCAAATGTCGAAGTCTTCTGCACTCCGGCATTCCTGCATCAGGGGCAGATCGCCTATAGCGTTTCCGTAATGGTCAGTACCTTTTGCTTGCCAGGTGTCATCTCCGAAGGTCTGCATGCCAACCTCGTTCCCTGGAACATAACCAAGATACACAACATCAGTTCCATATTCCGGAAGGTTTGGAAAGGCTTCGCCATAAACTTCTCTGAATGTATCTTCGCCTATTAGGGCGATAGGCCAGAAGGCTACTCCGATGACTCTGAGTCCTCGTTGTTTGCAGTGGAAGAGAAAAGCTTTAGCTTGGGGGTAGTTTTCTGACAAGGTGGATGGCCCGAAGTCAAAGCTAAGAATCACAACCGATCCTGGCGAAAGAGACTCTACAAAATTGTAGATTCCCAGCGTCTCTTCACTTGGTTCTGGCCAGATACTATGATAAAATGCTTTTACTCCCACATTCTCGGCTGTTAAGTTGCTTCTCCATGTTATGTTTATTCCGTGAGTTCCTGTTCCTTGGAGGGTGTAGCCTGCCCCATCAATTACAGTGTTATCTTTCTCGATGACAATGGAATCATAGATATTATCTGTGAAGGTGTATACGTCTCCGTCTCGCTGAATCTTATCCGTAGCCTCAACCGTCCCACTTGGTCTGATGTATACAGTTCCGCTTGCTTTGGCTGGTTGGAAGTTAAATACCGACGTTAACATGCCTATTAACAGCAGTATCAGTATCACTTCGATAAATTGGCGCTTCATTTCATGTTTCCCTCGTTTTACTACACCTGCGTATTTCTTTCTGATCACCCTAAGATAACATTTATGAAATTTTCTTCTATTTCATTTTCCAAGAAACTAAAATGGGGAGTTTGCGGGAAAAATCGGGTGACATCTCCACTGTTGTATATTGTAGTCACAACTTGTGACTATTTCTATACAACAGCGTGCGATAAGAGGAGTTTGATCTTTTGATAGAAGAATGTTTCACAATTCTCTTATATCTGACAATTTAGTACGCTGTAACACAAAGGTGATATGAGAATTGATGAAAAGGAGAAAGGGAGCATTCATCTCTATACTTCTTCTATTGCTGTTTGTCGCAACTCATCTTTCTATTTTCAAGGTGTCGGCCTCCTCTGTTAACGAGAAGGAATTTCAGGACACGCTTCTGTTTAAGAAGGAGTATCTAAGTTTCCCTACGTGGAAGAGGAAATGGACTAAAGATCTAGGCTGGGCTGGAGAAGTTGAAACAAAGGTTTTCTTCAGTCTGGGCAACTTCTACGTTAAGTTGCCAGTTACACTGAACGCCTCGTATGACACAACAATCTCGCCAGGCGAGACCAATAGTGTTGAGTTAGCTGCAGACACGTATAATGGGGATGGACTTGAATTTGAGTTCACGATAGGATTCAACGCCTCCATTACGTGGTCAACCCTCTTAGGTGACGTTGGAGTCGGGGACTTCTTCACAGGTTTTGATTGGGAGGGCGATTTTACTCCTCCTCTTGGCGAAGGAGAACATGAATGCACTTCCAGCGATGGCGCGGCCGCCCCTATAGGCGCGTATAAGGTTGTCAGCTTGGATGTAGGCGTTGACATTCGCTTCAAGATAGAAGGACTTAGGATATACGGCGGATGCTGGCTTGATGACGACTATTGCGATTTGCATGACTCTCCTCAAGGCTTTCTAATCAGTAGCAGGAATGCCTATTCCCCACAATTCAGCATCGAGCACCTGTATGACTTTCCCACACAGCCATATGATGGCTACGTAGACTTTGGATTGAAGAACCTCTTCTACCGTATCAAGTACACAGTGCAGGTCGCTCCCACTATAGGGCTGTCAGCCGCAGGAGTGTCCTGGAGCTACACCTTCGACTATTGGATTGATCTGTTCAGCATAGAAGATGACATCCCTCTGGCCGGCGACAAGTCTGATGACACAACGTATCAAATGACAAGAGAACTTGGTGCAGGACTAGAGCCTGAGTGCGGCATTGCCCTACTTGATATTGGAAAAGTCTTCATCAGCGCTAAACTTGGGGCAGGAATATCTCATGAGGGAATCTACGTCACGGTTGAGATAAAGATACAGATTCGACTGATAATTCTGCATCCAGCGAGTCTCAGTTTTGACGATACAGTCCTGAACATAATATGCGAGAACGGAACGGCAACGACCTGGCCAATCAGTAGTGCAGATTTCTATCCGGCAAATCAATGCCATTGGATCACAGTAGGCCCGCTCACGCTCATGGAGCCTCATCCTGGGCGAGAATGTCATAATCTAGACTTTTCATTGAACGTGCCTACGATTACCACGCCGGAAGACTACTATGTCAAGGTAGACCAGAATCTCATCCCGACGCCGTCAGCAAGACTGATGTTCAGCTATGACAATCAACCCAACCTAGATATTCAGCGGTTGGGTCTTACAGTGTTGGATACATCTCCACTCCCCCTCAACATGTACGAGATCAACGCAACGATCAAGAATACAGGAGCTAATTCTTCACTTGCCACTGATGCTAGATTGTGGCTGTATGAAGGAGTTCCTGCAGCACCTACCGCCGATCTGGAAGCGCTTATTGATCAATCTGAAGAACTAACGCCTCCGCAACCGGTGCCCCCTCTTCCTCCAGACGGTGAAACAACAGTTGTTTTCAATCCGTGGGATCCCGACACTTCGTGGACCGGCAAGAATGCTACTTTCATTGTAGTAGTGGATAAGAATGATATCGTCCCAGAACAGAGTGAAGTGAACAACGGCGCCTTCACCACCGCCTATATTATGGATAAAACACATGACGTAGCAGTCACCGCTCTTTCAGGCGTTCCTTCAACCATCCAGAAAGGGAACACAATCAACAATATACAGGTCACCATTAAGAACGAAGGTACGGTGACAGAGAACAGCATTAACGTGAACGTCTACGCTAATGAAGAATTTGTTGACAGCGATACTGCTTCTCTCTCAAGTGAACAATCCATTGCACTGGGACCGTTCAGTTGGACCCCTCCTGACAAAGGCTTCTACATAATATCCGCCAAGGTTGACCGTGTTGATGGGGAAAACGATACGCTTGACAACTCAGAGATCAAGGTAGTCACAGTTTACGAGCACGACCGTGACGTGGGAGTCGTTGATGTTACTTTATCAGAGAGCGAGGCATTCCAGAATACGAATCTGACTGTCAAGGTTATAGTGGCGAATCTGGGAACAGTTGCTGAGACCTTCGACGTATCCACGTACTACGATGGGAACAGCATTGGAACCCAACAGGTTAGCGGGCTGATCCCGGGAGGTTCGGAGACCCTAAGTTTTACTTGGGACATAACGACTGTAACCCCTGGCGTCTACACGATAGAAGCGCAGGCGTCCATAGTTCCAAGCGAAGGAGATACGTCGGACAACAGCTTCACAGATGGGTCAGTCAACGTTAAGCCTCTTCCCAATATAGCATTGACCGCAGTCAGCACTTCAAGGACGGTGGCGTTCGAGGGATACGACGTCGATATCAATATTACAGCGACAGTCAAAAACCAAGGTGATTCCCCACAAACCTTCAACATCGCCGTGACCTTTTACATAGCAAATACTTCTTATCCTCTCGACACTGCGCTTCCTTTCTACAATACCTACACTTTCCATCCATTCACAACAACAGTAATTGACCTGTCTGCAGGCGAAGAGAGAAACATTACGCTAGCGTGGAACACGAGAGGCTTGTCGAAAGGTAGTTACACAGTAGCCGCCTTCGCATACCCCGCTCCAGGAGAGGCAAACACAACAGATAACTCCATAATCAACGGCCAAGTGCACATCTCGATGGTCGGAGACATCACGGGATCCGACGGCAGGCCTGACGGTAAAGTAGACATGAGAGACGTGGGAACTGCTGCAAGAGCATTTGGAAGCTATCCTGGCCATCCAGGATGGAATCCAGATGCGGACGTAACTGGACCTGAATCCTCACCTGACAACAAGGTTGACATGAGAGACATAGGATTGATAGCCAGACACTTTGGGGAAGAAGACCCATAATCCTTTTTTTCTGTGCCTTTAGGATCATCCGACTACTAAACACCAAGTCTATGCTTTGTGACACGTGCTAATCTGTTTCAAGAGAATCACGCTTAACAAATAAGATTCCTTCCACAAGTCATAAAAACTGAACCGGTACAAATGAAAAGCTAAGTTAGGTGAAACGTCATGAGCAAGAAGCCTGTTTTCTTGATGTTTTTGGCTATCATTCTCATTGGATTGGTAATTGCATCTTTCCACGTTCGCAAGGTTGAAGCTCAGCTTGGAACCATCTACATCAGGGCTGACGGGTCAATTGACCCCCCAACTGCGAACATCACGAGTCTGGACAATGTCACCTACACCTTGACTGGTAACATTGATGATGAGATTGTGGTGGAAAGGAACGACGTTTTTGTTGATGGAGCAGGCTATGCTGTGCAGTCTGAAATAGTCGCTTATTCCAGAGGAATTGACCTAACTGAAAGAAGCAACGTAACAATTAAGAATCTGGCGATAGGAGGATTCAGCACTGGCATCTACCTCAATTCCTCTTCACATAACTCAATCGTCCGAAACACCCTGACCAACAACTTTGTCAGTATAACGGTTATCGACTCTTTGAACAATACGATCGCTTGGAACAACATAACATCATATCTAGGTCAGGGCATATTCGTCGACACTTCGTATAACAACATCATTACGGGGAACAATATTTATGACAACCGTTATGGTATCGAGATGCAAGGGCAACATGGATGGCCCCCAGATCGCAACATAATTGTTGGAAACAACTTTACAGGAAACATTGAATATGGAGTATTCTTGTACCTCACTTCAAATGACAACATTTTCTACCATAATAACTTCATGAACAACACTCATCACGCATCTACGTATCCTGGTGCCCCGTCGCTGCAATCCTGGGACAATGGTATTGAGGGTAACTACTGGAGCAACTACACAGGAGCGGATGCGAATCATGATGGAATAGGGGATGCATCGCATGTGCTTGATTCAATAAACACAGACTACTATCCTTTGATGGGGCCCTTTCACAGCTTCGACACTTCACTTGGAAAGTCAGTCAATGTTATCTCCAACTCTACTGTTGACAGTTTCCAGTATGAATCTCCTAGCACGATTCGCTTCCATGTTTCCAACACGACAGCAAGCCAAACTCATGGCTTTTGCAGACTGAGCATTCCCTATGAAGTGTTGTCTGCACCGTTCAATGTGACTATTGATGGAGCTAATCCAACCTACTGGAACTACACACTCTATGACAACGGAACACACAGAGGGATCTACTTCGAATATGAACACACAACACGAGAGATAGTGATAATTCCAGAGTTTCCATTATTCCTCATTCTACCACTATTCATGATAGCACCACTACTAGCAGTCAAAATCTACAGAAAGAAACAATAAACATCATATTTTCTTTTTCTTAATCCAAAGAGGAGATTCTTCGTCATGCGCACCCGCAACCCTATAAGCGCATTGAGATATATAACTAACCGGTGAAAGCTGATCGGACCGCTGATTTCGCCGCAAGTCAACGCTGTACTGCAGATTGGCATTTTGGTTATTCTGTTTGCTAGCATGGGCTTCAAGTGGAAGAATAAGTATTGGCTGCATGGCGCTTTGACATTAGTTGCTACTGTACTGAACCTGTTTTCGTTTCTGCTGGTGATGCTTCCTTCGGCGCTAGGGAAGGAAATCATTCTAACCCAGCCTTTCCACATTGTATCCATCGTTATTCTCTTTCACTCTGCTATTGGAGCTGTAACGGTCCTGCTTAGCGTTTGGCTTGTGGCTGCTTGGCATCTGCAGTCGGCACCAAAAGACTGCTTCAAAAGAAAAAACTTGATGCGGGTAACCATAGTGTTGTGGACGCTGTCCCTAATTCTAGGCTATCTCCTCTATACATATCTTTACACAACTCTTATACCCTGAACCCTGCAAGAATAGATTTTTGGAGTGGAAAATAGTGCTGGGAAGAAGCAAAGTAGGACGGCTAATCATTCTGGCATTGTCTTTCGCATGTGCTACTATTTTTGTTAAAACTGTTTCCGCTGGCTATCCAGAGGTTTCAAATGTGATTGTCTGGAACAATGGTGCCAACACTGTTTTGAATGTCACAGTTTCTCACTCTCCACAAACATCCATCCATTATCTGGATCGCGTAGAAGTGGATTTGAGCGGCGACAACAGAATCTTTCCAGTCACACATCGCCCTGAAACAACGTTTGTCGTTCAATGCGACTTAGGAATAATTGAATCCCCGACGAACGCGACGGTCCGAGCACACTGCAACATCGACGGCTATTCACTTTCGCTCTATGGGCCAATACTTGTTCCAGAGTTTCCATCTTTTCTTATTCTACCACTATTCATGATAGCAACATTACTGGCAGTCATAGTCTACCGAAGAAAACATTCTATGTAACATTAGGTATTCTCTTGAACAAGCAATCAAAAACC
>CAYGAG010000068.1:0-8082 GCA_964347765.1 uncultured Candidatus Bathyarchaeia archaeon
TCATACTTGGGAAGTTCTTTCTTAAACCTTTAGCCTCAACCACACATGCATGCATGGATTCAGAATAGAAAAGAGGGGGAGGGTCTGGGTTCAGAGCTAGTGTTGGGGTCAGCTTTCCTAACTTATCGGCCCGTTCCGCATGGGATTATACTGTGCAGCGGACCCAATGGCATCATGCGTCAGCCGCCCTTCCTGAGCGAGCTCGGGGCCAATATCCAGGTCGGGGAATAGGGTATCGAATTGGTCAAGTGCATGTGGCAAGCTGTGCTCAGATACTGGTGGTTCCGGCTGAGGATTGAAAGCCGAGACCTGTGTGGGCATAAGCAACATGATGAGCACGCCGATCAGAGCACCTAGCAGAGCTAATTTTTTCATTTTCTCCCTCCTTAGTCGCTAAATCAAAATGTATACAATACGTATGCATAACTTTTGTGGAACATTTCTCTAGAACAACCTTCCAATAAAACAGCACAAGCGAGCGCATAGAAAAGGGGGTGTTGAAAATTTGCATCGATGCATGCAAAGATCAGCTTTAGTCAGTCGAGCAGACTGCATTCATGAAGAACTATCTGCGCAGAGTGAAGGGTTTACCCAATACAAGTAAACTCCTTCCGAAGAACAAACTCTACCTAACAATTCGGGCTTCACCAGTTTCACTTTCACAAACGGTTGACGTGCATATTCAGAAAGATACTCGACAAGCACTTTCTTGTCTTGAGAATCCAACCGCCCGAAGAAATTCCGACAATAGGCCTTCGACCTGACAAAGGAGAGGTCGAAATCACTAGCTTCCAAGAAACGCCTGATCTTCTTCTCTACAGAAACCTCGTCCCTTCGATACTCAACTCGTATCATTCCCGCCTTTTCAAAGAAGGGATTATACTTCGCCATTGCTGCTAGGACCTCAACCACCTTGGCCTTCACCAGCGGCAGTGTTTCGCGCACAAGAAACGCTCCTAAGCCTATGCCCCTGAATTTGGGATGAATTACCATCCGGCTGATTCTCGCAATCTCTTCGTTAATCAATCTCGCCCTATGCAAATCACCCGGCGTATAAACGTATCTCTCGCCGAAGATCATGTTCCTGGCTTTCAGATTCAGATACGAACGAGAATAGACGATGACCCCAATCAACGCGTCATTGTAGAGAAGTCTATAACAGTCTTTTAGCCTCAGACCAGCCGACTCGTCCTTTCCTTTGGTTCGATAATGGAACCTGCTCAGCTTATTGTAATCTTCAATACTGGCCTTCTCAATCCTGACGCCCTTGAAAATGCTGCATTTCTCGTGGGCAATTTCCTTCTTTGTGACATTGACATCATTCTCAAATCCCTTCTCCACCACAATGTCCGGATGAAAATCGTCCACAAGATCACGATGCGTCGTTGCCACCACAACCGTCTTCCCAAGTTTTCTGGCCACCTTCTGTATTAGATATGCGATGATGCAGGCCATGACACGGTCAAGCGTTGCACAGAACTCATCAAGTATCCAAACCCGCTTTTCCTTATGGTCTAGGAGTTTGGCAAGCTTGTAGCGATACTTCTGTCCGTCACTCAACTCCTTGTATTTGCGTAGGAAAAGAAAGGCGTCATTCAACCCGCACAGACTCAAGGTCTCGATGGCGTCTTTGACATCGCCTCCTACGCCTTCAACCAGCGTCTCATCAGCGTCTATCTCCACATCACTCAGCGTGATAGCTTCGTCTCCAAAGAACTCCTTGAAAGCCCTAAGAAGCAGCGTTTTCCCTCCACCCGAGTCCCCAGTTATGTAGATCAGGTCGCCTCTACGAAAATCGAGAGAGAAGTCATCAAACACAACAAAGTGCTTAGCCTCATCCACACCCAGCCCGAAAGCCTCACACACCGCCAATGTTCTCTCAGTCACTTCAGCTTTAGTGGAGAACTCGACATGACACTTCACTGTCAACAGCTCTTTCGGATGCGCCCTTTCCCACGCCTTGTCCAACCTGTTGCTTTCAACTTTTGTGGCGAACCTTTCGGCAATCGCTTTCAGCTCCCCATCAGCAACGTCCAAAGGCTCACGAAGTCGCAACAGATTGTCAATTCTCAGATCATTCTCATTCAACAACTCCCTGATCAGATCACGTGAACCCTCAGAAACCATCCGATGATATTCCTCAGCATCCAGAAAGAGGTCATGCTCACCCCGAATCTTGTTCATCACCTGCCGGATCATGCGCCTGTCCACATCATCCACAGGCAGCCTAACCACGGCGACCTGCTTCATACCCAAATCCTTCGCAGCCCTCAGACGATGCTCACCATCTGCAACAAGTAGGCCCTTGTTAGTTATGATTGGAACAACGAAACCCCACCTCCGAATGCTCTTCTTCAGTGCACTCAGTTGCCTAATCGACATCCGATTAGGATTGTCGCCGTCCACCTGAAGTTTGTCAACATCAACAAGCTCGGCCGGAGGAATCTTCCACTCTAGCTCCGTCTTCCCCACCCTTCAGCGCTTCAATAATTCGCCTTCGTCTGCCTTCCAGTTCTTCAGAACCCAGGTAGCTGAAAGATTCAAGATACTCCGCAAACGAGACTTTGGAACCTCGGCCATGAAGCCTATGGTCGTCGTCTTCATAGTGTTCACGCATAATCGCAATCTCTTCTTGGTCAGAACACGGCCTCAGCTCAGTCTGTCGCCCGTCCTCAGAAAAGCGGAAATGTGCATGCCCGAATATTCCGCCCTGCAATCCATCCCACAATAAGACATCAATCCAGCGACTCTCGGACCCAGCAGCGAACACTTTCTCCAGCTTCTTCAGTCGCCTCAGAATCGCCTGCTTACTCATAGATCCGCTCTCCATGCTTCGCCATGATTTCTTCATAGCGAGCCCTCAACTTCTCCAACTCTTCTTTAGTGTGGCCGTCCCACCAGCCCTGTTCAGCCCCCTTTATCAGCAGATTGCTCTCGAAAAACCTGACCACCCTATTATATCTCTTAACGAGCGCCTTCTCCGCTTCCGAGAGGTTAGCCGGCAGACGAATGCACTTCTCGATAATCTTATACAAGATCTCAATGATTCGTCTCTCCTCCTCATTCAAGATCTCCAAACATTCCATCTCAACGTCCTCGTTAGAGACCGGATCAAAACCTCTCAAGTCGAACCAGCTAACCTTGTTATTCTTATCACCATAACCAAGCTCCCGCGCCTTCGTTCGCAGAAGATTCATCCTCTTACTGAAGTACGCGCTTTCGCTCTCAATCAGAAGCTCAAAATCCACAGGCGGAAACTCTGGCTCAGGCGACCCAATTTGCTCCTCAAGCTTCTCAAGTCTCTTAATGATTGACATCTTCAATGAAGCGGACTCCGCCCCGTACGCATTCGCTGCTTCTGCGCAATCTCCTCCAGCCTGCCCAGACGCTCTATCACATCCCGCGTCTGAACGATGTCCCTGTGAATCTCCAAAGCCTCAAGAACCGTTCTGAGGGCACCCACTCTCGCGCTGTCGTTGCTGGCCTTCAAATAGATGCTCCAAGCAGCCTTCTGAACCGCATTCAACTTCTGCTCCACAATCTCAGCAAAACCCGCAAACTTCTCCAAGTTCAGGAGAACAGGCACCCACCGCTCCCGCCGCTGCCAATCACTCCACAAACAACGCTCCGTAACCCCATACTTCTCTGCCAATTGAGTAACGACCGCCGAAGGATGAAGCCCAGTGCTAACCGCATCCAGCATTTCGGCTCTTCTTTTGAGGATTTCTAGGTTCAAGGTGCCCCTCTTTTCTACTCAAATTTGACTAATACCACGCCAAGACCGATTGTCTCTCTCTTTGATAGCACGCCTTATATCTCCAAAGGAGGATATATACGCCCTGCGACATAATAAAGTTGCTGTGCCTGTCAACAACGAACAGACAAGGAAGATTCACAATTCTGTATGGTTCGATCGATTGGGAAGAACGCGGTGAATCGTGTAGAGGTCTAATTTTTCCGCCAATCGATCGATCAATTTCCATTCACATTATGACGGAAAGTTTTTAGTCTCTTGCACCTGTGTAACATACTGGTACGCAGAAAGAACGAGTGTTTTTGAAGGGGGCTAAGGGAAGATGCGGTTGAAAGCAATTGTGGGGGCAGTGTTGACAGTACTTCTTATAAGCGTATTAGTGTTGGCATTTGACACTGCGCATGTCAAGGCGGTCGACTCTTGGGTTTGGGTTAGGGATACGGTGACGGGTGCTTGGGGTGAAGCCGTTGTCGGGACTGGAGACGTCATCTACATCGCAAGGAAGACGAGTTTTTACCGTTATGATCCAGCTGACAATAACTGGGCAGCCATGACTGTTCCGCCTAACCCTGACAGTGGCGATGCTTTCAAGACAGGGACAGCTTTGGTTTGGGACTTCAGCGATTACATTTACGCGTTATATGGTGCAGCTACCCACGACAGTCGCAGATGGTTCTATCGATATAGCATCTCGGGCAATTCTTGGGAGGCTCTAGCAAACAGTCCTGCTGATCAGGGCGAAGGCGACGCGATGGCATGGTGTGACCTCGACAACTCAATCTACGCCACAATAGGCGGTGAGCAACGTCCCACATATTTTCTCCATTACGACCCATCCACGGACAGCTGGACCGACACGCCCGCAGATCCGCCGGCTGGCATGGGAGACGGGGCTTCACTCGTTTGGACCGGTGGCGATTTCCTGTATGCCCTGCGGGGAGAGTTTCACGAGAGTACGCCGCTTTACGACCTTTGGCGCTACAGCCTCACAAATGATATTTGGACTGCGATGGCGGACATCCCAGCCAGCCCTTACAACGGCGGGCTAGGCGGAGTAGGAGACGGTGGGTCACTTCTCTATGTCGGATTCTGGCTGTCAAGCCAAACGAATTACATATATGGGTTGAGCGGAAACCAGGTGAACGAGGTCCCTGACAACCGCACCTACCGATACACCATATCCACGAACGGTTGGGAGCGATTGGCTGACCTTCCCTTCGAAGTGGGTTACTATGTGGGCTGCCGTCTAGGCTACGCTGACAGATACATCTATGCCTGGCAAGGAACGCCAAGCACTTGGCCTGCCGGAGGCGATGACCTTGCCGGACACATGATTGAAGAGATTCCTGTCGGCGGCGTGTGGACTCCCATCAATAAGCTTGCCCTACTGACTCCCTACATCAGTGTGGCTTCAACAATCATAGTCGCAACTGCCGCAGTAGCCATCTGTATCAAACGCGCAAAACGTAGAAAATAGAAGAGATGAGTACACTTCACTTCCGCTGCCTCCCTTCTTTTCGACAAGCAAGCCTTTCAGGATATTAATCTCGAGGAGTTGCATACATTGCTGCCCAGCATCCCCATCTACATCCGCAAAGCCAACTATGAGAAAGTCAGGCGCCATGCCGAGACCACCGGAAAATCGATAGGCAAAATCATCAACGAACTCATCCAACAAATGAATTAGAAGTATCTTCTATAACTTTGTCAAACTAAAATGTCTTAAGCAAATAGACACCATAGGGATTGCTTCCTAGGAATTGTAGGAGAAAAGAAAATGAAGAAGATATCCAGAGGAACAATGATGACGCTACTTTTGAGTAGCATGGTAATGGTTGCATTCAACATTCAAGCAGCAGTCTCGCCGGAACCTCCTGAGACAGAATGGGAATGGACATATGGAGACGTAGGCCAGGATCAGCTTAGCTGTGTTATACAGTGTAGTGATGGTGGCTACGTGTTGGCAGGCAGCACATGGTCTTTTGGTGCTGGTGGAGTGGATATGTGGATGGCTAAGATCGACTCCGCCAGAAATATAATGTGGAGCAGACCATACGGAGATGCTGGTCATGATGGTCTTGGTCTGCATGGGTGCGTGAAGACTATGGATGGCGGGTATGCTTTGGCAGGGTACACTGAATCTTATGGTGCAGGGGGTAGAGACGTTTGGCTGGTGAAGACCGACGCTGATGGCAATATGGAGTGGGACGAAACATATGGAAGAGCAGGCTGGGAAGAGGCTATATCTCTGATCCAAACGGATGACGAGGGATATGCAATGGCAGGATACACGGAGTCCTTCGGTGCCGGCGGCGCTGATTTCTGGCTAATCAAGACCGACTCGTCTGGAATCGAGGAGTGGAACCGAACATATGGAGGAGTGTATAGTGATTGGGCGTTTTCTCTGATTCGGACAAGCGATGGGGGCTTTGCTATGACGGGCTGGAAACAGTCCTATGCAGGTGCAGGCCCGCATCGTGGAAGAGATGCATGGTTGGTTAAGACCAACTCCACCGGAGACATGGAATGGAACCAATCATACGGCGAAGCTGGTTATGCAGATGATCAGGGATACTCTGTTACGCAGACAGACGATGGAGGATACGCAATAGCAGGTCACACTAGATCTTTCGGCGCCGCGAGATATGATTGGCTCCTGTTGAGAACCGACAGCTTGGGGAATCTGCGATGGGCCCCCATGATTTATGGGGGAGCGTATGATGACTATGCTCATTTCATCAGACAGACTGGCGATGAAGGGTTTTTGATAGTCGGTGTCACTCAGGTTTCTTCTGTCGGTGGTAGCTTTGATGGTTGGCTCATGAAAACGGACTCAACTGGACAGATAGAATGGGACCAGACTTTTGGAGAAGCAGACGTGCGGGATGGCTTGAATCGGGTGATTGAGACGGCAGACGGCGGGTATGCTTTGGCTGGATCCAAAGGTGGTCCTTTCTTAGGGAGTGGAGACTTTGACTTTTGGCTGATAAAACTTGCGCCAGAAGAGATTCCCGCAACGGTTGACATTGATCCGAACACTTTGAATTTGAAGAGCAAGGATGAATTCGTTACCGCATATGTAGAGTTGCCTGAGGGCTATGATGTGGCAGACATTGTTCTCGAAACAGTTTACTTGGACGGCATTCCAGCCGTGACAGATCCCGTCTACGGGTTCGTCAAAAATCAAAAATCCTACCTGTTTGACCGGGACGGCGATGGCACTACAGAGACTCGCATGGTCAAGTTTGACAGACAAGCAGTAATAGCTCTGCTAAGCGTTGGTGAAGCCACGCTAACTATAACTGGAGAAGTCAATAGCACCCGCTTCGAAGGCAGCGACACGATCAAGGTAGTATGCGAATAAACCGGAACGACAATCCCTTCCCTTTTTCTCTCATGCGTTTGTACGCATCAACCGCTTATGCATCCATCATGGTCTCTGGGACCTAGATCCCGGAACAGAAATAGAACTTTCTTCTATATTTTTTCTTAACTCAAATCTTATAAGTGCATAGCTATGATACGTATGGCTTCTAGAAATTAGGAGAGAGAAGAATGAAGAGAATACTCTCTACATCAGTCCTTACACTGATGATGTGTGTATCAATGATGACTTTCAACATCCAATTGGCAGGGTCTTCAGTCCCACCCGCAACGGAGTGGGCTGGAACATATGGAGAGGCAAGCGATGAGCGGGGGCAAGATATTGTTGCGACGAGCGATGGAGGGTACGTGATAGTAGGCTGGACGGAGTCTGTTGGTGCGGGAGGTAAAAGAGGGGGTTTGCGGGGGATATCTCCAGCCTCTAGGTCCTAAATACTTTTTGCCTTGGAGTTTATGTTTGGGTTGTTTGGTCTGTAGAAGTGTTGCTTTTGTTTGCTTATTGCTTATGTACGGAAGAGGACATATTCTTTTTTTCCGTTATATATGAGCCATTGGAGTCTATCTCTTATAGAGGTTTCTTCTATAGGATTGGAGAGAGATCATAAGGTGATGGTATCGATGAAGAAGGGGATAGGTGTCTGGGTTTTCGGGTTTTTGACTTTTCTTGCGGCTTTGCATACTTTTGACGCCTATCTTTCGTTGATGTCTGGAGAAGCAAGTCGTCTTCTAGAGCTCTATGCGATTAGCCATGTGTTGATTGCTATAGATGTAGGTGTGTATTTCTGGGGATCTTTGAGCTTAGCTTTCGTTTTTCTAGGTGCCACCAGCCTTATCGCGTGTCACAACCCTATCATGGCTCTTTACAACAAGATTCTGGCTGATATCGAGTTTGCCGAGGGCGATATTGACAAGGCTAGTGAGACTGAGACGAGTTTGCTGGATAT
>CAYGAG010000069.1:0-8061 GCA_964347765.1 uncultured Candidatus Bathyarchaeia archaeon
ACCGGGCGGGATTTGAACCCGCGGCCTCCTGAGTGCAAGTCAGGCATTCATACCGAGCTGAACTACCGGCCCTGTCAGATCTGCTTTGTCCTCATGAAATAAGACTGAATTAAGGCTTTCTCTGTTGCCGATCTTTCGGGTTAATGTTCTATACTTCTTTGAACAATTAAACACACCATCATGTGGGTATGAATCCGAAAGGCGCCAAACCTAGAAGGACTTACAAGTTCTTGCACTTTTCCACAAGCAATAAAAACTGGTCGAAAAAGAGAATGAATGATCTGATATGAACAGAAAGCTTCTACTAGCACTGACCACATCTCTGCTATTATTTGGATTTGTGCTGCCATTTTTCTACGTTGATCGAAATCGAACTATTGTAAACGCGTCTCAAAGCTATCCGGTTCATAACTTTGACACAAATCTTAACTACTCAAGTATTCAAGAGGCAATAGACGCACCTGAAACTCAGAATGGAGATCGCATCATTGTTCAATCGGGCATATACTATGAGAATGTAGGGGTCAGTAAAAGAATCGCTCTCATTGGCGAGAACATGAATACGACCGTAATTGACGGGAACGGCGATACTGTTGTCTCGCTGGAATCCAATGGCTCCAGAATCAAGGGTTTCACTATTCGAAACGGCCACGTTGGCATCCTACTGAATCCTTGGACACAGGATCACATCATAAGTGATAACGTAATAACTGGGAATGAGTACGGCATTTCGGGTCACTATGATGTCACCAATGTCAGCATCGAAAGAAACAGCGTTATCTCCAACAATGTTACGGGCATCAATATGCTTTTCTCAAATAGCGTTATCTGCGATAATCTCATCTCGGATAATGGAAAAGGTGAGTTCGTAGAATTCAGCTCCGGCATACAAATCTCTGTCGGCGTCAATAGTGAAGTTGTCTATTGCCTGAACAACAGAGTCTCAGGTAACACTATAATGGATAATCGGATAGGTATATGGGCGATACGTTATTCTGAAGAGAATCTTCTCTTGCACAATAATTTCGTCGGCAACGAGAAACAGATCTCAGCAACAAGCATGACGTGGAACAACAATGTGACAGAAAATTACTGGAGTGACTACGACGGAGCGGACAAGGATGAAGATGGGATTGGAGATATTCCTTACACAATCAACAACATCATTCAAGACAATAATCCTTTAATGGGGATGTTTCACAGCTACAATATTTCATTAGGCTACAGGGTAAAAGTCGTCTCTAACTCCACAATAAATCAGTTCAGATATCAAAATAGAACTATAGAGATGATTGTCCACAATATGACTATAGATCAAACCTACGGCTTTTGCAGATTATCAATCCCACACAGTCTTATTCCTCCTCCCTACACTGTAAAGATAAATGATAGTCCGGTCTTTTACAATACCATCTTTCAAAATGTAACATTGACCACAATCTACTTCACCTTCGAGCATTCAGCAGTCACGATAATTGTCATTCCAGAGTTTCCTTCACTTGTCCTCAAATCAGTGTTTTTCATAGCAGCACTATTGGCAGCCGAATACGGAAAAGTACGAACAAGAAACCATCAGAAAGGAGAAATGTAGGTTGAAAAAATATTCTCACACGGATCCGGATCTGAAACCATTCCTGTCCAAGATATCAAAAATTGCGAAGCGAGTTGAAGTGATGAAACTACCATACTGGGTCTTCGTCCAAAACTCAAAACTTGTTGGAATTGTCATAGTCGGACAGGAGCCGATCCAATTGTTGGCTCCGCCTGGAACCTCAATGGCCTTTGTAGAGCTACTGGATACAGAACAACCCACTGAGATTATTGGATCCTTTGCCACTGAAGCATTGAAACTTATGTCTCAGAAGAGTGTTGCGTATGCCTTGGCAAAATTTCACTTCGAGGAAAATGTCGCTATAGACGAGTTCAAAAAGTTGGCTTTCAGAGAGTTTGATGACTGCTATCAGATGACCTGTCAACTTGACAGGAGTTTCAAACCATCCGAAGAGCTTGAGATCCGGCGAGTTGAAAAAGAAGAGATGCGCCAGTTCATAGAACTAACTGAAGAATTTATGCAGGGCTCTCCAGACATAGCTTTAAGAAAAGCTATGGAACACATTTCAGAACTGCCGGATGAGTTCTTAAATTCATACTTCGACATGGAGGAATTCTTCATTGCTCAAAAGAATGCCCAGCCTGTTGGGATATTAAATATAAACACAAGAAAAGGCCGGGTCAGCAATGTAGGAGTCGCCCCAAGTCAGCGAGGAAAAGGGTATGGTAGACAGATGATGTTGTTTGGTCTTGATAAACTGAAGAGAACAACCTGTAAACAAGCATACTTGAGAGTTCATGTTGAGAATAAACGGGCAATCCATCTCTACGAATCGCTAGGCTTCACGAAATCGGAAAGATACAAGAGATTAATGTGGGAAACAGACTGAAAGCAAGACAAGCCTGCATCTGAACGCTAGTACTACGATAACATGTTGCTTGTCTGATGATCAAATCTATCACAGAGACTTGACTGTTCCCTTCGAATATTGTTTCAGTGGTTTCTTTGAAACCAAAAGATATTAGACAGGTGAATCCCCTTTTAAATGGAGGAAGGAAGAATGAATGCACCGTTAAAAAGCCTGATGGTTCTAACTGCAGCTCTACTTGTTTCGTCCGCACTTCTCGTCAGTCCTACGCTTTCATGGGTTTATCAAGATGGTTCTCCCCAAGACGTCAGATTTGAAATGTTTGGACCTAGAGCAGACAACTTACTCATCAAGCTGTACGAAAATGAGATGGTTGAATGGGACGCTTTGGCTTCCGGAGAGATCGATGTTGCTGACTGGCCCTTGTCAAAGACATATAACGATTTATTCGCCAGCGACATGACAAACCCTGCTACGGGACTCCCCTACAATGAGACCATTAACACTGTTAGCTATGGAGGCGAGCTAGGGTTATACATCTTGGATATCAATAACAATCCGTACGAATATCTGGGCAATCCGCCAGATCCGAGATATCCTAATCCTGTATATCCCAATCCATGCAGTGAAGTAAGCTTCAGACAAGCTATAGCTCACCTCGTCAACAGAAGCTGGCTGGAAACAATCGTTGGCACGGACTTCTACATACCCTTATACACGGTTGTACCGCCCGCACTGGGGTCTTACTCTCATCCGGACATTGCGCCTGGAGGCGTTCTGGAAAACCTAACCTATCCTTACTCCAAGATCCAAGCCGCTACGTTGTTGGACTCAGGAGGCTTTCCACTGAATGTTTCCAGTGGCTGGCGATTCTGGGATCGAAATGGCAACGGTGAGGAGGAGTCTGATGAGTATCTTGAACTTAAGTTCGTCATCAGAAACGATCTCGATGATAGAAGAGACTTGGGCACACTTGTTGCAGACGAATTAAATGCCGTCAATATCAGAGTTAACCGCACCTACTGCACCTCTGGACCGGCGTATATGCAAGTCATGTGTGAAAAAGACTTCCATCTATATATAGGAGGCTGGAACACAGGTTACGACCCTAATCATCTAATTCTGTGGTGTTGGGACCTTCACTGGCACCCAGGCTTCTGCTACAATTTTGCAGGTATCAATAATCTGGAATACTGTGAAGCTGTCGACATGATGTTTGATGCGACAAAGCAGGAGATGATAGTCGCGGGTGCTAGACTTGCACAGAAGATATTCGCAGAGAAAGCTCATGGAATACCTCTCTGGTCCCATTCAGGCAACAAAGTTATGAACAGATTCTATACCGGGGGAAATAAGTGGGAGTCTGTGACGCCTGACGATGGAGAAAACCAATATAGAGGTGAGAGATGGAAAGGCGCCGTGAATATGCTGGGAAGCGGGATAGACAACTTCTGGAGCTTTCTTAATATGCATCCTGAAAACTGTACGCGTGGCGATGGCGAGAATCTGACGATACGATGGGGCTTCAAAGTCCCTGAAATCAAGATTTTAAACCCCGTATACAGCTCATGGCAGTATGATTGGAATGTTCTTTCGATGATCTATGAAAGTCTGGTGAAATTTAGCCCTTACGATCCTTCCAGCTTCATCCCATGGCTGGCTGAGAGCTTTGAAACAGGTGTCTACAACCATCCCACACTTGGAGAATGCATCAAAATCAAAATGACTTTGCGGGCCGGGGCAACATGGCACGATGGAACCCCAATTACTTCAGCTGATGTTTACTTCACTTGGAAGGAACTACCAGAATACATTATTCCACCCTGGCCTTGGCTTCTGCAATGGGGAGAACGGCTGCTAGACTTTAAGATACTGGATCCATACAACTTCGAAATGCTTTTCGACTCTGGGCCACTCATGTATGCACTTCGTCATTTGAGTTACATGGTTGTCCTACCCAAGCATATATGGAAGCCTCTTGCTGAATCTGATCTGCTGTCAAGTTTTGCGCCAGACCCGAATCTAATCGGGTCAGGCCCGTGGAGGCTTGAAGAATACGTGGAGAGCAGCCACATTTGGTTGGTGGCAAACAGACCCGGCAGAACGATGCAAACGAACCTACCGGACAGCACGTTTGTAACCTCTCCTGAGGGATATTGGAGATACTATCCAGCAGGTGGGGATCTGTCAATTGATGGATCTTCAATGGCAAAGATTGAATATTATTGGATGGGGTGGACGCCTCCGTCGACGCCTGACCCTCATGAACTCAACTTTACAGCTATCAATTTGCGTTTTGAAGAAGTAACTTTGGATCTTGACATGGAACTCATATTCCAGAACGGTACTGTCGTAGAATACTCCTATTATGATGTAGTAATGAACGCGTCTGGCCAAGCAGGAGCAGGATGGACTGCTTCAAAGACAGCAATTCTGCTGGGCAGGATAAAGGTGGGTTCGAGTGTTTGTGTGAAGCAACCTGTAGAATTCATCGGGACATACAATTGCACAAGCATGGTTTGGTCAACGATCAGAGAGGACATCTGCGGAAGCACGTTGTATGACGATCTTGGTCTTAGCGTGTATCCATACAAGAATGAATTGCAGTCACCAGACATTAAAATCGACATGAAAGATATTGGCGAGGCTGCACATGCATTCGGCTCATATCCATCCCATTCGAGATGGCGTATGGGAATCGCGGACATCAACGACGACTATAAGGTCAACATGAGAGACATTGGCAGCATAGCTAGCAGTTATGGCTGGACTGGCTAGAACAGCTTCTCAACCTAACGTCTAAACCAGCTTCCCTTTTTTTTGTTTTCTCAGTTTCTATAAATGAAAAATCAGTTGTCTTCCACCGATTCCCTTCCATCATGACTCTTACAGGATGCTTTCAGTCGATAATTGATCGGGGCAAGTTCCTGAACCTTCAGATCTAGAAAAAATCGCTTAAATTTAAAGACGAAGTTCATATACTACAGCTGTGAGGTTCAGGTTATGGTTGATTTTCACACTGTCAAAATCGAAGCTCCAGAAGAGTGCAATATTATCTTGGGTATGGCACATTTCATAAAGACTGTTGAGGACATCTATGAAGCCTTGGTCGACTCGGTTCCAAACATAGAGTTTGCGGTAGGATTCTGTGAAAGCTCAGGACCATGCTTGGTGAGACATGAAGGAAACAACGAACAGTTGAGGCGATTGGCAGCAAGGAAAGCCTATGAAATCGGGTGTGGGCACAGCTTCATAATTTTCTTGAAGAAAGCTTATCCCATAAACGTTTTGGACAAGGTTAAGAACGTGGCAGAAGTCTGCACGATTTATGCTGCTACTGCAAATCCTTTAGAGGTCATCATTGCGGAAACGGAACAGGGCAGAGGCATAATCGGCGTAATTGACGGGAAGAAGAGTGAAGGGTTAGAGACGGAGCAAGACGCCAAGTCAAGAAGAGATTTTCTGAGGAATATAGGCTACAAGTTGAGTTAGTTTTTCTATGAAAATGTTGACACAGGGTGAAGCTGCCCTGTACGCTGCCAATAACAGCGGAAGACTTGTTTACTGAAATGTATAGATGACTAATAGTTTCTTTGCTATGCTTTCACCAATTTGTCATCAGTTTCTGTTGCAGCTCAAAGGGAATCTCTTCTTGCATCTTCTCAGAAACGTATACGACTAGATGTTTGAACTGCTTCTCTGTTAGGACTTGGCGTGCCTTATACAAAACCTCAAGGCAAACCTCTTTAAAAACCAGGTCAGCGCAACCTTTTTTTGCATCGTCAATTAGTTCCCTGCAAGCTTGAAGAATCTGTTCGTTCAAGGCAATTCCACCCTGCAAGAGATAGCTGGACTTTGCAGCATTAAAACGCTTATGAATTCCAGATCTGTATTAAGAGTTCTGAAACCGCTTCCCCTTTCTGATCGTCTTCATTCTAGAGAACGTGTTTTACTTCTCGAAGTGCTGGAGAAACTTGGTTAGATGCTACTATTGAACGGTTTTCACCCACTTTTTTCCTAGCTTTTATGATTAGGACCTCTCCCAAGCTTGGAAAGGTCTGACCCAGAGTTTTCGACCATGGTCTTCTTGTCCTCCGTGTGGGCATGAATGTCACTAGATTTGACTTCACATCATCCACGTTGAAATCGTTTCTTCCCAAGAGCTCGAATAACATGTTCTTGGTGAACGCTCTTACGTGTTCACCGACACCCCAGTGCCTTCTCGCTGGGGCGATATATCTCGGGTATAGACCAAATATCATACGAATTCTGTTTGGCAAACATGCTATGTTAGGAACTGTGAGTATTACAGCTCCATCTTTCTTCAATACACGATAAACCTCTTTGAGAAAGAATTCTGTGTCATATATATGCTCCAAGATCTCAGCCGCATAGACAAGATCGAAGTTTTCATCTTCGTAAGGCAAGCCTTTTCTCACATCTGCGACCTTGGCTTTGATCCCTTTTCGTCTTGCACATGCCACCAGATCCGGTTTTGAATCAATTCCATGAACTTCATGCCCCATATTCAGTATCATCACCGAGAATTCACCGTCACCACAGCCAACATCCAACACTTTAAGGCTTCTCACAGTCTCCAAAGTCTCGGACCCTATCATATTGAGAGCTATCTCAACTCTAAGCCTTGAAAACTCAACCATGGCTGAAGACTTTTTTCCATAGAAGATATCATCGATAAAATATGAATCTCCAGCTTTTTCGTTCACAAGAAAGACTCTCCATCTCAGATCTTATAGGCCCTGCCATATAAACGAACAAGCAAGCATACGAGATGGATGTGAATCTCATGAAGGTAGGCGTTGGCTTGCTTGAGTCGACATTTAGATTGAGCAAACCAAATGTGAACAAAGAACAAGAGGTGCTTTTGCAGAGGCTTCTCTTATTCTAGGATTCGACTTGGATCTGTGACCAAGCTCTGCTGTTCCGATCTCATACAGTTTGAGAAAAACTAAGCAAGATTAGAACTGAGTATTCAGAAGAGAAAAAAAGTCGAGGATCCAGAGCTACCCTTGTTCCGATCCTTTCCGCCGTTCCTTTTCCAGCATCTTTGTCGCTTTGCTTGCTCCAGCGAACGCTGAAAGTCCTACAAGCTCCCCCCTCACGACGTCCATTGGAATTGCAAAAACGATTGTATTGCTTTGATCGTAGCTGATGTCTTCAAGGCTTGACAATGTGCGCAAGTACATTGCGCGGCTACTCATCTGTTTCACTGCTTTCTCCAAGTTTTCAGCCGCCGTCAATTCTCCTTCACTCTTTATGATGACTGCGCGTTTCTCTCGTTCAGCTTCCGCCTGGCGGGCGATTACTCGTTTCATATCTTCAGGCAATTCCACAGTCTGCAAATTGACTGATATAATGTCAACGCCCCAATCTTGAGTCTCCCTCTCCACTATCTTGGCGATTCTGTTCGCGATCTCGTCCCGTCTGGCCAACAGCTCGTCCAGCTCCACATCGCCCACGGTGTCTCGCATCGTCGTCTGTGCGTACTTCATGACACTGTTCCATAGATTTTGTATGTTGACTAGGCTATCCTTAGTGTCAACCACTTTCATGAACACCACGGCGTCAACACTTACACTGATGTTGTCCTTGGTCATAACATCTTGCCGAGGAACATCTA
>CAYGAG010000070.1:0-7861 GCA_964347765.1 uncultured Candidatus Bathyarchaeia archaeon
GCCTCAGCGTAGAGAGGGTTCAGAGATCTGATTTGGCTGATCTTGAAACCCCATCGTATTGTCATGTTTTCGTTGTGTCCATACGCAAAGCCGGTTGGATGCATATTCATGAAGCTGAAATCGTTATCGATTCCATACCCTTCTATGTTAACGACGCCTTGCCAATACTTATTGCGATACTGATTTTCCCCGTCATCAGGTATAACACCGAGTCCAGCCGTACCTCCAGTGTATCGTCTGTACATGGCCTTGTAGTTGATGTACGCCCACACTGGAACTTTGAAACATTTTTCGACAAAGACTCGTTGAGCATTGATGGATGCAATAACTGCCTCTTGTTGAGTTGCTGCTGAGAGTAACATTTCAAGAAAATAGTCAAGTTCTGTGTCATTTATGCTGTTATAATTTGAACCTGGAAGAGGTATCATCGAACTATGGAAAGCCGAATAAAGACATGTTGGATCGGGACAGTAGTACGTGCCTGAGTACAGATGAAAGTCTCTCTCTATCATGACAATTATGTAAGCTTCACCAGCAGTGGCGTATATAACGTTGACTCGAATGCCTATTTCGATCAGTTGGAGTATTACTGCGGTCCAAAACTCAAGATAATGTTCCTGGTCGGATCTGATGACGAACTTGAGTTCAAGACGGTCATCAGGTTCCTCGATTCCGTTGCCGTTGCGATCCCAGAACCTCCAACCAGTTGCGAGATTCAAAGGAAAACCATCAGCGTCAAGTAGCATTCTGGCAATTGTTGCATTGGGCGGATACGGATTGGTGATGTTGAGAAGGTATTTGCCTAATACTGGAGACATTGGTATCCATATTGGAACATAGAATCCGGGTCCAATAATAGAGTCGAGCATTGCTCTATCTATAAGATGTGCAATGGCCTGCCTGAAACTGACCACGCTACATGGATTGGGATAAATTGAACTGGATGTCGTGTTGTCATTGTTAATGTCCAGCATGGAAAAACTATAGTCAGGTCCATAGCCTACGACGTTGATCGTCTCATCTTAGGGTGATGTGGTCAGTATCTCATACATAGTCTTGGCCAGACGCCAGTCTGTCATGTCAATCTCTCCAGCCATGAGCGCTGACCACTCCGCGTTTTCATCATCGTAAAGATTTACCGACAACTTATCTGCCCTTGGTCCGAACCTTTCGTATTTTGAATCTTCAGGTGTTCCGTCTTGATAGACCCAAGAGTTCACTGGAACCATGGAAAGCGAAAGCATCAGAGCCAGTAACGCAAAGATTGATTTCTTGTTCATTTTTCTCTCTCCTTTCTCAAATCTTTCCTGTGTCATGAGGCATTACGCGCCGAAGAGGATCTGGAGCCATTGGAGTTCAGGCAAGTGATTTCGGAAGAAGGGGATCATGTGAGAGTTAAAGTCGGCGCGTGCGAAGGCAAGGAGCGTTGGCGTCGCTAAGTCCATAGTTGGTGGTTTTCCTAAGGCGAAATTCATCTAGGCTTCCTCCCCTGCTTCGGCATGCAGCCTGATGATACAAGTCATTATATCTTTTAATCATATTGAGGTTATAAATTTTTTCAATAACCATATATTATAACAAGGATTCTACGCACTAAGTCCTTACAGAAGTTGACAGTCAAGATGTATCTTGAGGTAGAGACAGGCATATGTCAGATGATGAAAACGCAGCCAATAGATATTAGGCCGAGTTATAGGTTATACATTGGACGGGTCAGACCATGCCTGCGAACTTGCCTGCTGAGGCAAAACACAAATGGGCAGAAGCTTCAGCAGCAAAAGACCCCAAACTAAAGCTTCAACTCCTGAAAGAGTTCATGAGCCAGGTCCCTAAACACAAAGGCACTGAAAAACTCAGGTCCCAAGTCAAGAAGAAGATGGCTGCCCTGCGAAAAGAGATCGAAGAAAGGAAGCAGAGAAAAGTCGGGAAGGGCGGGTCAAGATTCTTCATAGAAAAGGAAGGAGCTGCCCAGATAGCAGTAATCGGCCCGACAAATGTGGGCAGGAGCAGCTTGGTCGCATCAACATCGAACGCTGACATAAGAGTCTCACCGAGCCCCTACACCACAAGGCGACCCGAGCCAGGCATGTTCATCTACGAAGACCTTCAACTTCAGATTGTAGAAGCTCCGCCCCTGATGGAAGGTTCGGCAGACGGCAAAGCTTGGGGACTCCAGACTCTGACCCTAGCGCGTAACGCTGATGGTCTGATCTTGATGGTAGATCTGTCCCAAGATCCAGTGAAACAACTATCCTTAATCATGAACGAGATAGAGAAAGCCCGGATATTCGCCACCAGACCTAAGGCGAGAATTGAGGTGGAAAAGAAACATATGGGTTCAGGTCTCAGAGTAATCTTGCTTGGGAAACTTGTTCAATGCACCATTAAAGATGTCAAAGAACTCCTCAGTAGCTACCGCATCGCAGATGCAGTCGTCAAGATCCACGGAGAAGCCACAATCGACGAAGTGGAAGAAGCGATTTTCGAAAGCACGGTTCACAAACCAGCTCTCATAATAGCCAACAAGATTGATCTGAAAGAGTCCAAAACAAACCTTGAGAAACTGGAGATCCACGTGGACTCACAACTGCCAATCCTTCCTGTCTCATGCAAGACGCGGCAGGGCTTGAAGAAACTCGGCGAGGCCTTGTTCGAAATATTAGACATAATGCGCGTTTACACAAAGGAACCAAATGTGAAGGAATTCTCCAAGAGACCTTTTGTACTGAGAAGAGGCGCCACTGTACATGATCTTGCAAAGAACATTCACAGCGACTTCAAGGAAAGACTCTCCTTTGCGAAAGTCTGGTCTGAACGCCTTTCCTTTAGTCCTCAGAAAGTGGGTTCCACATTCATTCTTGAAGATGGAGATATCGTCGAAATACACATGGACTAACGT
Organism: uncultured Candidatus Bathyarchaeia archaeon; assembly: GCA_964347765.1. Taxonomy (GTDB): domain Archaea; phylum Thermoproteota; class Bathyarchaeia; order Bathyarchaeales; family Bathycorpusculaceae; genus CAYGAG01. Next base: position 2,900 of record CAYGAG010000070.1, read on the forward strand.
CAAGAGTGGTTATCTTGAAGCTTGAGCCACTCTCTCCTGTTCGTGGCGTCTGGAGACGGCGTAACATCTCGTGTCGTTGTTCGCCGCCAGAATCATCTCTTCTGCTACACATTCTGCCATTGGACGAGGGTTATTCATTGATGCTCGCCTTGCACCATCAGACAGATTTCTCAAAGCCAAGTCTACTCTCCTCTGAGGAGAGACATCCACAGACAGATGGTATACTATGCCTCCGTAACTGAGCCGAGTCGTGTCCTCGCATGGAGCAGAATTCTCTACGGCCTTAGCCAAGACCTCCAGAGGGTTTTGACCAGTTCTCAAATGTACTATTTCAAAGGCTTGCTTCATGACGTTGACAACTTTAGCTTTCTTCCCAGCATTCTTGCCTGGGCGCATGAGATTGTTTAGGAATCTCTCAACAATGTTGACCTTTGCCTTGCGGAACCGTTTATGCTCGTGACGCCCCATACTGTGGGGAACGACAATTGGTCTTACAGAAATGTATCTCGCTAACCCTTGGTCTTTTACATCAATATTTTTGAAACTCCACTTTCCGAAAATTTTTGTCTCCTGTTCTTGTTCCACCTTTTGATTCTGACTCAAAGCCTTCACCGTATCGGCTTCTCTTTTCTTCCTAGCACAAGTTCCTTTAGCGAGACTCCGTTCACTGTTATCACCTTCCAGCGGACACCTGGGATATCTCCCATGGCCCTTCCCCGCGAACCTCCTATGCCTTCCACTATGACCTCATCATGCTCGTCTACTACGTTTAGTGCACCGTCTCCGGGAAGGAAAGCAGTTACAAGGCGGCCATTCTTTATTAGCTGGGTTCTTACGCACTTCCTTATGGCGCTGTTCGGCTGCTTACTCTCAACACCGACCTTCTCTAACACTATTCCTCGACCCATGGGTGCACCTTCCAAAGGATCAGCCTTGACATCTAAGGCGAGCATACGGCGTTTATAGTAAATATTGCTCCATCTAAACTTCTTCCGCTTCTCCCGAAGCTTCCTGGCAGCGAACTCGCCCTTCGGAGATTTTGAACCCATAGCCGTAAAGCCTCTTCTCTACGTCTAATCACATTTCTGATATTTAAGCTGTCACATGAATAGAGAAGCTTAGGGAAAAGACCATCAATAGCGTCCTGTGAAGGCTTCGCCTGTTTTCTGTCTGTTACAAGCTTCCACGTAGACGACCATTGAAACAAAAATTTCCATCTTTTGCATCCAGACTCAGACTACAGCGGTTGCATTGGGCTTCAAACACTACAGATCAAAGACTCTCAGTCCATATCAAATCTGCGTAGACTGGCCTAACAGAATGTTAGCCATGGAAATGCATGTTAAACTGAGTAACGGACCAGGTCAGTCTGGACGAAGATATCCCAAATCTTAATTGCCTTCACGTAAGAAAATTGGATTGAGCAAGATAATATGATTGTGTGGCGGCTGCTGAGACTCAAAACTCATGGTGCTTTCATGAATATGGCCACGGATGAGGCTATCTTGAGAGCAAGAACAGAGAATCACGTTCCGAACACCATCAGGTTTTATCGGTGGAAGCCTTCCGCCGTCTCCATTGGAAGGTTTCAAAATGTCGAGGATGAAGTTCAATTGGATAATTGCAGAGAACATCATATAGATGTTGTTCGGAGACTGAGCGGCGGAGGTGCAGTGTACCATGATTCTAAAGATGAGATTACGTATGCCGTAGTCGCTGACAAGGGAGACTTTGCTTCGGACATTACCGGCGTCTATCTGAAAATCTATGCGGGATTAGCTGAAGCTGTGAAGATGCTCGGCTTGAACGCTGACTTCAGTGAGGGCAACTTGAAAACGTGTCCCAACCTGACAATTAACAACAAAAAGATTTCAGGAAGTGCCCAATACCATTCAAAAAGCTTTGTTCTGCAACACGGCACACTTCTACTGGATGTCGACTTCGATAAGATGTTTACTTTCCTACGTGTACCTTGGGCTAAGACATCGATGGAGATTCTGGAAGTTGCCGAGCGGAGGATCGGTTCTTTGAAGAAAGAGTTGAGAAGAGATGTCTCCCTGGACGACGCGGAAGAAGTCTTGGTCAAAGGTTTCGAGAAAGCTCTAAACATGAAACTTGTAGAAGATGAGTTGACCATCTTTGAGAAAGACCTGGCTGACCGACTTTGCAGAGAAAAATACACTACCGATCGATGGAATTTTAAGGGTGAAGAAGTGACAAGAGAAAGACCTGACCACAGTTTAAAGTCTAGTCTTCCTTGATTCTCCATCTTACTCCATTGGGAGTGTCTTCTATGATTATGCCCATACGTTTGAGTTGTTGTCGGATTTTGTCCGCTGTTTTCCAATCTTTGGCTTCTCTTGCTTCTTCTCTTTTCTGGATGAGTCCTTCTGCTTCTTCAGAAAGTTTCATCTTATCCTCTATTTCGCCTATCACTCCGAGAACCTTGTCGAACTTCATTAGAAGTTGATAGGCTTTTCCAGCCTCTTCTTTGTTGAGCTTGTTGTCATCTAGGAATCTGTTAGTATCTCTGATGAAGTCGAATATTCCAGCCAGAGCTACGCTTATGTTGAGGTCGTCGTCCATGGCTTCTTCAAAAAGTCTTTTCGCTTTATTCATCAAACCTTCTATCTCTTGACCACATGTTTTCCCATCAGCCTGTTTTAGTCTGCGGGCTAGGTTCACGAGACGGTCTACGGCGCTTTGGGCAGCCTCTAGGCTTTCAAAGGTGAAGTTCAATTGTTGTTGATAGTGGGTTGCCATAAGAAGGTATCGCACAGCCTTCGGGTCGTAGCCTTTCGCTATTATGTCTCTTAGGGTGTAGAAGTTGCCGAGGCTTTTGGCCATCCTGCTTCCCTCCACAAGCAAGTGTTCATTGTGAAGCCAGAAGTTTACAAATCTCTTGCCCGTAGCTGCTTCGCTCTGGGCTATCTCGTTTTCGTGGTGAGGGAAGAGGTTGTCTACCCCGCCAGTGTGAATGTCTATAGTCTCCCCCAGATACTTCATGGACATGGCTGAGCATTCAATGTGCCAGCCTGGGTATCCCTTTTCACACCATGGTGATCTCCAGTTCATGATGTGTTTCGGATCGTTGATCCAGAGGGCGAAATCGAATTGGTTCCTCTTCTCAGGGTTGAACTCTACCCTTCCGCCTGCTCCTGTCTTCAGTCTTTCTATGGTGTTTCCTGATAGTTTTCCGTAATTCTGGAATTTTGTGACATCGTAGTAGACAGAACCGCCTACAACGTAAGCGTACCCTTTATCTAGCAATCTCTTCGTCAGGTCAATCATCTCTCTGATGTGCTCTGTCGCTCGAGGGCGTATTAGGGGTTCTTTGAAATTCATTTTCTCCGAGTCTTGCAAGAAGATTCCGATGTAATTTTCAGCTATCGCCCACGGATCCTTCTTCTCCCTTTCTGCTGCCGCTTCCATCTTGTCCTCCCCTATGTCGACATCTTCGAACATATGTCCCACATCAGTGAAATTCATAACCTGTTTGACTTTGAAGCCTTTATATTCAAGATATCGCCTAAGAAGGTCCGCGAATGTAAAAGCCCGCAGGTTTCCCAAGTGAGCATAATCATAGACCGTCAAGCCACAGTTGTACATTGTCACAACCGTCTTCTCTAACGGCTTGAACTCCTCTTTTCTTTTTGTTAGAGTGTTGTACAGCTTGAGCATGCAATCACCTCGCTTTCATCTATTTTGTCTAGAGTCCTGAACGCTCTTTACAGTTTAACACAAGACTTCGTCTTACGAATTATACTTTTCTTTCTGCGAGAAATCCTAAAGCAATGCTTGTCGATATGCTTGAAAGTTCAACGAGAAGAAGGATCTTTCTCTTAATCGTATTCTTTGAGTCCTATCATTTTTCTGTAGTTTTTCAGTTCTTCCGCTATGAGTCTGAGAATTCGCAGTTCTTCCATGGTTTTTTCAAACTTTGTGAACTCTTCGCGGATCTTTTCGAGAGCATTTCGGTCTTTGGTCAATCTTTCACCTTATGTTTTGATGATGCGGGAGGGCTTTCATCGTTTTTTGGCCAACCACTCAGCCAATCCGTCATCGAGGAGAAAGGAGAAGGCTTCGAAAACGGAAAAACTGATTTGTGGCTGTCTGTGGCTGCGCCTTCAACCTTAGCCCTCCAATACTGCATCTCAAGACTTAAGATATCAGTCTCATATAAAAAGATTACTGAATATAACAGATATACAAACGTAAAAGACCAATTAGCCTATGGCAAGAATGCCTTCCAGAATCTTCTTTTCCGGAATCTCCAACTGTCTTGACAGCCATATCTTCAGGAGTGAAGTCTGTTTCGGAGGCTCTCCACTATAAGTTATGACCTGATTATTCTTCAAAGCATCTGCTTGGAACGTCTTTTCTGCCTCCTTGTACAGGAAAGAGAGCGTTTCTGCACGATGTGCCAAAGTTTGGAAGTCCTCCCAGTGTTTGCATCGAAGGATCACTGGAGGCCCTCGACTTTCTCTTGCCATGAGAGGCTTGGACTGATCTTCCTGAACTTTCTGTTTCGGTACAGAGATAACTTCCTGAGAGGTTGACAGGTAGGTTATCAGATTTGTTATCTCGTCTTGCAGAGTCCCCAGCCTCGCTTCCACCCCCTCTATCTTTCCGCTTAGCTCGCCAGTATCGCCCAATCTGTCGGTTATAGTCCCCAAGTCACCTATCAGTCGATCCAAGTCTTTTTCGTGCTCTTTCAGAACGTTAATGATGAAATCTAACGCTTCCAACGCTTCATCATTGGAGGGGGCTTTCTTGGGCATAACGACTCTCCCTTCCTTCCATCTAGACCAATGCTTTCTAGAATAGATAAAGGTAGCGAATCCTCAAAATGTATCCACATGAAGATGCAACCGTATTAATTAAGAATTATAAATAGGAGTGGAGATGCCCCCTGCAAGTGTTTCAGGTTGGGCTTACTCTGATCCGATCGGGGAGGGTCAG
>CAYGAG010000071.1:0-3888 GCA_964347765.1 uncultured Candidatus Bathyarchaeia archaeon
AAAGCAACTCTAAAATCCATGACGCAGTATCAAACACCGGCAGTTTTTAACTCTTATATGCAGAAGTTTCATAGCTAAGAATAAAGACAAGCCTAGGCCGGGGTAGCCTAGCCTGGTGAGGGCGCCAGACTCATAATCTGGAGATCCTAGGGGCCTACGCCCTAGACCAGAAGTCGCGGGTTCGAAGCCCGCCCCCGGCACTCTTTGGTCCTGCATTGGGTTCTTTTTGCCTAAATAAGCCTTTTTGGGCAATATTCTGGCGAATGCGAATGCGCGCGCACAAACTGGAGAAGAAAGCGTTTTTTACACGTTTCAAAGATCGTAGAATCTAGAGATAAGAAGAGTGGAATTTGCGAGGAAAAGGATTTCGAGGATATCTCCACTGTAGGAGGGTTCAAATCTCTTCTGACCTCACTTTTGATTGTCACATATCACTGCACACGCACGGCGACAAATTACTCTGTGACGCAAAGCTTTTTATGTCAGAATGTAGTTTACAGTATATGGAGATAAGAACAATGAACGAAAAAACGAGTTTGAGAGAAGTCGAAAGAAAGACTTACATGTCCTATCATCAAGACGGGTTAATTGATATTTTTGTTGGCGTCTATGTTCTGCTGTTTGGCGTAGGCATCTTACTTAACACTGTGACAGGCTTCAGCACGTGGTTTGTAATTCCAGCAATCTTTCCTGCGATCATGAGTCCAATCTGGATTTCGGCTAAGAAACGAACAACTATGCCAAGGATTGGGTATGTAAAACTTGGAAGCAGAGGAGCAAACAAGTTAATGGCAATCTTCATCGGACTAATGGTAACAGGTTTGGGAACATTCATGGTCATTACTTTCGCATCAAGAAGTCAAGCTTGGGCACTAACGGTGAGGAATCTGATCATTCCATACGGTATGATCATCATCGGTGTTTCAGCGGCTGCAGTATCAAGCCTCTTCGCATACACGATGGGTCTGAAGCGGCTTTACGCATATGGACTATTGACCCTAGCACTAGTCTTGCCAGGGCATTTCATTACTATCCCATTCGAGTATTCCCTCCTAGCAATTGGACTTGCAATTTTTGTAAACGGCTTTGTTCTTTTGATTCAATTCATACGAAAACACCCACTTCCGCAAGGTGACGAGGCCAATGTCGAAAAATCCCTCTAGCCTCAAGAATATCGATCGGTTGATCCACGAACCAACTAGGTTAATGATCATGACCCAACTCTACATAGTTGAAAGCGCTGACTTCCTCTTCCTCCAACATCAACTTCAGATGACTCCCGGTAATCTGTCATCTCATTTAAGCAAGCTTGAAGAAGCAGGATATGTGGAGATAGTCAAAGAATTCATTGAACGAAAACCCCACACAGCACTTAAACTTACAAAGAAAGGACGCACTGCTTTCAAAGAATATCGAAAAGACATAAAAAGAGTATTAGAAGCGCGCGCGAACTAATCAGATTTGCGGAAATGGAAAGAGAGGTGATAGCTGAGTTGAAAGAATACGAATGTGTGGAAGTTAAAGAACCACAAGGATGTCGGCAAAACCATTGAGCAATGGCAAAATAATGGATGGCATCTACACACCTACACTAGCACTCAATACTGAATCGGTGGCGACGTTCATCACCACCTGCTATCTGAAAAAGGCGAATAAGAGCTAGGAGAAAGAACTGGAAAAGTTTAAGGTTTCCCAACTTGTGCAATGGCGCGCGCTAAATGTCACTCTTCAAGGAGTCTCTCCCAGATCGGAAATACGTCTTTACCCTAGACTTCCATCATGTGCTCCTTTGCTACATACTCTTGCTCTTTTCTTTCCTAACTTTCGAATAAGGTAAGATACCATATCTTCAAACCTCAGTTTCCAGGCTTTAGATCTCCGCCCGCCCGCGATTCATTCATTTCTCTCCTTTGGAATTATTTTCCACATAGTCTCTTCCTTGATTTGTTAGATACCACGCTTTCCTGTTGTTCTTCTTGTCCTTGGCTTCCATCATGTGGTTCTTCTGGACGTTTCTTATGACCTTGTAGTTTATGTTGTCAGGCACTTTCTCTCTCGCCCTCCTAAACCCATCCTCCAAATCCCTTACATTGAAGGAGGCTAACCCATCGTACTCTTCAAGATAGTATCCGATGGCTAAAATCATCTGAACTTCATCTTTTGGCTTCTTAGACAAGACAAACTCCCTGATGGATGGTTTCGTTCTGATTTTCTCGGCTTCTTCCTGAAAGACCTTTTCTAGTCTTGATTTTCTTTCTTCATGTTCTCGCAGTTTCTTCTGAATTCTGGCCTTCAGAATTCTGGGAACATCGTTGGGCATGTGCCTCACTCCGTTAGTTTGCGGTGAGTTTCCCTAGAGCGCGCGCTAGACTCTATCAGATCAATCATAAGACTAGCCCAAACCAAACGACATCCCTCTAATACAACAAGATACACAACAACTAATTAACATACTTCTTATCCTCAACATACCTAATGGAACTCTCTAGCTCAACCAGATCCCGACGCTTCAAAAATTGCGCGCGCGCTAAGGACAATTATGTAATCAGCAAAAAAGTGCCATGTGTGCACAAAGTTATTATTGGTTGACAAACATGTGTCTGCAAGAGGTTTTTGGATGGACAAAATTATTGCTTTCTGTGGAATAACTTGTACTGATTGTAAGGCGTTCATTGCTACAAAGGAAAACGATCAGTCGAAGAAGAGAGCGATTGCGGAGGAATGGAAAATAAAGCCAGAAGAAGTAGATTGCGATGGCTGTATGAATCCAAGCGGACGGCACATCAACTATTGGAGCACATGTGATATCAGAAAATGCGGCACTGAAAAGGAAGTTGAAAACTGTGCCTATTGTGTAGACTACTCATGTGAAAAGCTTGGAAAATTCCATGAAAACGCCCCAAAAGCAAAGAAAACCTTAGAAGAAATCCGGAAATAGCGATTCAGAAGAAGTGAACTACCGCACACACCTTGGATCAAGCTATGATCGAATTACCTGAAGCTATCATTCTTGCGCGACAGATCAATAAGGAACTGAGAGGCAAGAAAATCGTTTCTGCTGTTCGTGGTAGCTCACCTCATAAATTTGCCTTCATGGGCAAGCATTCCGATGAAGAATTCGCGCAGATCGTCAAAGACAAGAGAATAGGAACTGCTCAAGCGAATGGTTCATTGATCCTAACTAACTTGGAGCCTGACTATGTACTAAGCTTAGGATGTGGCGGAGAACGCATCTTGTATCACACAAATGATGAAACACTGCCGCGAAAACACCAGCTCTTATTCGACTTCCATGATAACACTCATCTCACAGTCACTGTTTCCGGATGGGGCGAGGTTCGACTCCTTGAGCAATCCGACCTACCAAATCATCCTCATATAAAGAAAAATGCGATCTCTCCGCTCAGCGATGGGTTCACTTTCACCTATCTTAATAGTTTATTCGATGCTTTGCCTGATAATAAGCGTGTTAGCGCCAAGTACTTCATTATCAGCGAACCTGGGATCTGGGGTGTAGGAAATGGCTGTCTACAGGATATCCTGTACAAAGCTAAGATACATCCCAAACGCCAAATGACTAGTCTATCGGAAATAGAAAGAGAGAGGCTTCACAAAGCTATCAAACAGATCCTAACAGAAATTGCAGAACTTGGCGGAAGAGATAGCGAACGTGACCTCTACAACAACAGAGGTGGCTATCTACCGATACTGCATAGCAAAGTTGTAGGTCACCCTTGTCACGAATGCGGGACACCGATCAGAAAGATTCAGTATCTTGGTGGTGCAGCATACTTCTGCCCCTCATGCCAAATAGAGTAATAATCATTGAGAGAATACACGCCGCACAACAGGTTTAAAGACATGTCGAACTCAGAAGTTGATAAACTG
>CAYGAG010000071.1:3898-6460 GCA_964347765.1 uncultured Candidatus Bathyarchaeia archaeon
AGTTGAACATGATAAGAGATGGCACAAAGAACCGAATATCTCCTATGGATTCTCTTCATCAGATAATGTGAAAGTATATAAAAAATTCAATCCCCACTTCTATGATTTGAGAAAAGGTGTAGGATGGGCTCTCAAGGATAACATGCGTTTCGACAAGAGGCGAGTGCTCGACTACATTAGGGACTTAAGACGGAAGGGGGTATCCTCCACTATCACCCTTTACGCGATTCGTGACCTGAAAGGAAAAGAAAGAGAAGAAATATTGAAGATGAAACCTCAGAAGAAGAGACAGGAGAACCAGAAGGTGAGTGTCTTGGATGAAGATAGATTTTCATCGCATATGAAAGAAAAGAAAGCCCCACTAGACAAAATCAGTTCCTATATAAACCGAGTAAAAAGATTTGAAAAGTACTTAAGTGAAAACCAAGTTGGAAAATCGATGAAGGATTTGACTGTCGAGGACCTAGAGAAATTTGCTGAATGGTGCAAGGAAAATAGCATAAATGCTTATCAAGAATTCTTCGGTATCCGAGAATATTATCGTTTCTTAGGAATTAAGACATTATCCTATTCTTGTAATCAAGTTATGCAAATGATTCAACTTGAAAAATTCAAACTCAAAGATTTCATGACCGCAAACCAAGAATACGCAAAGAAATTGGCAAAAATCGGCATAAAAACAGCAAGTCAAATTCTTGAAGTTGGTAAGACAATAAAGGAAAGGGAAATATTGGCAAGCAAAGCAGGAGTACCTGTGGATTCAATTCTGAAATTCGTCAAACTAGCCAATTTGGCAAGATGCCCAGGCCATATGAAGAAAAGAGCTTGTCTTTACTATGAGGCGGGTTTAGATAATTTTGATAAAATAGCTGAACAAGACCCAGAAGCAATGATTGAATTTCTTGACAATTTTATCAAGAGAACAGGTTTTAATGGAAGCGCTCCGATACTTGCAGATGCAAGATCATCTGTAGAAAACTCGAAGAGAATTCCGAGGATAGTTGAATTTTAAAAGGGTTGGATAGTGATAAAAACGGCTTTCCTGCTTTTACGTTGGGAAAGCAAAGAAGATCGAAAGCTAACGATAGAAACATCTGCGTTACATCAAGGAATTTGATGATTCCCCGGAGACACGAATGGAAGGAACACTTATGTCAGATTCACCATCACTCGCCGTAGAGCGCGCAATACAGACCGTATGATCATGTCCAAAGGTTTGCAAAAGTTGATGTTGCAGGATGTTTTGCAAAAATCAAAAATATTTGCGGTAGATTTATTTCTATATATCACGTTCCATAAAAATGGTATTTTGCAACGTTAAGTGTGGTATTTTTTCCATGAAAAAGATATCAGATTTTTTAAAGCTATTTCCTGCTTTATTTGTCTCATCCATGTGTTCTAGTCGTCTAAAAATACGGGATATATGTAAGGAACTCTGTCCTCATCACCATTTGACGTTGAAATGGACTTCTTGTTTGTGTCACTTTCCTCTTTCCTATTCACCACAGACAATTCTGTCATCAGATAACATCTATAGAAACTTCTTCTGTCAATTTTCCAATGATAGATTCCTTTTGGTTCATTGTGGATGATCTAGTAGATCTGGGATTTTCTTCTGTAAACCACGACTACTAGTAGTGCTGCAATCATGAAGAATGGTAGGATAAGGAGTGATGAGAACTCCGGAACTATATCAATCTCACGGATTGAGTGTGGATAGGAGAAGTAGATCCATCTGTGAGTTCCATTGTCGTACAGGGTGTAATTGTGGTAGAGGAGTGGTGTTGTTCCATTGTCGATAATTACTTCTATGTTGGTTATATCCATCAGCGCATGTGGAGTCGCCACTCTGCAGAATCCCGTTGTCTGATTCAAAGTCATATTGGCGACAAACATCTTGATGGTGTTGTTATCACTGAAATATCTGAAGTCTTCAATTGTAGAGTTAGAAACAACGTTCACTTTCTTCCCCAAAGATGTGTTGAAACTGGAAAACTCGCCCATCAAAGGATGATTGTCTGTATTGTTAACGTCAATCAGGTATGGAGTATCGCCTATCCCATCACTACCAATTTCATTCTGGTAAGGACCACTGTAGAAGTCCGTCCCATCGTAGTCGCTCCAATAGTTTCCCCCAGAAGGATAGCCATCATCCCAGATATTGGCGTAGCTGGTGTAGCCACCGCTGGAAACCTGCTTGGCGTTGTCTATGAGGCTGTTATGAAAGAACGTGTTGTTAGAAGAATACAGGAGAGCGACGCCAAAGTCGCTGGCTGTTATGCGGTTTCCAGAAACGGTGTTGTAAGAAGAATACTCGAGAAGAGCGCCAAACATGTCGTTTGCTGTTATGTTGTTCCCAAATATCCTGTTGTCATAGGACGAACCGAGCCTGACGCCCTCATCGTTGTTTGCCATAATGTTGCCAGATACCATGTTGTCATAGGCATCCACGAGGTAGATGCCTGCATAGTGATTTGCTGTTATGTTGTTCCCTGAAACAGTGTTGCTACGGGAATGATCGATATAGACGCCCTCACGATCGTTTGCTGTTATGTTGTTCCC
>CAYGAG010000071.1:6560-7778 GCA_964347765.1 uncultured Candidatus Bathyarchaeia archaeon
TACGGGAATGATCGATATAGACGCCCTCACGATCGTTTGCTGTTATGTTGTTCCCTGAAACAGTGTTGCTACGGGAATGATCGATATAGACGCCCTCACGATCGTTTGCTGTTATGTTGTTCCCCGATATGCTGTTGTATAAAGAATGAGTGATATAGACGCCCTCAAAGTTGTTTGCCAGGTTGTTGTCTCTTATCGTTGTGTTTTGGGTGTAGGCGACTAATATTCCTTGCCAGTTGTTGATGAGGTTAAGATTTTCGACTCTAATGCCCGTGCAGTTTACTAGTGCCAGGTATCCAGCGTCAGATGGAGCAGCTTCATAAGACTTGTTAATCCAGTAGTAGACTGGCTTGCCGTCCACCGTATTCGAAACGTCAACGTGATTGACAAAATGTGAGAGAAGAAAGCCAGAAACGCCAAAGTTACCTCTGTTGTTTGCTATCTTGTTCTCAGACATGGTGTTGTAGCCGGAAAGAGAGAGATAGACACCATGCCGGTTGTTTGTAATGGTATTTCCAGAGACGTTGTTGTAGTTTGATTCTATATCGATCCAGATGCCAAACAAGTCGTTTTCGTTTATTTTGTTTGCGGAAATACTGTTTCTTGAACTATTATGAAGCCAAACACCATGTGTATTGTTTGTTATGTCGTTTCCCAATATGCTGTTGTAGGAGGAACGATAGAGATAGATGCCAAACCTGTTGTTTGCGTGGGTGATGTTGTTCCGAGTTATGAGGCACATTGTAGAATGGTTGACCCATACGCCATAAGTGAAATTCGTTATCCGCAGGTCTTTGACAGTTACGTTTGTTCTACTTGTCAGGTCAAGTCCCGTATTGGACCCGTTTCCTTGTAGAAGATGTCCCTCCCCACGGATGACTATGTTGTCTCTCTCCACAACAATCGAATCGTTGATGTGTTCCGTAAAAGTGTAGGTGACGTTGTCGGTTGTGTCTATCGGGGTCGTAGGCGGGTCTATGCTTCCATCAGCCCTGATATAGATGGTTCCAGATGCTCTTTCAGGTTGCACGCTGAACGTCAATGCTATTGGAAAGACTGTCGACAACAAACACAGAATTGCGAAGGAAGAAAAGATATGATTCCTCATATCCATCGTCCTATTCATCATTGGATCACTCCACTTTTAGATTTTGCGCCCGCTTTTGTCGATAACCATCGATGGTTCGAGCTAGAAGTTGAGAGATATGAGCACGCATT
>CAYGAG010000072.1:0-7738 GCA_964347765.1 uncultured Candidatus Bathyarchaeia archaeon
GTTCAATTTCCTCGACAATCTCTGCACCTGACATAGGCTTCTCCATCAGCAATTTTAAAACTAAGAATCGGAGAAGGCCTCTTGGGACACCTGCAGTTCGCCGCATCCGTTGATCAGACATTATATCACCAACGACATCACTAGAGACATCACTGGTGATATATAAACATTACCGATTCAACGTTTTATTCGAAGGGGGCTAATCTTTTATGCATGCATTGAGACCGATTCTCCACTTGCGAACAGACAGAGCTGGTCAACTCCCATATACTTGATATTCTCTCGGAAGCCAAGTAAACCGGATGCATGCGTGTCTTCTGTGTCAGTTTTTATGACTTGTGGAAAGGGTGTATTGATTGTGCTTCTTCTCCGTCACTATATACATGCATTAGAGCAGAAGGACTTGAGAAGCGCAATTGACTCACTAGTGCGCGCTCAATCAACTCTGGACTTGAACTCCCAACCCACGAACAAAACGAAAGTTGATGCTAAAATATAAGGTGCAAAATCCGAAAGGGTGTTTGCACCCGACATGAGCAAAAGATTTATAAGTAATTATTTACTAATATTTGGTAAAGAAATACCTGAGTGATGGTGTATGGGGCTTCTCTCAAATCACGAGTCGATTGTATGGGAGGAATTTCAAAGGGGCAAGCCTACGAGTGACATTGCGGATGAGAGTGAGGAAGAGTGGAGCCCTTCTTATGTGTCGCGAGTTCTTAGCAGGACCAAGAGAAAGATAGCAAAGGCCTTAGAGGAACACGCAAAAAGTCACCGCTTGGACATTGAGAGTCTCTTAGACTACAAAGGGCTGTTAATAGGCTTTGACTATCAAGCGAATGCCCAAGTTTATATCCTCTTCACAGAGAAGCTGGGAATTATCGTCTGGTACAGGCACGATTCCTACGCAGATAAACTATGTCCTGAATGCCCGAAGGAATCTGAGTGCAGAGAGATTCTGGACACTATATTGGAAGAGTATAACATCACACTCAGACCAGATGAGAAAGAGCTTCTCATGACTCACCAATCTATCGCAATTCTCAACAAACTCGCGGCAAAGGAGATTCCTCGATATAAAAGAAAAAAGGAAGGTGATTAGATTTGGAAAATTACGTTAAGAAAAAAGTCATCAAGCCTCCAGTAAAGAACATCTCGAGTGGAAAGATCTTTAAACCATCAAAAGCATTCCTGCACAAGAGACTGCTTCAACCGATAGTTGCAGCACTAATCATATGGGCGATAACGATCACAGGCTTTGTTGGAATGGCTTATGTAGCCGCTTCTGCAGAACCAGAGACATATCCAAGCGCAACTCAACACATCAACACATGGATTGGCCCCATAAACTTCTGGACAATCGTCTTCAACCTGATATGGCTGACTCCATCCTTGATCCTGACTCCCATTTACATAAGAAGCATTGAGTACTCGGTAAAAGCCGAAACAGGCGAAACCATGCCTGAGGTCTACGTAAGGAAAGGCGTCTTAACTGTAACTCGCAAACACGTGCCATTCAGGACTATTACAAACATATCCAGCAGGGCAGGACCCTTTGATAGGCTGTTTGGAATCGGGTCAGTTCATGTCGAGACTGCAGGTTATTCTGGCAGTAAGCAACAGGGGCCAGAAGTCAAATTGGAAGGCATCGTTTTTTATGAGGAAGTCCGCGACTTCATCCTTAACGAGCTCAGGAAATTTAAGGCACCTTATGTAACAGGAACGGAGGTTGTTCACCCAGTTGAAGAACCAGTACCAAGAATGGAAGGCTTAGATGACGAGATACTGATCACGCTTCGCGAGATACGGGATATATTGAAAAAAGAGATTCCTAGATGATTCACACGTGCTTCATCACCCCTTAATGCACGCCACTTTCTTTCCTACACACTCCAAGAACGCACGGGCTATTCTAACGTGCGTCTAAAGTAGGTCAAGCTATTTCGAAAACGAAGCAGCAGTAAAACAATCCCTTAACAGTACAGTAATGAAGAATTAAAAAGCAGGCGGAGTGGTTTGAACCTCACTCTAGTGGAGATATCCCCGCACATCCCATCCTCTCTTATTTATGGGGGAGATCGGGTAAGCTTTTAAGAAACAGATAGGCTTGTACAGATGTGGTTTCAGGTGAAGTTCTTTCTTTCTGGTTTGGGGAACTGGTTTGTAGATCTTGCACTAATACAGGAAGCTGTTTTGGAAGCTGATAGTCTTGGCTTTGATGGAGCGGTCGTTCCGGATCATTATATGTGGGGAGAAACTGAATGGCTTAAACGGCCTGATAGTAATTCCACTCTTGAAAGCTGGATAACGCTGACTTATCTTGCGGCAAAGACAGATAATATCCGCCTTGGCACTTTGGTCACTCCTATTCCTTTTCGATCACCCAGCATGTTAGCTAAGATGGTTTCGACGCTTGATATCCTGTCAAAAGGACGAGTAGTTGTGGGTGTAGGAGCTGGATGGTCCCAAGTTGAATTTCAGGGGTACAGTGAATGGAACGAGCCCAGGATCAGAGTGGACAAAACGAAAGAAGGCCTTGAGCTCATGATTAGGCTTTGGACCCAGAAGAAAGTGACCTTTGAGGGAAAGCACTACAGGGCTAGGGATGCAGTACTAGATCCCAAACCTTTGCAGAAGCCATATCCTCAGCTCTTGTTTGGAGGTCAAGGAGACCGGATGCTCCAACTGGCTGGCCGTTATGCAGACATTTGCTATATTCCCCAGTTTCGTCCAAGAGCGGAGCCTGAAGACTATCTAGATGGAAAGATGAAGGTCTTGAGAGCTGCAAAGCAGGTGAACCGCAGGAACCAGATTGCCTTCATGGCTGGTGGTTTGGATTCATGGAGGCCTTACGACTCAAGGGAGTTTTTCAAAGGGATTGAAGCAGCAGTGGAAAAGGGCGCCAGCTACTTCTTGACATCTTTCTCTCGAAATGAAGAAATCGTTGGTTCGATGAGAAGATTCGCGAAGGAAGTAATGCCATCATTCAGATAATCCTCGCCCTTGAGGGGATCTGAACCCTGACACATGATGATGCTTTCCGCAACTACGCTATTCCTGCCTTGTCGATAGACTGTGGAGAACCGGAAAGAGATTCCCTATCGACATTGAATAATTGCAGAGTCGCTTCTTACCTAAGACGGAGTGGACAGCAGTCTAGAGTTCTTATTCAAGGGGAGGCTGAGGGTCCTCAGGCTTCTTCACTCTTGGTAGTCGATCATTCACACTGATGAAGAACTCACACGCTATGAATATCTCCACAAAAAGACTGAACGTCAACAAGAGAAAGGGCAGGATTGAATTAGGGTCAACCCATCCACCATACGGACGTGGAGGACCATAAAACAGAAGCAGCAGCATGATCCCAATCGGGTTGATATAGAGATACAAAACGCCGAAATTAATGCTTCTAAATATCAGTTGAAAAAGATGAATCACTACGCTCGCAAGCAGGTAGACTAAGGCTCTATAATTTCTCTGGCTCAAGTAGAAATGCAGTCTATACAACTTTGATTCGGTTATTGGTCCATAGGCTTGGCTTTCTCTCTTCGCCCCCTCCTTCATCATGTGAAATCCGATGAACAGTAGTATAGGAATGGCAAGAGAGAAAAGAACATTTTGAGACTCAAGAACACCATAGGACTCAAGTTCAAGAACCAATCCCCTCCAAAGAATCGTGAAGAGCCATGATAGAGCAAGACCAAAAACCACTAAACCCCACCAGAAGACTCCTGTCTTTCTACCGTGGAACAATTCATCGCGTTCAAATCCAAGAAAAGAAACCGCCCCTGCAATGAGCACAAATACACCTGCCGCTGAAAACGCGTATTTGAGAATCAAGGGAGTCACCGTGTCAAGTCTGTATGCAGTAACTTGGGTGACGTTTAACCCGTTCCAGTAAACCTCATAATGCCCTGTGCTGTATGCTCGGAAACCCTGCCAGATTACCTGACTATCAATTGGTCCTCCAGAACGATATAGGCTACGATTCTCTTCAATATGGTTAACTGATACGTTATAACTTTGGCCGATTTCTGTTGTACTCACTGTTAATGCGATCCTGCAAACTACTCCTTGCTGCAGAAAGATTAAATAACTCTTCAAACCAGCCGTGTTACTCATATGGTCAATTTGAGTGAGAGTCTCGTCAGACGTTATAGTAGAGTCCGCCACCCCGATTAGGGCTAGTCCTACCATAATCAAGATTGCCAGAACAATCACCTTTCTCTTGGTAAGTCCGCCTAGATTAGGACTAGGCTTTGAGTTCTTCCTTACATCTGAGATTATCATGTAGGATCCGATTATCAAGAACGTTGCGCCTACATAAAATAAGGGGACAGCCTGACCTAAGCTGTGAAAGGTAAGGTAGCCACTAGTTAGTTCGCTGAATACATACCGAAGCAAAACTGACAAGCCTATCATCGTAAAGATGCAGACTATAATGCCCCACCAAAAGACTTGAGGCTCCCTAAAACCTAATCCCAATTGACTTGAGCTGAGTTTAGGTAACTCTAACAATAGCCTTGAGGCAAGTTCACCCTTTTCTGAAAGGGAATATCGTCCATCTTCATTTTTTGACAGGAGATCCCCAAGCACTTTCAAATGATAGTTCATCTTTCCTGTATTTGCAATTCCTAATGCTTTCATCAAGTCGACATACCCGTGGCTTCCCTTCTCCTGTAGCAGAAGAATGATTCTCCTTCGAGTTTTATCTTTCAAAACCTTATGAAGCGACGCAAGAACTGAATTCATAGCAACTAAAAAGGAAGTAGCTACCTAATTTTAGACCTTTCTGATAAAAAATCTTATCAAACACGAAAGACCCCCCAGGCAATATCATACTTCATGCAACCGCGCCCACACTGGAGACGCAATCAAACTTGAATGCAATAGTTGTCTGGCAAGCGGCCTTTCTCATGTAGGTCGTGGCTTGGTGGAAAGCCAAGTGAACTCTTCCTGAAGAGAAAGTCAAAACCGAGTGTATGTAGGAATTCTAAACTGGACCGATAGAGATTTGAACTCTCCCTACAGTGGAGATATCACCCGACAACTCCCCCTCTTTTTAAGATAGGATAAAAATTCATTCACACAATTTTTCATGTTTAGTGGAAATGTCACGTGCACAATAATAACGTTAGACTTTTAGGAAAGCAAAACAAAGATGAAAGTGGGAAGTCCAATGAAATGGAAGGTAATCGGCTTGATAGTTTTACTGTCGTCTTCAATAGTCATGGTTCTTCTGGTATGGAACTTTGACACACCCTCAACTCAACAAGTTGACATAGCTATATATGCAGGTCGGGGAACTTGGAACGAATCCGTACAAGCTGCCAAGAAAATGTTTGAGTGGATGAATTACACGGTTGAAACTCTCAGGGCACAACAGATTAACAAAGGACTCACAAATTTCCGTATTCTGTGCATACCCGGTGGAAACATGTACGAATACGCCCAGGATATCTCTTCAGAAGGCAAGAAAAACATAAGGAGTTTCGTTCATAACGGCGGCGGCTATATTGGAATCTGTGGGGGAGCCTACTTTGCTGCTGAGACAGTCTTTTGGCGAGGCAGCCAACTACCAATGACACCATTAGGATTGTTTGCCGGCACAGCCACAGGTCCCATCAACGAAATCATGCCTTATCCAAACTACACTATGGCCAAAGTGAATATTGCCAATCATGTACATCCAATTACACAATCTGAAGAAGACTCCCAAATAACGCTCTACTACTGGGGTCCTGCTTTGACACCAAATGCTGATGCCAATATAACCATTCTTGGAAATTATGACGTCGGAAACCAGACTGCGATTGTGGCTTTTGAAAACCAACAAGGGAGAGCCTTTCTTATAGGTACGCATCCAGAAATCGAGGAAGACAATTATCGTGACGAAGTGACCTTTGGCGACGAATTCGACGACGAAGGTTCTGAGTGGGACATAATGCAAAAAGTGGTTTTCTGGCTCATTGGAGAAAGCTGAATAGATATGTAAGACATGCCGATGCGAGCACTACACCCTGTTTGGTAGCGCGCATCAAGAAGAGAAAATTGAACCAGCTAAAATTCAACTATGATAAGAGGAGTGAATTTAATGAGCGATATTCTCAGTCAAGACGCAGTACTCTCAGCTACTATTCTAAAACCTTGCAAGAAATGCGGTCATCCGCGCGGCGACCATGTCGAAGATAAGAAGTGCAGAGTCAAAGGCTGCAACTGCCAGAAGTTTGAAGAATAGTGGTAGCTGTCGAATTTTCGGCGCGCGCAGGTTCTAGAATAGTAGTAGATAGTATACAAGTAGGTCGACTATGTCGGGTCAAGCTATGATGTTCTTCAGAGTCCTATGCCCTCTTCAGGCATCCATTCAGGCCAGTCAGAGAGCCATTCTGGGATTTTTGCTTCTTTCACTCTGTCACATACAGGGAAATATGCTTTAAGGTCTACTATTGGTGTACCATCATACGCATCGATGTCTGCAACTCTTATCGTTCCACTTTTACCATCAACTTCAATAGTTTTGCAGGTTGTCATAGCTATTGGGTTGGGTCTATACTCTGCCCTGGTAGCAAAGACCCCAGTAACCTTTTCCTTTGCATAAGGTGGGTTTGTTTGCATGATATTACGGCTTCTTTCATTATCGTGTTTATCTGCCCACCAGAACACCATAACATGACTAAAGTGATCTAGTTGCTTCATTGCAGGTCGAAACGGTTCTCGAATCTCCAGATAAATCTGGCTCTTTTGTCTACGAACATAACCAATTGGAAACATTCGATAACTGTTTTTCATGCTATCACACTCCCCAAACAAAGAAGCTTGTTGGTTTTATGACTTGTGGGAGAAACCTTGATTAGTGCGCACGAATAAAGTTTTGTTCTTCTGGCGAGAGATGTTGTTTCATGCCAAACAATATTCCTCTGGAGAAAGCTGCCGAATTGTGTAGAGAGCGTAGGGACAAGTACAAGGTTCGGTTGTTCAGCCAATGTTGGGGGTGTCTGAAATACTCAAAAGAAGAGCCCCGCAAAATGTGTTTTTACAATGAAAAGAATCCTACAGAAAATCGGGGATGTAAGTTTGTCAACAAGCTGTTCGACGAATCAGAGTAGCACATACTCAAGTTCAATCAAAGGCGTGCGCACACTATATTTATAATTAGTTCAAAAAATGACTTTGCAACCTGAATTCCAGGTTTGTTGAGGATGAAGCAAATTGACCAAGCGCAGTGCAATAGCAGGTTTCGTCAAGCCCGGATTTGAGGCTGTGCGGCAAGCCTTCACTGAGAATTTCGAACGTCGCAATGAGCTTGGTGCTGCCGCTTGTATCTACTATCGCGGGGAAAAAGTAGTCGATTTGTGGGGCGGCGTCAGAAACGAAGCCACCGGAGAACCCTGGGAAGAAGACACCATGGTGATCGTGTTCTCGACCACGAAGGGATTGTCTGGTCTAACCATGGCGCTTGCTCATTCACGAGGACTCTTCGACTACGACGAACGTATCTCAACGTACTGGCCCGAGTTTGCTCAACAAGGCAAGGACAAGATCACCATCCGACAACTGCTGGCACACCAAGCAGGACTTTATGCGTTCGATGAAATGGCTGACAGGGACGTCATAGCAGATCTTGACCGTTTGGCTGTAGTTCTAGCGCGGCAGAAACCCGCGTATGAGCCAGGGACTCGGCAAGTTTACCACGGCATGACCCTTGGATACTACGAAAGCGAACTCCTGCGCAGAGTCG
>CAYGAG010000073.1:0-7346 GCA_964347765.1 uncultured Candidatus Bathyarchaeia archaeon
AGCATTTACTGAATGACTGTTTGAATTCGGTATATGAAAATGTTCCAGTTAGACGTTTGATAGTTGTCGATGGGCACTCAAAAGATAGCACGTTGGGAATTATTAGAGGGTTTGACCGGAAGTATGGAAATGTGAAGATTATTGCCGAAGACGGTTCAAGAGCTAGGGCGCGAGAGAGGGGGATACAAGAAGTCGAAACGGATCTGTTCATGTTTGTGGATAGTGATGTCATACTCTGTGAGAACTGGTTTGAAAAAGCTGAGGAATACATTGATAGTGATGTTGGCGCGGTCTGGGGTCTGAATATTGATGTGATTCCTAACGTGAAGAACAAGTTCTTTTTGAAGTCGTTGGCTCTAGTGGCAAGAGAGTGCTTCAAGCTTAGAGGAGGAATGCACGATACGATTATTCGAACTGAGCTGGTGAAAGATATCAGGATACCTGAGCAGCTGCATGCTTATGAAGACGCGTATATTGTCAATTGGATTAAAGACAAGGGCTACAGGGTCCTAATCGGAGACGACATCTACTGTCTGCATATCAGGCCGACTGAAGATTGGAGTCTGAAAGAGAGTTTTTCGCTTGCCGCTTTGGAGATAAAATGTGGGCTGGTCCATTCGCGCTCTTTTAGATACTCCTTCTACTACCCCTTCTTCATGTTTTACTGGCTTCTTCAGTTGTTTCATAAAAATTCCGGAGATCAATCCCGAAGCGCTAGCCAAAGATGATCTGACACTGGTCTAGGTAAGGCTCGCTGGCTTCCATCCTTCTCTATCAGTATTCGTTCATCTCTTCTTTCCGTGAATTCTCCAATAATGGTAGCGTGAATACCCTGCTTCACAACGTTTCTGACCACTCTATACGCTGACTCCGGTTTCACAGAGATTAGCAATGCTCCTGAACTGATTAACTGTAAAGGGTCAATTTCAAAGAAGTCACATATATCAAGAGTCTCAGCGGTGACAGGAATTTCATTGTGAGATATTCTTACCCCAACTTTTGATGCATCCGCCATCTCGTGAACTCCTCCAGACACGCCGCCTTCGGTTGGATCGTGCATAGCCCCAACTCCTCCGGATTCAATAGCTGTCAATGCCTCTTTGACAACGCTGACCCTTTCGAAAAGGCTTTTAGCTTTGTCCAACGCTGAAGCTTCGATTACACTCTTCAAGAGCTTCTCCCTATCTGACGCGAGAATTGCAGTGCCTTCAATACCCGCGCTCTTCGTCATTATGAGCTTGTCAGCCGGTTTTGCTCCACCTGCAGTTACATAGTCACCTTGACCAGTTATACCCATGGCGCAGCCCACAACAATTGGATCTGCAATCCCCTGAGTTACTTCGCAGTGACCTCCCGCTATGCCTATTCGCAAAGTTTTTGCAGCTTCATCCATCTGGTTACATATGCTCTTGAGAGTTCTTGTGTTCAGCTTTTCTGGAAGCAAGATGGATGAAAAGAAGAAAGCTGGTTCTACACCGAAGGTGGCAACGTCATTGGCATTAACGTTTACGGCTAGCCATCCCACTCGTTCTACAGCGCCTGTGACCGGGTCCATCGCAACTACCACCGCCTTGTCCCCGACATTTATGACCGCACCATCAAATCCCACAGCAGGACCTACCACAATTTCCTCTCGCTTATCGCCTAGACTCCTAAAGACAACCTCTCTTAGAAGGTTGATTGGGATTTTTCCGGTGGAAAGTCTCATCCTTCAGTCTCCCAACGTAACGCGTCTCTTAGCGTCCAAGTTGTGGTAAGGTCCGTTGGACAATCTTCACGACAGGCATTGCTATAATCAGCCCTATTGTCATTTGTCCGATATTGACTGGGACTTCTGCAAAGGCAAATACCCCGAGGAACAACTGTTCATAGATGAAGTATCCAGCAACCATTAGCAATCCTCCAAAGATTGTCGAGATGATCATCCAACCAAATTCGGGATCCGAGACGAAACCAACAGCAATCACTAACAATGCAGCAAAGACTCCTAGACCTAGCCAGAACTCCATTGGAACGAAAATCATGGATGTAAAGGCCTCCGGGAGAAGAATGCCTGAGTAGAGCTCAACTATGCCACTATAGTAAAGGAACCCCAAAAGGCCTGTCAGTGCCCCTACGAGTATCCCAATCTCTGCGGTGAAGATTTTCCATTCTGCTCGACTGTGATGATTAGTGAAAAGATGTCTTTTGCGGTTGAGAAAGCCTACAACTCCCCCCTCCAATGCTTTGATCACCAATGTCGCTGGTGCATAGTAGTAGTACCCAAGCAGTAGATCAGCAAGCATGGAACCTATCCCGCCAGCGAGGGCTCCGACGAGCGGACCAGCAATGAGTGCAGACGTATATACCATGGTTTCCCCAATATTGAAGAAGCCCTTTGTGCTCGGCACGTAGATTGTGAATATCATTGTTGCCACACATACAAGAGCCGTAAAAATGCCTGCAAGGCCCAACTGAACAGTGGCTTTTATATTTGTCTTCAATACATATATCCTCATGCTTCTACATGGTGATAGTTTAGCTGTAACTATACTATTTTAGTTTATCTCAGTAAGCATCGACAAGGCTACATGAGAATCTTCAAATCATCTATTGCATGCATGACCTTTCTGCCACGTTGCGTTATTCTGAGAAACTTCTTACCATCCTTAAAATAAGCTGTTATCATACCTTTCGCCAGCAGTTCGTTCAAATGCTGGTATATAGCCGCCCTAGTCATTGTCTTTCCTAACTTCTTCCATATATCGTAGCCATAGGTGTCTCTTTGATCTAGGATCCGCAAGATCTTTTCCTTAGTGCTAATCTCCAAGCCTAGGACAGCAGTCTTCCGCTTTTTAGTTACTGCATGAAGGATATCTGTGGCTTTGAGACCACTTCCGGTAATTAGACAAACAACGCTTTCACTTCTGCAGATCTTCCCATCATCAATCAAACCTCTTAACGCTGCAATTGAGGCTGAGCTTGCTGGTTCTGCGAAAATCCCTTCAAATTTGGCTATCTGAAGTTCTGCTTCTAGAATGTCAGGATCGGAAACCGCCGAGGTCGTGCCATGGGATTCCTCTATCGCTCCTATGGCCAGTCTTCCGTATATGGGATTGACGACCAGAACAGCGAGGGCGCGAGTAGAAGGCTTGGAAATCTTTACCAGTTTAGAGCTTTTCTTCATGAATGTTTCGGTTATAGGGGCGCATCCTTTCGGCTGGATTCCGATCATACGAGGCAGGGATTTCGTCATTCGGAGCTCTTTGAGTTCTTTGAAACCTTTCCATATTGAGTATATTGTGCCTCCACCTCCTACAGGGACGATGAACCAATCTGGGACGCCCATTTGCTCATACACTTCATACGCGATGGTCTTTTGCGCTTCAATGATCAGAGGATTTAGTCCTGCAGTGGCTTGGTAACAACCAGTCTCATTCGCAAAGATCTGGGCCTTGCTTATGGAATCGTCGACGGTTTCGCCATATTCTTCGATTACAGCGTCGTAAACTAGCATTTGAGCTAGTTTTCCCACGTCAACGAGTTTCGGTACGATCGCGTGGAAGGTCAAGCCTGCCTTGGCTGAGTAGGCGGCCATAGAGGCTCCTAGGTTTCCGTTAGTAGCACAGATCACCGTGTCGTACTTTAGATCTAGGGCGTTGGAAGTGAGCAGGGCCGCTGCTCGGTCACGAAATGAGTTGGTGGGATTTCGAGTTTCATCTTTGAGATACAGCTGTCTTAAGCCAAGCTTCGTTTCAAGCCTCTCTGCCTTGTGTAGGGGGGTTCCCCCTTCACCCAAACTCATTATGTTTTGGACGGGTGGGAGAAGACTTTCGTATCTCCAGAATCTGAGCTTGCCGGAGAACGTTTTGGCATGGTTTTTGCGTGAAATTACGGTGTATTCCAGTATTCCTCCACACTTGTCGCACGTGTCCTTTGGTGGATATATAGGAAATTCTGTGTGACATTGAACACATTTGAGGGACATGGTGTGGCTCAGAGTGTCTAGGTTTATGGTTCCTTATCCCATTTTCGACTGAATAGATTGTGGAAATTTTGACTGAAAATCTTTCTCTTCTGCTTTGGAGAGATTTCTGCAGCCTCAACGATCGCTACTTGAGTTGGATAGCGGAAATATGGCACGTCAGATCCGAAGAGTACTCTGTCCTCGTCTATTTCTACTGAGAGTTCGATAAGTTCTGGTCTTGTGCCTGAAGTCTCAACGTAAACATTTCTGGCTTTTTCCAAGGCGGTAACAGAGGCTTCTTTCAAGTGACCTAAGATTATGGGCAGTTTTGCGTGTTTCTTGGCGATCTTGAGGATTAGGCCAGGTGAAGAGAATCCTTGTCCTGTGTGAACGAGCATTGAAAGCTCCAGTTGACTCGTCTTCTGGAAGAACTTGTTGAAGAATGGATGATCTGGTCTGAAGCATTCCACCATGGGATGCAGCTTGACACCGGTCAAATCTAGGGTGTTTTTCATGCGGATTAGCTCTTCTATAGAGTCTTCTCTTCTGGGGTCTACTCGACCGAAACCGATCAGACGGCCTGGATATCTTCGTGTACATTCTGAGATGTAATTGTTCATCAGAGGGTATTTGTCGCCAACGTTCGGGTTTGGGAAGATGACGGCTTTCTCAACGTTGTGTTGGTTGAAAAGGTTTAGCAGCTTGTCTATGTAGATAGTTGGATCCATATAAGGTTGCCAGGGTCCAGACTTCCCTAGATGTACGTGAGCATCACAAATTTTCATGTTGATTCACTGTCAAGCGTTTCTGTGATCGTTGCTAAATAGTTTGGGATGTGTGATGCTGTTTGCGTTCTTTGGGAATGGACGGGAAAACCTAAATGGGAGTTTCGTTTGAATAGTAGAAAGCTGTGAGTTGACCATGATGGGCGAAGAGAATGCGAAAGAAGATCCTGTAAGACTGCATAAAGATGGTAATGTGCTTTATGAGGGCGGCAAATACGAAGAGGCGAAGGAGAATTTTCTTCGAGCTTCTGAACTGTATCGAAAGGCGAACAATTTCTTTGATGCTGCGTCAATGCTCTACAAGGCAGGCGAATGCGACTATTTCGTCAAGAACTACAAAGATGCTCTGGAGAATTTTGCGAATTCTGCTGATTTGTCCTTTGACAAAGGGTTTGACAGATTTGGAGTAAGCGCCTTGGAATATGCAAGAGATTGTCATAAGGCATTGGAAAACGAAGAAAAGGCAAAGGAATTAGAGAAGAAGATAAAAGAAGTGAAAGCAAAACTGGCGGATTCATTCTAAAGCAGCCTTTTTTCCTCGAGGCTCTCTTGTAGTAAGTAGCGCGGAAATAACGTTTATTTCTCAATGTTGCTGAATGAGGCTTGAGAGAACGTTTAAGGGTTAATATTATGACTACGTCCTTTCAAGCCTTGGCTGAGCTTTGTGAGAAACTTGAAGCTACGAGCAAACGGCTTCGCATGGTCAGCCTAGTCGCGGATTTCTTGAACATGTTGGAAGAGAAGGAGGTTGAACCTGCCGTCTCCATGATGCTTGGAAGACCCTTTCCCAAATGGAGTCAGCAGGCGTTGGAAGTGAGCTGGTCAACGCTCAGGCAGATAATAAAGTGCATAACCAAAACGGAATGGAAGAAGTTCATGGACGCCTTTAGCAAGACTGGCGACGTCGGGTCAGCTACGAGAATACTGTTGGAGGAGGGGAAGGCTGAAAGACAGGCAACGCTCTTCAAGAGAGAGTTGACTATTATGGAGGTTAGACATGTTTTTGAAGAGATAGCAGAAGCAGCTGGGGCAGGTTCAAGAGAAAAGAAGGAGCGGATCGTCGAATCATTGCTGAGCCTTGCATCACCAATTGAAGCGAAGTATTTGGTCAAGATTTTCATAGGAGAGATGAGGATCGGGTTCCATGAAGGATTGATGGAAGAGGCGGTTTCCAAGGCCTTCCACATTTCATTGAAGATTGTTCGGAGGGCGAGCATGATCTTGGGAGACGTAGCTGAAGTGGCAGCCATCGCGAAGACGCAAGGCGAGAAGGGATTGTCTGAAACTAAGTTTAGCCTGTTTAGACCTGTCAAGCTGATGCTGGCTCAGACTGCGAATGATGTGATGGAAGCGTTGAAGGAGCATGATGGCAGAACAGCCTTCGAGCATAAACTGGATGGAGCAAGGGTTCAGATTCATAAACTTGATGGCGAGGTGAGAATATTCAGTAGGCGACTCACAGATGTCACATACAGCCTGCCGGAGATCGAAGCGAAAGTTCGAAGAGACGTGAAAGTACGAGAAGCAATTTTCGAAGGTGAAGTGATTGCTGTTGACAAACAAGGGTCTCCTATACCTTTCCAACATTTAATGAGGAGGTTCAAGAGAATTCACGCTGTAGAGGACGTGGCCGAAAAGATACCTGTGACACTCTACTTATTCGACATCCTGTACTTGGGCGGGAAAAGTCTGATCTCGCTTCCTTATGTGCAGCGAAGGCAGATCCTAATTGAACACGCCGGCGGGATACGCGTGACAGATCAATTGGTGACTGACAATATAGAAGAGGCTGAGAAGTTTCTGAAAGAGGCAATAGATGCTGGTCATGAGGGGCTTGTGGCAAAGAAGCTTGACAGCAAGTATACGCCTGGAACACGGGGAAAACGTTGGTTTAAGATAAAGCCTGTTTTGGAGCCACTGGATCTGGTTATCGTTGCCGCGGAATACGGGTATGGTCGTAGATTTGAATGGCTTTCGGACTATTATTTGGCTGCGCGTGATCTTGATACAGGTGAATTCTTGGTGGTTGGGAAGACTTTTAAAGGTCTCACCGACGCTGAGATTATCAGGATGACCGAGCAGCTCAAATCAATGACCGTTGAAGAGGAGGGTAGAAGAGTCATTGTGACTCCAAAGATAGTTGTTGAAGTTCTATACAACGAAATTCAGGAAAGCACAAGATACAGGTCAGGCATGGCCTTACGTTTTGCAAGAATAAATCGGATTCGGGAAGACAAGAATGCTGAAGAAGCAGACACTATACAACAAGTCAGAAAAATATATGAAAACCAGTTTCTGAAAAAAGGCAGATACACAACAAAGTGAACAACGTTTATTACGATCTGGCGAAGAAAAAGCTGTATATGTGCCGGGGTGGCCGAACGGTTCAGGCGGCGGCCTGCAGAGCCGCTATATGTGGGTTCAATTCCCATCCCCGGCTTCCAGAATCTAGTCTGTTTTCCTGAAAGAAGCTGGGAATGGGCGAATCTGATCTTCTATTGTTTTGTGTAAGACTTTGTGTAAGTGACTCTTTGTTTTGTGTAATTGATGAAGTCTGCAGATGTCTTTTGTTCAGATAGCACCATTTAGGTTTCCCTGGATGTTGTGACTATTAG
>CAYGAG010000073.1:7370-7602 GCA_964347765.1 uncultured Candidatus Bathyarchaeia archaeon
CCTGTAATGATACTCCTTCCCTTTGACTTTAGTGACTGTTTCCTTCCATTGTAGAATTCCATCCTGATTGCAGACAGGACATTGAACTCTCTGCATATTGATCTCTTCCTATACTCTGTGATAGAAGGTAAGATGTGAGAGAAGATAAATTTTGTGTAAGTGTTCGAGATAAGCGATATGTGCACTTAGAATCTCACAATCTCAATTGACCTTCCATAACTATCTACTGCGT